>NZ_DALZQC010000042.1:0-26249 GCF_032017145.1 Brevundimonas sp.
GGCCGGGGCCGTCGCCGGTTCCGGCGCGGGCGGGACGAAGGCCGCGATTTCGGGAGGGGCTTCGGGCGCCGCTTCGGGGGCGATTTCAGCGACGGCGCCGGTGGCGCGGGCCAGCAGGGCGGCGATGTCCAGATCGTCGGCGGCGGGCCGGATCGCGGCCGGCTCGTCCTCGAACACAAGGGCGGCGTCGGGCGCCTCGCCCAGCGGCGTGACGGTCAGGTCGCAGTCGCTTTCCACGAAGTCGAAGACCTCGCGCACGGCGGCCTCGTCCACATCGGCCGACAGGTCGATGGTCCAGGTCAGGCAGCCCTCCTCGACCGACAGGGCGTCCAGCGTGGGAACCGCGCTGTCGTCCAGGCTGACCTGGGTCGGGCCGAGCCGTCCCAGTTCGCGCAACAGCAGGCCCGCCTCGTTGGCGTTGGCGTACATCCGCCCCATCGGCCTGAACACGACGCGCCACCCGGCCGGTGCGGCGTCCAGGGGCGCGGCGGGTTCGTCCAGCGCCATGTCGAAGGCCATGGGGGTGAAGCCGAAGTCGTCGTCTTCCTCCATGACCGGCGGCGGAGCCTCGCCACCATGCGTCAGGACCTCCAATTCCGCGACCAGGGCGGCCGAGCGCGCCTCGTCCACCGGCGGGATCAGCCCCTGGGCGGCCTGGATATGGTCGGCCAGCACGTCGGAGGCGCGCAGCAGGGTCTTGATCGTGATCGCGTCGCAGGGTTTGCGGCCCGCGCGCAACTCGTCAATCAGGGTTTCGAACACATGGGCGAACCGGACCAGCGCCTCCAGCCCGAAGGCCCCCGCCCCGCCCTTGACGGAGTGGACGGCGCGGAAGACGGCGTTGATCGTCTCCAGGTCCGTCCGCCCCTGCTCAAGCAGCATCAGCTTGGCCTCCAGGTCCGCGAGCAGTTCGTCGCATTCCTGGAAGAAGGTGGCTTTGATGGCTTCGAAGGCGTCCATTGATTGCGGGTCCGGCGGGCGTGTCGATCAGGCCGCGACGCGGCGGACGGCGTCGACCAGCTTTGCGGGGTCGAAGGGTTTGACGATCCAGCCCGTGGCGCCGGCCGCGCGGGCGCGCGCCTTCTTCTCCACATCGCTTTCGGTCGTCAGGACCAGGACGGGGGTGGCGCGGTGGTTCGGGTCGGCGCGCACCCCCTCGATCACCCCGAACCCGTCCATGCGCGGCATGTTGATGTCGGTGATGACGACGTCGGCGCCCCGCGCGGCCAGGGTCTCCAGACCGTCGATCCCGTCCACGGCCTGGATCACGGTATAGCCCGCATCCTCCAACGCCATCAGCAGCATGTCGCGCATGGTGCGCGAATCGTCGATCGTCAGAACGGTCTTGGTCACGCTTGAGCCCCCTCGTTGATCAGATCGGGCGCGCCGAACGCCGCCCATTGTTCGCCCAAAGGTTGCGACACAGAACCTAACCTTAGGTTGACGCCATCGGCGGCCCAGGTCCGGGCGGCCGACAGCAGCACCTGAAGGCACAGGCCGCCCAGCCGCTGGACGCCGGAGGCGTCCAGCACCAGGTCCTGGCCGCGTCGCGCCACAAGTTCGGCCTTCAGCGGCGCCGCCGCCTTCAGGTCCAGGATTTCGGGAAGAACCAGGACATCGGCCATCAGAACTCCTCCCATCCATCTTCGGCGGGCGCGGGTTGCGGCTTCAGGGCGGCGCCGCCGCGTCCCAGGGTCTTCAGCGCGGCGACCATTCGGCTGGGCGCGGACGGGGCGGATGCGCGCGGCGGTGCGACCGGGGCCATCCGCGACGGGCTTTCGCCGACGCGGAACTGGGCCACCGAGGCCTGCAGGCTTTCCGCTTCCTGGGCCAGCGAATGGCTGGCGGCGGTGGACTGTTCGACCATGGCGGCATTCTGCTGGGTGACCTGATCCATCTGGTTCACGGCCGTATTGACCTGGGCCAGGCCGACGGCCTGCTCCTGGGCCGAGGCGGCGATTTCGGTGACCAGGCTGTCGATCTCGGCGACCCGGTCCACGATCCGTTGCAGCGCCTCCCCGGTCTCGCCGACCAGTTTGACGCCCGCGCCGACCTGGCCCGTCGAGGCCGAGATCAGGGTCTTGATCTCCTTGGCGGCCTCGGCCGAACGCTGGGCCAGGGCGCGAACTTCCGACGCCACGACCGCGAAGCCGCGACCGGCGTCGCCGGCCCGCGCCGCCTCCACTCCCGCGTTCAAGGCCAGAAGGTTGGTCTGGAAGGCGATCTCGTCGATCACCCCGATGATCTGGCTGATCTGCGACGAGGAGGTCTCGATGGCCGTCATGGCGGAGACGGCGTCGCGCACCACCACGCCGCTTTTCTCGGCGTCGCCGCGCGCGGCCTGGACGACATCCGACGCCTGGCGCGCGCCCGAGGCGGTCTTGTTCACCGTGGCGGTGATCTGATCCAGGGCTGCGGCGGTCTCTTCCAGGCTGGCGGCCTGTTGTTCGGTGCGGCGCGACAGGTCGTCGGCGGCCTGGCTGATCTCGCCCGCGCCCGAGCGGATGCCCGCCACATTGGCGACGACCACAGACACCGCGCCCTGAAGCTGGGCGATGGCGGCGTTGAAATCGGACTTCAACCGCTCGGCGCGCGGCGCCACCTCCAGGGTGAAGCGATGCGTCAGATCGCCGTTCGCCATGGCCGACAGACCGGTCGCCAGGGCTTCCAGGGCCGCCTTGTCCTCGGCCGCGATCCGAGCCTTCTCCGCCTCGTTGGCCGCCCGCTCCTGCTCGCTCAGCGAACGCTGGGCCAGGGCTTCCTGTTCGATGCGGATTTTTTCGACGGCGGCGTCGCGGAAGGCCACGACAGCCTGGCTCATCCTGCCGAACTCATCCTTGCGGTTCGCCCCGGAAACCTGGATTCCGGTGTCGCCCGCCATCAGCTTCTGCATATGGCCGATGATCACGAGCAGCGGACGCACGATCGCGCGCGTGGTCAGGAAGCCCGCCGCCAGGGCGATCAGCAGGGCGGCGATCAAGCCGACGACGACGGCGGCCATGGCGGCCTTGGCGGCCTGCGACTGCGCTTGCCGCGCCGTCTCGACCGCAGCAGCGTTCGCTTCCTTGATTTCGTCGATCGCGGTCTCCAGCGGCGCCAGATAGGTGTCGGCCAGACCCTTGCGTCCCACAAGACCAAGCGCCTCGGCCTTGCGGCCATCCGCCATCATCGCCGATCCCGCCACCACGACCTTTTCGTACCATATGGTGTTGGCCTGGATGGCCCGGTCGATCGGCTCCTCGCGTTGGCCGGAGAGTTCGGCGCGTAGTTCCTCCATCGCCGCCAGGAACTTGGCGCGATGCTCATCGACCCGCTGACGATAGTAGGGATCCTCGGACAGAAGATACCCACGGAAGGCGTTTTCCTGGCGCGTGACATAGAACTCGGCGGCGGCGGCGTCGCGGATCGCCTTGTTCTCCAACGTCCTTTGATCGCTGGCCGTATTGATCCTGACCAGGCTGGCGACGATGACCACGCCCATCACGGCGATGGTCGCCAGCACAAGGGCGAAGGCCGTGAACAGCTTTCGGCCGACCGGCATGTTTTCGATAAGCTTCAACTCAATATCCCCTGACTGGGTCGATCAGAACGAATAGGCGGCGGAGGCCACGAGGCGGCCCTCATAGGGCTCGCCCGCGCGGTGGCGGTCGGTGTCGTACCAGCGCAGATCAAGGGCGACGGCGTCGGTCAGACGGTGTTTGGCGCCCAGGTTCCAGGCGTTGTAATCGACCCCGCCGTCCGCCATCCGGTTGGCGACGGCGGCCGAAACCTTGGTGGCGGAGGACATGGCGACGGCGCCCTGAAGCTCGAGCCACCAGGCGGCCTTGGTCGCGGCGAACCCATCGGGCGAATAGTTGACGCGCAGCCGCGTGGCGACCGGGCCCAGCTTGCGAGCGGCGTCCGCCTGATATTCCCAATAGTTGGCGTCCACCCCCGCGCGGCTGCCCGGCAGGTCGCGGTTCATGACGGCCAGGTCGAAGGCGAAACCCACAGCCTTCGGCCGCCAGCCCACCGTCGAGATGATTTCCATGTCATAGCCCTGCGACCCGGCCGCGTCCGACGCGAAGACGCCGGCGTAGCCCTGGCCCAAGCCGACCTCGACCTTGGCGAAGGGCGCGATGTCGCCATCGCTCTTGCCAAGGCCCTTGCCGACGTACTGGCTGGCGATACCCGCCTCGCCCGAAAGGGATTGCGCCTGAAGGACAAGGGGAAACGCGAAAACGGCGCCGACGACGACCGCAGAGATTGCAATGGTTTGGCGACGCACGATCGAAAGCCCCTGGAACCCTCGCAATATGCTTTCCAAGGGTGAGGCGATGATTAATGCCGAGAGGAATTTCGGCCCTGCATAGAACTACGCAGTCGCATACCGGCTTGGCGGCCTCACCACCCATCCGCGCACCAAGGGCGCGCAGAGACGTCAACTCCGACGATTACGTATTTCCCCGCATACTCCGATGACCTATACCGAAATGCGCCGAAAAGACGGCGAAGGGAGCGCCCGGCTGTTTTGCGTCCGCCAGCATGAGCCCTGATAGAAGCGACCTGCGCTTGCCTCACGCTGGCGCGCGGGGTTTTCTGAACCTTCGCCTTGCGAACACCTGGCAGGGCGGCGCCTTGATCGCCTGCACCAGCGTACTGGCGGCGATGGGACTGAGGCTGGCGCTCGAGCCGGTCGCCAAATTCTATTATCTGCCGATGGTTCCGGCGGTGATGATCACCGCCCTTCTGGCGCCGCGCAGCTCGGTCTTCCTGTCGATCATTCTGGCCATCGTCGGGATCGAGCTGACCGTCAGACGGGGCGGGGTGGTGGATACGGCGGCGAACGCCGGCCTGTTCGCCCTGGTCGCCCTGGCCGTGGCGGAGGCGTGCAGCCGCCTGCGGGCGTCGCGCGATGCGGCCGAGACCCTGGCCCGCAACCTGGCGCATCGCAAGACGCTGCTGACCACCATTCTGGGCTCAATGTCGGTGGTCACTCTGGACGATGACGGTCGGATTCGGCGCATCACCCGAAGCGCCGCCGCGCTGCTGGGTCTTGAATTGCGACAAGCCGTCGGGCGGCGCTTCGACGATCTGGCGCCCGGTTTCGACGCGACGCCGGCGGACGGTTCGGCGCGGGGCGAAGAGGCGTCCCGGCTTTGGCTGATCGCGCGCGCGGGCCAGGAGCCGGTCCGTCTGACGATCGACGCGCACAGGCTGGCCGACGACGCCGCGCCGGAACGGATCGTCCTGACCCTGACGGACCAGAGCCAGGCCGAGGCGACCCGACGCCAGGAACGCGAGTTGAACGACCGCCTCAGCAGCGTGTGGCGTCTGAACTCCATGGGCGAAATGGCCGCAACGCTGGCGCACGAGTTGAATCAGCCCCTCAGCGCCGCCGCCGTCTATCTGCACGCCGGCCGGACCGATCTGGCCCGGATCGGCCCCGCAGCCGAACCGACCGTCAACACCCTGGACCTGGCCAAGGCCCAGCTGCTGCGCGCGGGCGACATCATCCGGCGGATGCGCGAGATGATCTCCAACGGGTCGCGCGCCTTCACCGAAGAGCGGGCCGCACAGATGATCCGCGACCTGGAGCCGGTGATCGCCCTGATCGGCCAGGACACCGGCGTCGCCATTCGCATCGAGACCGATGGAGCGGACGACCATGTGCTGGCCGACCGCATCCAGTTGCAGCAGGCCCTGGCCAATCTGATCCGAAACGGCGTGGATGCGGTCATCGACCGCGAAGAAGGTCGTGTGACGGTGATCGGGCGGTCGCTGGGTTCCGAAGGCTACGAGCTTGCGGTGCGAGACAATGGGCCGGGCATTCCCGACGATCTGATGGACCGCATCTTCGACCCGATGAACTCGACCAAGACCGGCGGCATGGGTCTGGGCCTGTCCGTCACCCGCTCCATCGTCGAGAGCCACGGCTCGGCCCTGGTCGTCAGCCGTCCGCAGGGCGGGGGCGCCTGTTTCACCTTTCGACTGTCACGCCCCACGGAGTCTGACATCCCATGACCCCGCATTCCGTCTTCATCGTAGACGACGACCCCGCCATGCGCGACGCCCTGACCCTGATGTTGCGCGGCGCCGGGTATCGCGCCCGCGCCTTCGCCAGCGCCGACGATTTTCTGGCCGACCTGCCGACCGACGCCAGCGCCTGCGTCGTCACCGACGTTCGGATGCCGGGGATCGAGGGGCCGGAGTTGGTGCGGCGGTTGAAGGCCGTGCGCGGCGACAGCTGGCCGGTCATCGTCATCACCGGCCACGCCGATGTGCCGCTGGCGGTCCAGTTGATGAAGGCGGGTGTGTCGGACTTCATCGAAAAGCCGTTCGATCCGCAACAGATCCTGGACAGCGTCGGCCACTGCATCGCCTCGCTGAGCGGGCTTGAGGCCGAACGCGCCGCGCGCGAGGAGGCGCAGGGCCGCCTCGCCTCCCTGACCAATCGCGAACGCCAGGTGTTCGACGCCCTGATCGACGGCTGCTCCAACAAGGAGATCGCCCTTCGGCTGGAGATCAGTCCGCGCACGGTCGAGATTTTCCGCGCCAAGGTGATGACCAAGATGCAGGCCCCCAACCTGTCGACCCTGGTGCGGATCGGAATGCGTCTAGGCGACGCTTGAGCCGGAGGGGAAACGTCGCCACCTTAGGGCAATCATGAGCGACCGGTCCGCAGGCCTGGCCCCATCGCGCGTCACCGCGGTTCTGGGCCCCACCAACACCGGCAAGACCCATCTGGCGGTCGAGCGGATGCTGGGTCATGCCTCGGGCATGATCGGCCTGCCGCTGCGGCTGCTGGCGCGCGAAATCTATGAGCGGATCGTCAGGCTGCGCGGGGCCGCCGCCGTCGCCCTGATCACGGGCGAGGAGAAGATCGTCCCGACGCGCCCGCACTATTTCGTCTGCACGGTCGAGGCCATGCCGCTGGAGCGGTCGGTCGAGTTTCTGGCCATCGACGAGATCCAGCTGGTCGCCGACCCCGAGCGCGGCCATGTCTTCACCCAGCGGCTGCTGCACGCGCGCGGCCGGTTCGAGACCATGTTCCTGGGCGCCGGCACGATGGAGCCGTTGATCCGCCGCCTGGTCCCGGACGTGGAGATCGTGACGCGGGATCGCCTGTCGACCCTGTCCTATGCCGGGTCAAAGAAGCTGACCCGCCTGCCCCGCCGCAGCGCCATCGTCGCCTTCTCCACCGACCGGGTCTACGCCATCGCCGAACTGATCCGACGTCAGCGCGGCGGGGCGGCGGTGGTCATGGGCTCGCTCAGTCCCCGCACCCGCAACGCCCAGGTGGCCCTGTATCAGTCGGGCGAGGTCGATTTCCTGGTCGCCACCGACGCCATCGGCATGGGGCTGAACATGGATGTGGACCATGTCGCCTTCGCGGGCCTGAGAAAGTTCGACGGCAGACGCACCCGCTGGCTGCACGCCCATGAGATCGGCCAGATCGCGGGCCGCGCGGGCCGCCACCTGCGCGACGGCACGTTCGGGGTGACCGCCGAAGCCGAGGACCTGGACCCTGATCTGGTCGAACAGGTGGTCGAGCATCGGTTCGATCCGGTCGAGGCGGCGGAGTGGAGGAACGCCCGGCTGGACTTCGACACCCTGCCCGACCTGCTGCGGTCGCTGACGGTGACGCCCCAGAGGTCGGGCCTCAGCCTGACGGCCGAGGCGCTGGATGAGACCCTGCTGCGCCGCCTGATCAAGGACGAGGAGATCGCCCGCATCGGCCGGTCGCGCGGGGCCATCATGCGGCTATGGGAGGCGTGTCAGCTGCCGGACTTCCAGAAGACGACGCTGGACGAGCACAGCCGCCTGGCCAAGGACGTCTTCACCGCCCTGACCAGCAAGCGCGGGCGGCTGACCGACGACTGGATGGCGCCGCGCTTCGTCTTCGTGGACCGCGACGACGGCCAGATCGACCAGTTGTCGGCGCGGCTTTCGGCGGTGCGAACCCTGTCCTACATCGCCAACCGGCCCGACTGGGTTCATGACGCCCAAGGCTGGCGCGACAAGACCCGCGCGCTGGAGGACCGGCTGTCCGACGTGCTGCACGAACGGCTGACCGCGCGGTTCGTGGATCGCCGCACCACCGCCCTGATGCGAGCGCTGAACGTGCGCGACGACACATTTGCAGGCGTGGCCGACGACGGCGAAGTGACGGTCGAGGGTCAGGTGGTGGGCCAGCTGGAAGGCGTGCGGTTCCAGATGGAGAAGGGCTCGTCGGCGCTGGAGGACCGCACCCTGCGCCAGGCGGCGGTGCGCGCCGTGACGCCCGAGATCAACCGCCGCCTGGGACGTCTGGCCGCCGAGACGGACGACGCCTTTGCCGTCACGCCCGACGGCGCGGTGCTGTGGCGTGGCGTGCTGACGGCGCAGGTCACAGCGACGCCGCAGGGCGCCGATCCGTTTTCGCCCCAGGTTCGGCTGCTGGGCGATCTTGGCCCCACGCCGGCGCGCGAGCGGGCGCAGCGGCGGCTGGAGGCGTGGCTGGCGGCCGAGGCGGGCCGGGCGCTGCGTGATCTGCGCCGCCTGCGTCAGGCGGTGGAGACCGGCGCCCTGAAGGGTTTGCCGCGCGGCATCGCCTTTCGCCTGATCGAGGCCGGGGGCCTGATCGACCGGCGCGAGGTCGAACGCGATCTGGCGGCCCTGAGCCAGGTCGAGCGGCGCACCCTGAAAAGCTTCGCCATCCGCGTCGGGGTTCATTCGGTCTGGCTGCCGGGCCTGCAGAAGCCCCGCGCGCGACATTTCGCGCAAGCCTTCGTATCGGCGCCCCTGATCCCGGCGACGCCGGACCTGATCCCGGGCCCGGTCGAGCCGCCCTCGCCGCGCCTGTTGTCGGCGCACGGCCTGCGTCTGGCGGGTCGCTGGCTGGCGCCGGTCGAGACGCTGGAGAAGATGGCCGAACTTCGCGCCGCCAATCACGGACGCCTGTCCGACGAAGCCCTGACCGAACTGGGCTGGCGCGCCGATCAGGCGAAACAGGTCATCGCCGCCCTGAAGACCGAACGCGCCCGCCAGCCCGACAGGCCAGGCGCCGCGCCCAGGCCGATCAAGGATTCGCCGTTCGCGGCGCTGGCGGCCCTGACGGAGGCGCCGCCCCCCCGGCCCAAACGCCGCCGCCCGCGCCGAAAGGCCAAGGCTTGAGCGACGACGCCTGCCGCATCGATATCTGGCTGTGGCGCGCGCGGTTCGTGAAGACGCGGGGGCTGGCGGCCGATCTGGTCGAGCGCGGCGCGGTGCGGCTGACGCATCACGGGCGCGAGACACGGCTGGACAAGCCCAGTCGCTGCGTCCACGTCGGCGACCTGCTGACCTTCGCCCAGAACGGGCGCGTCGTCAGTCTGCGCGTTGAGGCGCTGGGTGAAAGGCGCGGACCCGCCGAGGAGGCCCGCGCCCTCTACGCCCTTACTTTTGAATGACGAACTCGCCTTCGATGTGCAGCTTCACCTCGTCGGACACGGCCGGCAGGGCGTAGTTGATGCCGAAGTCCGAGCGTTTGATGGTCGCTTCGCCGTCGAAGCCGGCCTTGTAGGCGCCCATGACGGTTCCGGCGCCGTTGAACTCGACCTCGATGGTGACCGGCTTGGTCACGCCCTTCAGGGTCAGGTCGCCGACCACCGTCGCTTCGTTGCGATCGGATGGATCGACCGTCACCGAACGTGAAACGAAGGTCGCGGTCGGATGATTGGCGGTGTCGAAGAAGTCGGCGGTCTGCAGGTGGGCCTTCAGCCGGTCGTCATTGGGCGCCACGTCGGTCAGCGGAATGGTGGCGGTCAGGGTCGAGGCCGACGGATTGGCCGGGTCCAGCTTCAACTGAGCCTTCACGTTGACGAACTGGCCCGTATAGGTCGACAGGCCGAAGTGATTGACCGACCAGGTGATCTTGCCGTGGCTGGATTCCAGGTCGTAGTCGCCGGCCGTGACCTCGGCCGGGTTCTTGGTCAGGGCGGCTTGGGCGACCACCGCGCCGCCGGCGGCGAGGCTGAGCGCCAGGGCGCCGGCGAGGGCGTATTTCACGAAGGGCGTGCGCATGGGGGAGATCCTGTGATGGAAGGGCGGATATGCAATCAATACAGTTGCGATTAGGCCTGACCGTTGTCAAGACGCGGTGGATGTCGCTGCATTCACCCTGAGAACGGCTCTCGCCTTAAGCCCTGCTGTTGACAGTTGGTTGCGTGGCCGCCATGTCGCAGGCCTCCCGCCCACAGACCGACACCCGTTTTTCGCCCCATGACCTACATCGTCACCGACGCCTGCGTGAAATGTAAGTTCATGGACTGCGTCGAGGTGTGTCCGGTGGACTGCTTCTACGAGGGCGAGAACTTCCTGGTCATCGCGCCTGACGAATGCATCGATTGCGGCGTGTGCGAGCCGGAATGTCCCGTCGACGCCATCGTGCCCGACACCGAGGACGAGCCCGACGGCAAGTGGCTGCAGGTCAACGCCGAATACGCCAAGGTCTGGCCCAACATCACCGTCAAGGGCACGCCCCCCGCCGACCGCGAACAGTACGAGCGCGAGACCGGCAAGTACGAGAAATACTTCAGCCCCAAACCGGGCAAGGGCTCCTGACGCCAAGGCTCGGGGCCGGCCCGGCCGTGCCGCAAATCCGCGTCCGCCTTGTGGACGTTTTGAAATTCCGCAGATTTGTGATAGGTTCTGTTTCATTGGATCGGGCGGTCCGCGAAAACTTCGCGCCGCCCGTGTTTGCGACAGAATCCCGCCCACAGACGGGATCGGCCAGAGGTTTGGTGATCCGTTTCCGCATTTGACGTTCAGCATCATCCCCTCCGACGGAGCGATCCGGCGGGTGAGATCCTGTTTGCGTTTTCTGCGCCTTCGCGTCGCCCGGCCCTGACCGGGAAAGGACGATTATGACGAGCAAGACTGGTCTGGAGTTCAAGGTTGGCGACGCGGTCGTCTATCCCGCGCACGGGGTCGGCAAGGTCGCCGCGATCGAGACGCAGGAAGTCGCCGGCATGTCGCTGGAAGTCTATGTCGTGACCTTCGACCATGAGAAGATGACCCTGCGCGTCCCGACCAAGAAGGCCGTGACGGCGGGCCTGCGTTCGCTGGCCGCCGACGATGTCGTGACCAAGGCCCTGACCACCCTGAAGGGCCGCGCCCGCATCAAGCGCACCATGTGGTCGCGTCGCGCCCAGGAATACGAGGCCAAGATCAACTCGGGCGACCTGATCTCCATCGCCGAAGTGGTCCGCGACCTGCACCGCGCCGACACCCAGCCGGAACAGTCCTATTCGGAGCGCCAGCTCTATGAATCGGCCCTGGACCGCATGGCCCGCGAAGTCGCCGCCGCCAACAAGATCGACAAGGACGCCGCCGTCGAACTGCTGGCCAAGTCGCTCAGCGCCAAGAAGCCGATCCCGACCGCCGAAGCCGCCTGAGCTGCGACGTCGAACAAATGAAAAGGCCCCGGAGCGATCCGGGGCCTTTTTGTTTCGACCTCGGCTATTTCCAGACCCGTCATCCTCGCCCTTGCGGCGAGGATCCATGATCCCGGTGTAGCCGGTGATGCCGGATTTCAGATCGAGGCTTACAACGGACGTCTGAGTCTATGGATCCTCGCCACAAGGGCGAGGATGACGAAATTTGAGCTTTACCGCCCTCTTCAGAAATATTCCGCGTTCGCCGGGCACTGGGCGGCCAGACGGCGCGCGGTGATGCTGGCGGGGATGTAGGGCGTGCCCCGCACCAGCTGGGCGCCGCCGCGGAAGCTGAAGCTGGTGTCGGTATAGGTTCCGTTCAGGCGCACGGCGATGCGGCGGCCCTTGCGGTCCTGACACGTGCCCTCGAACCGGGCGTTGCCGCCCCCGACGACGCGGGTCGGATAGGTGCAGCGCCATTTGTTGGTCGAAAGGCCGCCGAAGAAGCGGTTGATCTCGCTGGGGCGCACGCACTTCTGCTCGGTGTCGCGCTGGCCTACGGCGCTGGTGGTGTATTCCCAATAGCCCGGCAGGACCTCGCTCTGCGCCGCCGTCTGGGCGGGCGCGATGGCGGGGGCGGCCAGCATGACGCCGCCGACCATCACCGGGGCCAGAACGGCGAGCGCCCTTTTGGGCAGGCGGGCGATCAGCGACGGACGGGACATGGCGGCCTTCTGTTCAGGGGAGGTGTTCATGATATGGGGCATAGAGCTTAGGATTTGAACGAGGGCTGAACGGCCCCGTTCCCGGATGGACGAAGGATCGACCGTTCCCGTCCAGACTCGACTTGACGCCGAACCGCCTCTTCCCTTATACGGCCCCCTCTCGCGCGGGCTGGTTCCCGCGCGCAACTGTTTCATGCGTCTGCTCCCAGCGTTTTCGGGGCGAACGCCGCACCTTAAGGATCTGACGATGTCGCGTCGTTGCGAACTCACCGGTATCGGCCCCATGGTCGGCCACAACGTGAGCCACTCGAACATCAAGACCAAGCGCCGCTTCCTGCCGTCGCTGAAGACGGTCAAGGTCACGTCGGACTCGCTGGGTCAGACCTTCAGCCTGCGGATCTCGAACGCCGCCCTGCGCACCCTGGACTACAAGGGCGGCCTGGACGCCTTCATCGTCAAGGCCCGCGACGAGCAGCTGTCGATCGCCGCCCAGCGCATCAAGCGTCAGGTTCGCGCCAAGCTGGCCGAGCAAGCCGCCGCCTAACTCCGGCGACGTCATAAAGTTCTGGAAGAGGCCGGCGGAGACGCCGGCCTTTTTCTTTGCGCGTCGGGCGCGCCGCGCTAAGCCTTTCCCGCTGCTGGAAGGGGAAGTCCGATGCGCATCAAGACCCTGTTCGCCGCCGTCAGCCTGACGGCCCTGGCCGCCTGCGCCACCGCGCCCCGTCCGACCGCCCCGCCGACGCGCGAATCGACCGCCTTCACCCTGGCCACGGACCAGCCGCGCACGGCCGAACAGTTGGCCATGCGGTTCGAGAAGGCCGATCTGACGATCAAGGTCATTCCCGCCGACAAGGCCATCGACGCCGTCGCCGTTCTGGACTTCACCGCCCTGGCGCCGCTGGAGCGGCTGGTGGTCGAGCTGGATACGCTGCTGACCATCTCCTCGGTGCAGGTGGACGGGGTGGAGGTTCCCGCCGACCGCTGGTCGAACCCCGAGGGCCGTCTGACGGTCGCCCTGCCCCGACCGATGGCGGCAGGACAGAAGACGGCTCTGCGGATCGCCTACGCCGGCCGGCCTCGCGTCGCGCCGCGCGCGCCTTGGGACGGCGGTTTCGTCTGGTCCACCGCCCCGACCGGCGAACCCTGGATCGCGACGGCCGTCCAGGGCGAGGGCTGCGACATCTTCTGGCCCTGCATCGACAGCCCGCACGGCGAGCCGGGCCAGGTCGATCTGCACATCACCGTGCCGTCCGAGCTGTCGGCGCCGTCCAATGGCCGGTTCCTGGGCAAGGTCGATCACGGCGACGGCTGGACCACCTGGAACTGGTTGGCGAAATCGCCCAACACCTACGCCATCGCCCTGAACGTCGGCCCCTACGAGGCGGTGACGGGCGAGTATTCCAGCCGGTTCGGCAACACCATCCCGATGGCCTATTGGCATCTGAAGTCGGACACGCCCGAACAGGTCCAGGCCCTGTTCGCCCAGTTCCCCAAGATGCTGGATTTCTTCGAGGCCAATGTCGGCCCCTATCCCTTCGGCGACGAGAAGATGGGGGTGGTGGAGACGCCGCACCTGGGCATGGAGCACCAGACCATCAACGCCTATGGCAATGGCTACAAGATCGACGGGCGGGGCTATGACTGGCTGTTGCAGCACGAGTTCGCCCACGAATGGTTCGGCAATCAGCTGACCAATCAGAACGCCGACGACATGTGGCTGCACGAGGGGTTGGGCAGCTATATGCAGCCGCTCTACGCCCGCTGGCTGCTGGGCGACCGTTATATGCAGCGCGAACTGGCCAATCAGCGCGAGGGGCTGATCAACAAATATCCGGTCGTGTCGGGGACGCCCAAGACCGAGGATGAGGTCTACAAGGGCGACGTCGGGCCGGGCAACGACATCTATTCCAAGGGCTCGCTGATCAGCCATTCGCTGCGGATGCTGATCGGCGACGCGGCCTTCCACGAGGCGATCACGCGACTGGTCTATGGGCGGCCCGATCCGCGCCCCGGCAATTTCGCGCCGATTTATCGATCGACGGACGACTTCCTGGCCATCGTCAATGCGGTGACGGGCCAGGACTATGGCTGGTTCTTCAGGGGCTATCTCTACAACGCCGCCCTGCCGGTGCTGAAACAGATGCGCGAGGGCGGGGCGCTGCGTCTGGAATGGAAGACGGGAGACGGCGGGGTCTTTCCCATGCCGGTCGAGGTGGAGATCGACGGCGGGGTCCAGGTCGTGGCGATGACCGACGGCCGGGGCGAGATCGCGGTCGCGCCCGGCGCCCACGTCCTGATCGACCCGCAAAACAAGGTGCTACGCCAGATGGACGTGATCGACGAACTACAGACCTATAAGGCGGCGCAGAAGGCCGCACACTGATCATGCCACTCCAACGCCGTCATCCTCGGGCTTGACCCGAGGATCGGCTGATCCGCCACCTATAAGAGAAAGTCGGGCACAGCGCGACCTGCACCCGATCCTCGGGTCAATCCCGAGGATGACGGTATTAGGAGACTGTGGCTCAGGCCGCCGCCACCGTCACCGACTGGCGCACCATCTGGCACCGCTCCTGGGTCGTCAGGAAGGCGATGTCGGCGGCGTCGCGGCCGCAGGCGATCCGCACCAGCCCCTCGACCGGGGCCAGGCCCGTGGGGTCGACCAGCCACCAGCCATTGTCCAGCCAGACCTCGAAGATGGCGTGGAAATCGGGCGGCGTCAGTTGGTGGGCGAAGGCGCTGACGGCGCGGGCCGGAATGCCCGAGGCGCGGCACAGGGTCATGCCCAGGTGGGTGAAGTCGCGGCACACCCCGGCCCGGTCGATGAAGGTGCGGGCGGCCGTCGTCTCGGTATCCGACACCCCATGCTCGTAATCGACGTGTTCGGAAATCCAGTTCAGGATCGCCAGCACCCGCGCCCCGCCGGCGGTCTCGCCGAACTCGCGCGTCACGAAGCGGCCGAACTGGTCCGACGGGCAGTAGCGGCTGGGCTGGAGATAGGGCAGCACCTCGGCCGGCAGTTCGCCCCAGTCGTGTTGCGACACCTCGGGCGGCAGACCCTTCAGCACGCCATTGTCCACCAGGGCCTCATAGACCAGGGTCACCTCGCCCGAGACGTGACAGCGCAGGGTGCGGGCGCCGAAATCGACGTCCTGATCCTCATGGAAATCGACCGGGGGGTCGAAGGTCAGGCTTTCCTCCAGGATGTCCTGACCGGGCCAGTGCGCGACCTGGATCTTGTAGATGGCGTCCGTCGGCGGATCGAAACGATAGACGAGTTCGGCGCGCACGCGCAGTTTCATGGGGCGACCGATCCAGGCGAAAAAAGCGAGAGAGGCTGCTGAACGTCAGGCGACCTGAGCCGTTCCGTGCAACGCCCAGCCTTGTAACGCGCCTCTCGCCGGGAGGAAATCGACAAGCCAACACAATATGTTAATCTGATCCCATGAGTGCTTCCCCCATCCTTCTCGCCCTACGGGAAGCCACAGCCGCCGCACACGAGACGCTCGAGACCGAAGCCCGGATCGAGGCGCGTCTGGCCAGCCCCGAAACCCGACCGGCCACCGTGGCGGCCTTCTATCGCTTTCACGCCGGTGTTGAGCCGGTCAGCCATGACCTGACGGCCCGGCTCAACACCGAAATCGGCGGCGGTTTCGAGCCGCGCTCGCGCGCGGGCGGCATCGCCCAGGACCTGGCGGCCTTGGGTGTCGCGCCACCCGCAGCGGCCAGCGTCGACGGTCCGGCCTCTCCGGGCGAGGCCCTGGGCTGGGTCTATGTGGCCGAGGGCTCGATGTTGGGCGGGCGGATCATCCGCAAACGACTGACCGCCGAGGGACGCGGGCTGGAGGGCCTGAACTTCCTCGATCCCTATGGCGAGGAGACCGGCGCGCGCTGGCGCGCCTTCATCACTCTGCTGGACCGGGCCTGCGCCGCTGGGCGCGCCGAGGTCGACCAGATCGTCAAGGGCGGCGTGGAAGGCTTCGCCTTCGCGCACCGCATGCTTCGTTCCGGCGCGCAGGAGGTCGCCGCTTGACCGAGACCCTCGATCAGGTCGGGCCCGATCTGACCCAGTGCGACCGCGAACCGATCCATATTCCCGGATCGATCCAGCCGCACGGCTTCATGCTGGTGCTGGACCTGCAGTCGCTGACGATCCGCCAGGGTGCGGGGACGATCGAAGACCTGACCGGCCGCAGCGTCTGGATCGGCGGTTCCGTGGGCGAGGTCCTGGGCGACGTTGCGGATCGCCGCATCCGGTCGATGGCGGCTCTTCAGGAAACCGGATTCGCCTGTCGATGGCGTGCGGCCAACCGGCTGGAATACGACGTCATCGTCCATATGGCCCCGGCTTCGGCGGCGGGCCTGCCCAGCAATCTGATGATCATCGAGGTCGAGCAAAGCTCGCAGCAGGCGCGACTGGGCGTCGATCTGGTGGCCAGCCTGGACGCCGCCGGCGCCGCCCTTGAGCGGGCGCCCACGGTCCAGGGATTGTGCGAACGGGCCGCCGAAGCCTTCCGCCGCCTGACCGGCTTCGACCGGGTGATGATCTACCGCTTCCAAGACGACGAGGCGGGCGAGGTGGTGGCCGAAGCGCGCGCAGAGGGAACCGGGTCCTTCCTGAACCACCACTTCCCCGCCACCGACATTCCACGCCAGGCGCGCGCGCTTTATCTGCGCAATCCGGTGCGGGTCATCCCCGACAGCCGCTACACGCCCCAGCCCTTGCGGCCGGTCACGTCCGGCGAGGCGCCCCTGGACATGAGCGACAGCGGTCTGCGGTCGGTGTCGCCGATCCATCTGCAGTATCTGAAGAACATGGATGTGCGCGCCTCGGCCTCCGTGTCGATCATCGTGGATGACGCCCTGTGGGGCCTGGTCGCCTGCCACAACGCCTCGCCCAAACTGCTGCCGTTCGAGCTGCGGGTCGGCTGCACGACCCTGGCCCGCAACCTGGCGCGTCAACTGAAGGCCAAGAGCGACGCCGAGCTTTATCGCGACCGCACACGGCTGCGCAGGCTGGAAGATCAGCTGATCGCGCGCCTGCCAACGGACCGGCCGCTCGCCGCCGCCCTGGCCGAGCGTGCCGAGCCACTGATGCAATTGACCGGCGCCGACGGTCTGGCCATCGTCGCCGACGGCGACATTCGCACGTTCGGCCATACGCCTCCGCCCGAGGGGGTCCGGGTCATCGCCGACTGGGTGGCCACCCGGCCGGGCCTGCGGCCGGTTTCATCGCACGCCCTCTCCGCCGTCCTGCCCGAGGCCAAGGACTGGACCACGCACGGCAGCGGGCTGCTGGCCGTCAATCTGCCCGTCGAACAGCCGCTGTCGATCCTGTGGTTCCGCGCCGAGGTGCGCGAGCGCGTGCGATGGGCCGGCAATCCCTCGACGGCCGACAAGACCGGACCCAACGCCGTACTGACCCCGCGCGCCTCGTTCGAGAGCTGGTCGCAAGAGGTCGCGGGCCGGGCGCGTCGCTGGGGTCCGGCCGCAATCGAGTCCGTCGGCCGTCTGCGCGACGCCCTGGCCGATTTCGCCGCCATCGATCAATTGCGCCGCCTGAATCGCTCGCTGCAAACCAGCCTGTCCGAGCGCGATCTGCGGCTGGAGCAGCAGCAGTATCTGATCCGCGAGGTGAATCACCGTGTTCAGAACAGCCTGACGCTGGTGTCCAGCTTCCTGGGCCTACAGGCGCGCGAACAGGCCAATGGGCCGGCCGCCACAGCCCTGAACGAAGCCCGGCGCCGCGTCCGGGCCGTGTCCGCGGTGCACAGCCAGCTCTATCGCGGCGATGCATCGACCACGGTGGACATGGCCCGCTACATCGGCGGTCTGGTGGAGGACCTGGCGTCCAGCATGGGGCCGGACTGGTCGGCGGCGACCGAGACGGACCTCTCCCCCGTCTGCATCGACGCCGGGCGGGCGGTGACCATCGGCCTGATCCTGACCGAACTGATCATCAACGCCCAGAAATACGCCTACAAGGGCAGGCCCGGACCTTTGCGCATCCTCTTCGAGGAAGACGGGGCCATGTTCCGCCTGACCGTCGAGGACGAGGGCGAAGGCGGGCATCTGGCGGGCAAGGGTTTCGGCTCCATGATGATCCAGAGCCTGGTCGGGCAGTTGGAGGGCGAGATCGACTATCGCGACCGCGATCCGGGCCTGGCCGTCACCTTGAAGGCGCGGATCGACCCTCTGGTCTGAAGCCTCGTCTGAACGCGGAGGCTGTGGCGTCCGGTCGCACGGGGGCGTAAGAGCCGGCCATGTCCGTCCCAGCCCTGCGCCCCTCCCCGCGCGCCTTCGCCCTGATCGTGCTGCTGATCGCCGCCTGCGTGCTGGGCCTGGCGCCGATCCTGGTGCGATTGACCGAAACGGGACCGGCGGCGGCGGGCTTCTGGCGCTTCCTGCTGGCCCTGCCCCTGCTGACCCCGCTGGCGGCGCGGGAAAAGGGCGGCGTCGGGGCGCCGTCGAAATGGGCGCTGCTGGCGGGCCTGTTCTTCGCGCTGGACCTCAGCTTCTGGCACTACGGCATCGTCATGACTTCGGTCGCCAATGCCACGGTGCTGTGCAACCTGACGCCGGTCGTGGTGACCCTGTTCGGCTGGTTCGTTCTGAAGGAACGGCCGCATCGGCTGTTCCTGTTCGCCCTGGCCCTGGCCATGGGCGGCGCCTTTGCGATGGCGGCGGGCGCGGATGGTGGCCAGGGGACCAATCCGCCGCTGGGCGACGCCTTCTCCCTGTCGGTGGCGGTCTGGTATTCCGGCTATTTCCTGGCGGTGAAGGCGGCGCGGGCGACGGCGGGGGCCATGCGCGTGACCTTCTGGGCCACCCTGTTGGGCGCCCCCCTGCTGCTGATCGTGGCCCTGGCGTTGGGCGAGGACATCGTGCCCGCCAGCGCGGCCGGCTGGGGCGCCTGCATCGCGATGGGGATCATGCACGTCTTCGGTCAGGGCGGCGTGGCCTGGGCGCTGGGCCGCCTGCCGGCCTCGGTCACGGCCGTCACCATCCTGGTCCAGCCGGTGGTCGCGGGCCTGTTGGGCTGGTGGGTGTTCGGCGAGACCCTGACGCCGGTCCAGGCCCTGGGCGGCGCCCTGGTGCTGGGCGCGGTCGTCCTGGCCCAGCGCGCGCAGGTCGTCCGGCCGGTCCGAGCGCCTTCGGCCCAATAAGAAAGGGCGCGACAGCCGAAGCCGCCGCGCCCTTCTTCCAGCCTTGACGGCTGGTCGACTTAGAGGAGCTTGAGGTCCACGGCCGAGGTCTTGCCGCGCTGGTTTTCCAGCTCGTATTCGACCTTGGCGTTTTCATCGAGGCCCTGAAGGCCAGCCTTCTGAACGGCGGTGACGTGAACGAACACGTCCGAGCCGCCGCTGTCGGGCTGGATAAAGCCGTAGCCCTTGGTGGGATTGAACCACTTGACCGTGCCGGTCGCCATGTCTGCGTCTCCGTAAACGCGCTTTTCCAGGCGGATCCCTTCCTCGGTGATCCGACAATCCATCTGGACAGCTCGTTCAGGCGAAGGAGCGAAACGCAGGTGTGGACCCCACGCGAAATCCGGACTGTACCGATGTTGTCACCCGGCTTTTCCGGACGGTCAACAGCGAAAGCGACTCGCAATCGCCGCATTCGACCTTAACGGCAGACGCCTCTTACGGCCCCGTCGATGTGCAGATGGTTGGCGTGGGCGGCGTTGTAGTCGGGCGAAAGCACGGTCGAGAACAGACGGCACGCTCCGTCGCGGACCCGGTGCAGAAAGCGCGAGCCGGGCTGCCCGGCCGGACCGGAACCGCCCCAGTCGTTCAGCACGCTGACGGTGCGGCCGTCCTTCAGGGTGACGGCGGCGACGTCCAGGGCGTTGGCGCGGGCGTGTTCGCTGGGGCGTTCGCCCTCGTCCTGCGAGCCGTAGATGCGGCGGCAGGAATAGGTCCCGTAGTTCTCGACCCGCGCCGGCTCCGACCCCAGCTCCTCGCGCGCGACCGGACGCAGGACCTGCCGGTCCCAGATGACGTAGCGGACGGCCAGCGGGCACTGCATGACCACATTGGCCGGCGCCAGCGGGGTCACCGCCCCGCCCGCGATCCTGACGGCGCCGCGCACCACGCAGAAGCCGCCGTCGTCGCGGTCGGCCGCCCGCTCCACCTCAACGCCGGCGTCCCGCAGGGCCTTCATGCAGGCGTCGGTCGCCTGCTCCAGCGCCTGGGCAGGCGCGGCGGCGTCCACCTCGAAGGCGGCGACCTTGGCCGCCGTCGCCCCGCCCACCGGTCGGTCCAGATCAAGCGGCTTCCACGGCAGATCCTGGGGCGGGGCGAACAGGTTCAGCAGGGCGAAACCGGCGCAGATCAGCAGGCCGATCTCCCAGACCAGGTTCCACATCTCCGCCAGATCGCGCTTCATCGGTCCCCCGCCCCGGCCTGCATGCGACGCAGGACCCCAGCCCTAACGCCCTGCGCCCCGCTCGGCTCCGCTTGAAGCGACACGGCGGCTTTCGCTTGCCGCCCGGCCGAACCTGGCCCACTCTTTAGGCCATGGGAAAGAAATCCGACGCCTATGAAGCCGAGCTGGAGCAGATCCAGCTGGCCATCGTCCAGGCCCAGGCCTGGAGCATCGAGCACGGCTCGCGCGTGGTCATCGTGCTGGAAGGCCGCGACACGGCCGGCAAGGACGGCGCCATCAAGCGGCTGACCGAATATATGTCGCCCCGCCAGACCCGCGTCGTCGCCCTGCCCAAGCCCAGCGACCGGGAAACCAGCCAGTGGTATTTCCAGCGCTATGTGCCCCACCTGCCGGCGGCGGGCGAGACGGTCATCTTCAACCGCTCCTGGTACAACCGCGCCGGGGTGGAGCCGGTGATGGGATACTGCACACCCGAGCAGTACGCCCAGTTCATGACCGACGCGCCGCGGTTCGAGCGTATGCTGACCGACGACGGCATCATCCTGATCAAGATCTGGCTGGACATCTCGCGCAAGGAACAGGCGGCGCGGCTGAAGGCGCGGCGCACCGACCCGCTGAAGAAGTTCAAACTGTCTTCGCTGGACGCCGAGGCCGAGGCGCGGTTCGACGCCTATTCCGACGCGCGCGACCGGATGCTGGACGAAACGGATCGCGACTATGCGCCCTGGACCGTGGTGGCCACCGACGACAAGAAGACGGCGCGGCTGAACATCGGGCGCTTCATCCTGTCGGTGCTGAAACACACCGACCTGCCGGTCAACAAGCCGGACCCGGACGTGGTGTTCGGGGCGCATAAGGCCAAGGATCGGCTGGCGCGCTGAACCGTCGGGCGGTCAGGCGGTGCGGACGATCCCCCCCGACGCCGTCACCGGCCAGGGCGTCAGCCGCCCGCCCGCGCAGGGGCCGCCCTGGCAGTCGCCGGTCAGCGGCTCGAACACCGCCCCGTGCCAGCCGCACAGGATCAGCGACCCGTCCGGCGTCAGATAACGGTCGATCTCCATGGCGATGGGAAAGCCCGCATGGGGACAGCGATCGACCCAGCCGGCCACCTGCCCATCCTTCCTGACCACGAAGCCGTGGAAGAAGGCGTCGCCGATCTGCAGCACGAAGCCGCGCGAGCCGGGGTCGGCGATGTCGCCCTCGGCGCAAAGGGCCACGCCGGGCGGCGTCTTCCAGACCCGCTTGCGCTCGGTCGCGGCCGCCTCAGACACGCTCGGCCTTGAGCGGACGCGACAGCAGGCCGTCAATCAGGCCGTCCACGTCGATCTCGCCCGCCAATAGGGCCGCGACGCCTTCGGATATCGGGATTTCCACGCCCAGACGCGCCGCCAGTTCGCGCACGGCCGGCGCGCTCTCATAGCCCTCGGCCACCGACCGTTTGCCAGCCAGGGCCTGTTCGACCGTCTGGCCCTGCCCCAGGGCCAGACCCAGGCTCATGTTGCGCGATTGGGGGCTGGAGCAGGTCAGAACCAGGTCGCCCAGGCCGCACAGGCCCGCCACGGTCTCGGCCTGCCCGCCCATGGCGACGGCGAGGCGTGTCATTTCCGCAAAGCCGCGCGTGATCAGGGCGGCGTGGGCGCTGCGGCCCAGCTGACGCCCCTCGGAGATGCCGCAGGCGATGGCCAGGACGTTCTTCAGCGCCCCGCCCGCCTCGGCGCCCACCAGATCGGTCGCCAGATAGGGTCGGAAGCCCGGCGCCGACAGGGTGTTCAACAGGGCCTCGCCCAGCGCCTGATCCGCACAGGCCAGGGTCACGGCCGTCGGCAGGCCGCGCGACACCTCGCCCGCGAAACTGGGGCCGGACAGGACGGCGGCGGGGGCGTCCGGCAGGGTCTCGGCCAGCACCTCGGTCATCAGCTTCATCGTGCCGCGCTCGACCCCCTTGGAGCACAGCACCACCGGCACGCCTGCGCGATAGTGGGGCGCAAACGCCGTCAGCGTCGCGCGCATATGCTGGGCCGGCGGCACGGCCAGAATCACGTCGCAGTCGCCCAGATCGGCCAGATCGGCGGTGAATTTCAGGTCGTCGGCCAGCGGCACGCCAGGCAGATAAAGATCGTTGGCGCGCGTCGCCCGCATCGTCTCGACCAACGACGGCTCGCGCGCCTGCAAGGTCGTGTCCAGACCCGCCCGGACGCAGACCTGCGCCAGGGCCGTGCCCCAGGCGCCCGCGCCGATGACCCCTGCCGTGCGGAATTCCATACGCCCTCCCGAGACGATTTCGTTCGTCATGCTTTCGCGCCCTTGCGCCCCGGCCTGTGTGAAGGATCGGACAGGGCGCGCGCTTCGTCCAGCGGCCATCGCGGCCGGGCGACCACGTCGATGTCGCTGGTCAGGCCCAGCGCCAGCCGCTCGGCCCCCGCCAAGGCGATCATCGCCGCATTGTCGGTGCAATAGGCCATGGGCGGCGCCAGGAAGTCGAAACCGTGCTTCGCCGCCGTCGCCTGCAGGGTCGCGCGGATCGTCTTGTTGGCCGCAACGCCGCCCGCCACGACGAACAGCTTGTGATCATGCGTCTCCGCATAGGCCGCCAGCGCCCGCTCCGACCGATCCGACAGCTGGCGCGCGATGGCGTTTTGCACCGAGTCGGCGAGATCGGCCTTGTCCTGCTCGGTCTCGCAGGTCTGGGCGATGCGGAAGGCCGCCGTCTTCAGGCCCGAGAAGGAAAAGTCGCAATCCTTGCGGCCCAAGAGGGCGCGCGGCAGGTCGATCCTGGACCCATCGCCCTGCATGGCCAGCCGCTCCAGCGCTGGCCCGCCTGGATAACCCAGGCCCAGGGCCTTGGCGATCTTGTCGAAGGCCTCGCCCGCCGCATCGTCGATGGTGGCGCCGATCCGGCTCATGTCGCCGACGCCGCGCACCTCCAGGAGCTGGCAATGACCGCCCGACACCAGCAGCAGCAGAAAAGGATAGGCGACCTCCGCCCCCAGCCGCGCCGAAACCGCGTGACCCTCCAGATGATTGACCGCCACCAGCGGCAGGCCGCGCGCCAGCGCCGCCGCCTTGCCGAAGCTGAGGCCCACCATGACCCCGCCGACCAGACCCGGCCCGGCGGTCGCCGCGATCCCGTCCAGACCGTCATAGCCCACGCCCGCCTGGGCCATCGCGCGGCGCGTGACCTCGGCGATCATCTCGACATGGCTGCGCGCCGCGATCTCGGGCACCACCCCGCCATAGGCGGCATGATCGTCGATCTGGCTGTGAACGACCGAGGACAGCACCTCCGCCCGCCCCCCTGTCAGGCGCACGACCGAGGCGGCGGTCTCGTCGCAACTGGTCTCCAGGCCCAGCACCGTCAGAGCTTCACCGGGGCGGGGGGAGACATCCCGTCCAGTTGCCGCTGCCGGGCCGCTGCTATAGTCGGCGGACATCTCCATCGGGTCGAGGTAGCGACCCGGCGCCCGGTACGCAACGCTCATGACCTTTCCTCTCCGCATCGGCACCCGGCGCTCCAAGCTGGCGCTCGCCCAATCCGGCATGATGCAGCGCGCCATCGGCCGCGCCCTGGGCGTGCCCGAGGCCGAGATCGAGACCGCCGTGCCCCTGGTCGAGATCGTCACCACCGGCGACCGGGTTCAGGACCGCCGCCTGCTGGAGATCGGCGGCAAGGCCCTGTTCACCAAGGAGATCGAGGAGGCCCTGCTGGCCGGCCGGATCGACGTCGCCATCCATTCGATGAAGGACGTGCCCGCCGAACAGCCGGAGGGCCTGTGCATCGCCGCCATCCCCGAGCGCGAGGACGCCCGCGACGCCTTCGTCAGCCGCGACTTCGACAGTTTCGACGCCCTGCCCTTCGGCGCGCGCCTGGGCACCGCCAGCCTGCGTCGCCAGGCCCAGGCCCAGGCCCTGCGCCCCGACCTGAAGGTCGAGATGCTGCGCGGCAATATCGACACCCGGCTGCGTCGCGCCGCCGACGGAGAGTTCGACGCCATCCTGCTGGCGGTTTCGGGCATGACGCGGCTGGGCGTCACCGACCATATCCGCGAAAAGCTGTCGCTGGACGTCTTCCTGCCCGCGCCGGGCCAGGGGGCGCTGGCGCTCCAGACCCGCGCCGCCGACATCGACGCCCAGCGGAACGCGCCTTGGGTCGCGGCCCTGAACCACGCCGAGACCGCCCTTTGCGTCGCCGCCGAGCGGGGGGCCATGACGGCGCTGGAGGGGTCGTGCCGCACCGCCGTCGGCGCCTATGCCCGCATCGATAATGACACCCTGCATCTGACCACCGAAATGCTCAGCCCCGACGGCTCGGCCCGCTGGCGGCGCCTCGGCGAACTGACGCAGCCCGACACGGCCGCCGCCCGCGCCCTGGGCCAGCGGCTGGGGGCGGAGGTCAAGGACTTCGCGGGCGATCAGGAGGTCGATCCCGCGACGCTGGACGGATGACCGGCGCGACCCCGTTCCGCGTCTGGATCACCCGCGCCGAACCCGGCGCGTCGCGCACCGCCGCGCGCCTGCGGGACATGGGGCTGGAGCCGATCGTCGCCCCCTTGCTGGTCGTCGAACCGCTGACGCCCGCACTGCCTGACCTCGCGGCTTTCAACGCCCTGGCTTTCACCAGCCCCAACGGCGTCGCCGCCTTCGCCGCCCTGACGCCGCGCCGCGACCACCCCGTCTTCGCGGTCGGAGACGCCACCGCCCAGGCGGCGTCGGCCGCCGGCTTTTCCGACGTTCGCTCCGCCCAGGGCGACCTGACCGCTCTCGCCCGATTGATCGCAGCAAGCCTGTTCGACGCCGCCGTCCTGATCCCCCAGGCCGAAACCCCGGCCGGCGACATGACCGCCGCCCTGACGCGGGCCGGCGCCCGACGTGTCCGGGCCCATCCCCTGCCGATCTACCGCACCAACCCCACGGCTCGGCCCGCCCCGGCCGCGTTCGACGCCGTTCTGATCCACTCCCCCCGCGCCGCCAAACTGCTTGCCGAACATCACGCCGGCCGGCTGCAAGACGTAGAAATCGCCTGCATCTCGCCCGCCGCCGCCGCGCCCCTCGCCGCCCTCGGACTGCATCCGCTCATCACCAAGTATCCAAACGAACCCGCCCTGCTCGCGATCTTGAATCCGACGCTTGGCAAGCGCGGTCGAGCCGTATAAAGACCCCCCCTCGCGCAGGGCCTCAGGCCCCTCGCAGCCGGAGCCGCTTTAGCTCAGCCGGTAGAGCACATCATTCGTAATGATGGGGTCAGGTGTTCGAGTCACCTAAGCGGCACCACCTTTCCTGAGTAGTGTTAGATCGGAAGCCGCTCCATGATAGGCGGAAGGTGCTTCCGCTTGGGAGTTGCGTGGGTTCCTAGTAGGAGGGCCTTGGGGCTGTGAGAGGGTCCGCTTTGATGCAGATGCGGATTGCCAGCCGCAATGCCCGGCTTCTGCGAGCGGACATTTCGAAGGTACGTGGCGAGTCGCATCGGGTTCTAAGTCGCCTTCCGCTCCTAGGCGGGGGTTATGGCACCTGACCAACCCGGTCTGTCTAATCGCCTTGGGCTGGTGGCGCTGGCATAGAGTCACCAGGAGCTGCTCGAAGCTCCCTGACCTGATCCTGGAAATGCACCATGATCGGCCGACGAGAGCGGGACGCCTTCCCGACGATTATGCCATGGCGGGGCTTGAGATTGGGTAGCGACCGGACATGGTAACTCCCCATGTAGTTTTTTAGGCAGTGTGGACAAAGTGTTTGATCCAGAGTCGGATTGAAGCGACGAGGACAA
>NZ_DALZQC010000043.1:0-25827 GCF_032017145.1 Brevundimonas sp.
CGCCTTGCTGCGGCGGGTCGAGACGGCCATGACCGACCTGCGCGTCTCGATCAGCCGGGGTGCGCCCGCCGAGGAGGTCGCCGGTCGGGTCGCGCGTGCGAACGCCCTGCTGGACACGGCCGAGCGGGCCCTCGCGCCCCAGGAGGCGGACAATGTCGCCACCTTCCTCGGCGCCTTCACCATCCTCCTGCGCGAAGGCCTAGAGGCCCTTCTCATCGTGGTGGCGATGATCGCCTTCCTCAGGAAGGCCGAACGGCCCGAGGTGCTGCGCTACGTCCACGGCGGCTGGGTCGCCGCGCTGGTCGCCGGCGGGGCCACCTGGGCGGCCGCGACCTTCTTCATCTCCATCAGCGGCGCCAGCCGGGAACTGACCGAAGGGTTCGGTTCGCTTCTGGCCGCCGTCGTGCTCGTCTCGGTGGGCATCTGGATGCACGGCAAGTCGCACGCCGACGCCTGGCAGACCTATATCCGCGACAAGCTCTCCCACGCGCTGTCGAAACGGTCAGCCTGGTTCCTGTTCCTGCTGTCTTTCGTCGTGGTCTACCGGGAGGTGTTCGAGACCATCCTCTTCTATGCGGCGATCTGGAGCCAAGGCGGCCACCTCGGCATGCTGGCCGGCGCCCTGACGGCGGTGGTCATCCTGGCCGTAGTGGCCTGGGCCCTGCTGGCCTACAGCAAGCGCCTGCCGATCGGCCGGTTCTTCTCCCTGAGCTCGATCCTCATGGCCATCCTGTCGGTCGTCCTCGTCGGGAAGGGGGTGGCGGCGTTGCAGGAGGCAGGCTGGCTCGATGTCCACCCGCTGGCCTGGATCCCCCGGATCGAAATCCTCGGCCTCTACCCGACGGTCGAAGGCGTCGCCGTTCAGCTGCTGACGATCGCCATCCTCGTGGTCGGCTTCTCCCGGCATGCGGCGCCGAAGGGCGCGCGGCCGGCGGACATCGGCTAGGGTCGCCAGCCCTTCACCTAATCTTCCGCCCCGCCGGGCGCCGGATGGGCAGGCGCCGGCTTCCGGTTCCTGAACCGCCCCTCCGACCCCGGAGTTCGCAGCCGGGCGACGGCCTTATCGGACGATGGGTTTGCCCCCGGCGGGCGGCGCCTTGGGTTCTTTCGCAGGAAGATCGTCGCTTGCGGGATCAAGAACCTCCGGCACGTTGCGCTGCAGCTCGTCGATCCAGACCTGGCCATGAGCGTCCGAGGGCATGCGCCAGTCGCCCCGCGGCGACAGTGAACCGCCTGTTGTGACCTTGGGTCCGTTCGGCATGGCCGAGCGCTTGAACTGATTGGCGAAGAAGCGCTGCAGGAACACCTCCAGCCAGCTGCGAATGGCCCCGATGGGGTAGGCCCGCTTTTGCTCGTCCGGAAAGCGCGGCGGCCAGTGCCCGGCGGCGGTGTCCTGCCAGGCGTGCAAGGCCAGGAAGGCGATCTTGGAGGGCCGCAGCCCGAACCGGGTGAGATAGTAGATCCAGAAGTCGTGGAGCTCGTAGGGGCCGATCTTGCCTTCGGTGCTCTGCGACTCGCCCTCGGCCGTCTGCGGGATGAGCTCCGGTGAAATCGTTGTCGCCAGGATGTCGAGCAGGACGTCGGACACCGCGGGGTCGAACAGGCGGTTCGCCGCTGTCCAACGGACGAGGTGTTGAATGAGGGTTTTCGGGAGCGAGCCGTTGACGTTGTAGTGGCTCATCTGGTCGCCAACGCCGTATGTACACCAGCCAAGCGCAAGCTCGGACATGTTGCCGGTGCCGAGCACCATGCCGTTCCGCTGATTGGCGGCCCTGAACAGGAGATCTGTCCGGAGCCCGGCCTGCACATTCTCGAACGTCGTGTCGTACACAGGTTCGCCCCTCGCGAACGGATGGCGCAGGTCCTGCAGCATCTGCTGGGCGAGCGGCTTGATGTCGATTTCCTCGACGGTCACGCCGAGCCCGTTCATCAAGGCGTAGGCGTTAGACTTGGTCCTCGCGCTCGTGCCGAAGCCGGGCATTGTGAACCCGAGAATGTCCGTGCGCGGACGTCCAAGCAGATCGAAGACCTTGGCCGCGACGATCAAGGCGTGCGCGGAATCCAGCCCTCCGGACACGCCGATGCAGATCTTGGCTGTTCCGGTCGCCTCAAGCCTCTTGGCCAGCCCGCTCACCTGTATGTTGAACGCCTCGTAGCAGTCCTGGTCGAGGCGGGAGGGATCGTTGGGCACAAAAGGAAAACGGTCGATGCGTCGTTGCAGGCCGAGGTTGTGAACTGGCGGATCAAGATGGAAGGTCACCCGGCGAAAGCGCCGATCGGGCATCCCGTTGGCGATCGCGGCCTCGTTAAAGGTGCCGGTCCGCATGCGTTCCAGCTGCAGCCGTTCGACGTCTATGTCCGCGACGGCCATCTGGGACCCCAGGCTGAAGCGCTCGGTCTCCGCGAGCTGCGCCCCCAGCTCGTAGATGCAGGCCTGTCCGTCCCAGGCCAGGTCGGTCGTCGATTCTCCATAGCCGGCCGCGGAGTAGATGTAGGCCGCCCAACAGCGGCCAGACTGCAGTTCGCAAAGTCTTCGCCGCGTGTCGGCTTTTCCCACCACGATGTTGCTTGCCGACAGGTTCGTCAGAATCAGCGCGCCGGCGAGCGCGGCGAAGTCGCTGGGCGGCGCGGGCGCCCAGACATCCTCGCAAATTTCGACATGAAAGATCAGGCCATCGACGTCGTCGGCCTGGAACAGCAGATCCATTCCGAATGGAGCGGTCTCGCCCCCGATCGTAATCTCGCCTTCCACATCCCGCCCGGAGGCGAACCATCGCTTTTCATAGAACTCGCGGTAGTTGGGCAGATGGCCCTTTGGCACCACGCCAAGGATCCGCCCCCGGTGGATAGCCACCGCACAATTGTACAGCCGTCCCTCACGACGGAGGGGCGCGCCGACCAGTATGACCGGGTGGAGATCGCGGCTTTCGGCCACGAGGTTCACGAGTTGCCGCTCGACCTCGTCCAGCAACGCCCGCTGCAGAAACAGGTCGTCGATGGAATAGCCCGACAGGCCGAGCTCCGGGAAAACCATCAACGCGGTCCCGGCCTCGTTCCCCTCACGGGCGAGCCTCAGGGTCTGCTCCAGATTGAACGCCGGATCCGCGATCCTGCAAACGGGACGGCACGCAGCGACCCTCACGAAGCCTTGCTGGTAAATCGACAGGAAATCGGCTGCGTTGCGAGGCACGTCCTGCTCCTATTCCGCTTCGGGCATTACTGTTCTCGGCCGGACGGCCCGCGCCTGGTCCCCCTTGCTAAGCGCGGCAAGGGCCTGGAGGTTCGTCAGGATGAGAACGTCACCCGGAGAATAGCCTTTCGCCACTTCTGGCGAGTTACGGCCATCGCGATGCTCGGCGGCCGCCGCGGCCATGGCGTCAAGGTCCGTATTAAGGCGGGAGGAATGCGAGGCATGTTCGCGTGGTCGAGGGGAGGTCACGCCTGGCGCGCGATGACGATCCCCGACAGATCGGAGGCGGCGTCGAGGGGAATCCCGGCCGCCTTGCGCTCGGAATAGCGGTCCACCAGCTGGGCCGCGTGCGGCCGGGTGAGGATGGTGAAGCGCACCAATTCCTCCATCACATCGACGATCCGCTCATAGTAGGCCGAGGGCTTCATCCGGCCGGCCTCGTCGAACTCCTGGAAGGCCTTGGCCACGCTGGACTGGTTGGGGATGGTGATCATCCGCATCCAGCGGCCCAGCAGGCGCAGGGTGTTGACGGCGTTGAAGCTCTGCGACCCGCCCGACACCTGCATCACCGCCAGGGTGCGGCCCTGGGTCGGGCGCAGGCCGCCCAGGCTGAGCGGCAGATGGTCGATCTGCAGCTTCATCAGGCCGGAGACCTGGCCATGCCGTTCCGGACTGCACCAGACCATGCCCTCCGACCAGAAAGCGTGCTCGCGCAGCTCGCGCACCGCCGGGTGGTCGTCGTCGCCGGGCGCGCCCGGCAGGGGCAGGTCGGAGGGGTCGAAGATGCGGGTCTCGCATCCCATTCGCTGCAGCAGACGGGCCGCCTCCTCGACGCAGAGCCGCGAATACGACCGCTCGCGCAGCGATCCATACAAGAGAAGGATCCGCGGCGCCGGATCGGTCGGACCTAGCCCCCGGGCGGGGTCGGCGGACAGATAGGCTGCATCCAGAGCCGGCAGGTGATCCGGATCCGGCAGCGGCCGCAGGCGGGCGAAAGTCATCAGAGGTCCTTGATGAGATAGGCCGCTGACGCCGGGCAGACGTCCGCGAACTCGCGGGTTTGCCGGATCGCAAGGGGCGCGGACGCCCGTTCGGCGGAGACGAAAGCACGCCGGGCGAAGAATAGCTCGGCCGTCGTGGTGAGCAGGTGAAGCCGTTCGCTACCCAGATCGCTCGCCATGGCCTCGACGGCGGTCAGTATGCGGCTCCCGATCCCTTGGGCCTTCAGGTCGGCGAGCACGACCAGGGAGCGCAGCAGAAGATCCTGCCCCTCCCCTTCCAGGCCGACATAGCCGGCGATGCCGCCGTGTTCGTGGGCGGCGAAGTATCGACCAGCGCCAGGCTCGGGCAGACCCGCGCCGCGCAGGGCCGCGATCAGGCCGACGTCATCCGCGTCCAGGAGATGCAGGACGACCATCAGGCCGCGTCCGCCGGCGGAGCCGTATCCGGGAACCAGCGGCGTCCCATCCACAGCGCGACCGACACCAGCAGGATCAGCACCGGCACCTCGACCAAGGGACCGATGACGGCCGCAAAGGCGACCGGCGAGGTCAGGCCGAAGGCCGCGATGGCGACGGCAATGGCCAGTTCGAAATTGTTCGAGGCCGCGGTGAAGGCCAGGGCGGTGGTGCGCGGATAGTCGGTCTCGATCAGCTTGCCCATGAGGAAGCTGACCACGAACATCACAAGGAAGTAGATCGTCAGCGGAATGGCGATGCGCAGGGCGTCCAGCGGCAGGGCCACCACCTCCCCGCCCTTGAGGCTGAACATGACCACGATGGTGAACAGCAGGGCGATCAGGGTGATCGGTCCGATGCGCGGCAGAAAGCGCCGCTCGTACCAATCGGCGCCCCGGCGGGCGATCAGGCTGCGACGGGTCAGGAAGCCGGCCAGGAAGGGAAGACCGAGGTAGACCAGGACCGCCCCGGCGATGGTCCAGACGCTGACGTCCACCACACTGCCCTGCAGGCCGAACAGGGGCGGCAGGACGGTGAGGAAGATCCAGGCGTAGAGGCTGAAGAACAGGATCTGGAAGATCGAGTTGAAGGCGACGAGACCGGCGACATACTGGTTATCGCCCCGCGCCAGCTGGTTCCACACCAGCACCATGGCGATGCAGCGCGCCAGTCCGATCAGGATGACGCCGGTCATGTATTCCGGCTGATCGCGCAGAAAGATCACCGCCAGCGCGAACATCAGCACCGGGCCCAGCACCCAATTCTGGAACAGCGACAGGGCCAGCACCCGCTTGTCGGCGAAGACACGCGGCAGCGCCTCGTACCGGACCCTGGCCAGCGGCGGGTACATCATCAGGATGAGACCGACGGCGATTGGGATGTTGGTCGTGCCGATCGAGAGGCTATTGATCCAGGCGGGCAGACCCGGCGCCAGCGTCCCCAGAGCCACGCCGAGACCCATGGCCACGAAGATCCACAGCGTCAGCCAGCGGTCGAGGAAGGACAGGCGACGCGGCGACGTAGTCGTCACGGGGGTGTCGATCATCGCTTCACCCGCTGGCCGGCGGCGTCGATGACGACCTCGCCGTCCTCCTTGGTGAAGGGTTTGAGATCGTCGTCGGGCAAAAGATCGAGCACGGCCTCCGATGGCCGGCAGAGTCGAACGCCCATGACCATGCCGCCGCTGTATCGGGACGTCTTCGTCTTGAGCCGGTTTGACGGTATGACATATCCGGAGATTGCTCTGGCCCACGGGATCAGCCTGGCTACGGTTGAACGGCGGATGGCCAAGGCTGTTGAGCACTGCATGGCCCAACTGGACGTCTAAGGCACGAACGATGACTGCCGATAATGACCTGGACGTAAGACGACGCGAGGCCGCGTCGTGGTTCGCCACCCTCAACCAGAAGCGGGTGGCGGCTTCGGACATCACTGCTTTCAGTCAATGGCGCCGCACCCCTGCGAACGCTGAAGCCTATGCCCGGATAGAAACGATGTGGGAGGCGGCCGGGAGCCTCAAGGGCGACGCCGATATCGCCGCCTTGACTGCAGGGGCCCGCGCACGCGCCGACGCCTCGCGCAAACTGCAGGGCCGCCTCGCCAAAGGCCTTATACCGATCGGCGCCGTGGCGGCCGTCGCCGCCGTGGTTGTCGGCGTGACAATGTGGTCTGCCCGCCCTCTGTCCTATGAAACCGGGCTGGGCGAACGGCGGATCGTCGTCCTGGCCGATGGGTCAAAGGTTACCCTGGACACCGAGTCTCGCATCACCGTCAGGCTCACCGGCCGTCGCCGTGCTGTGGAGCTGGCGAGCGGCCAGGCCTTCTTCGATGTGGAGGGCGATCCCGCCCGCCCCTTCGTTGTTCGCGCCGGCGCGACCGACGTCACCGCTTTGGGAACACGGTTTGACGTCCGCCGCGCGGGCGGCGGCGCGCAGGTGACGCTCGTCGAAGGCAAGGTCGATGTCGTAGACCGGGGGCAAGCCACGCCGCGGTGGTCCCTCGCCCCGGGCCAGCAGATTGTCACCGCCTCGCCTCGTCCAGCCGTCCGGTCGGTGGATGCGGCCTCAGAAACCAGTTGGACAGTCGGCCGCCTCATCTTCGCCGGCGACACCGTCGAAGCCGCTGTGGCCGAGGTCAATCGCTACACCGCGTCCAAGGTCGTCCTGGATGCGCCCGCCATCGCCGATATCGCTGTCAGCGGCGCTTTCAACACGGGCGATGTGGAGGGCTTCGTGTCCGCGCTGACCGAGCTCTATCCGGTTGTCGCCAACCGCACGGCTTCCGGTCAGATCGTCATTCGTGACGCCCCCGCGAAAAATGCGAGCGTGCGCTGAGGGGTTTTGCCACGCCCCTTCGTCTCTTCCCCGAACCGCGTCTGTGCGGATATCCATTTCGGGGGATTATTATGCGTATCGGTCTTTGTTCGTCTGCATTCGGAGCACTCGCTGTCGCGGCGGCAATGCCTGTCGTCGCCCAGGCACAATCCCCTGCCGTCCAGTTCCGGGTCCCGGCGGGCCCGCTACAAACCGCTCTTCCGCTGTTCGCCACGCAGAGCGGCGAGCAAATCCTCTATTCCACAGACCTCGTAGCCGGCCGTCAGTCTGCGGGCGTCAGCGGCGCGCTGCGGACCGATCAGGCGCTGACCACGCTACTGCAGGGCACGGGCCTGCGCGCGCGGCGCACGAGTCCCAATACCCTGGTTGTCTACGATCCGGACGCAAGGGCGGACGCGACAGATGAGGCTGTCGAGATTGAGGATGTTGTCGTCACGGGAAGCCTCATCCGGGGGGTCGCCGACGGCCCCTCGCCAGTCGTTACGGTGACCCGGGACGAGATGGATCGGAATGGCCGCGCAACCGTGGCCCAACTGCTCGCGAGCTTGCCGCAGAATTTCGGCGGCACGGCGAACGAAGGCGCACTGGGAAACGGCGGCGATCGCTCCGGCACGAACTCGACATACGCCAATGGCGTCAACCTACGCGGTCTGGGCAGTGACGCCACGCTCGTCCTCATCAATGGACGCAGGCTCGCGGGTACGGGGGCCAAAGGCGACTTCGTCGATGTCTCGACAATCCCCACCGCCGCAGTCGAGCGCGTCGATATCCTGTTGGACGGAGCCTCCGCCCTTTACGGCGCCGACGCTGTCGGCGGCGTCGTGAATATCATCCTCAGAGACGACTATGATGGCGCCGAGACCCGGGTGAGGGTCGGAAACACCTCCGACGGCGCGAGCGGCGAATATCAGGTCGCTCAGGTTCTGGGACGGCAGTGGTCGACCGGCTCGGCGATGCTGACCTACGAATACTACGACCGTGAGGCCCTGGCCGGATCCGAGCGTCGGCGAGCTGGCGATGCGGACCACCGCTGGCTCGGCGGAAGCGACCGACGCTCCTTCTACAGCAATCCCGGCAACATCGTCGTTCTTGACCCCGCGACCGGCAGCTACATTCCCCGGTACAGCATCCCCGATGGCCAAAATGGGGTGGGCCTGCTCCCGGCCGACTTCCGCCTCGGGCAGACCAATCTCGAGAACTTCAGGGCGACGAGCAACATCCTGCCCCGCCAGACTCGCCAAAGCGCCTATGCCGCCGCCCGCCAGTCTTTCGGCGATCGCTTCGAGATCAGTGGCGATGCTCGGTGGGGCATGCGCGAGTATGAAACGGTCTCGACGGCGATCAGCACCCTGCTGACAGTCACCCGAGCCAACCCGTATTTTGCGTCACCGACCGGAGCCAGCTCGCACACGATCGCCTATTCCTTCCAGGGCGAGATCGCGCCTCCCAAAGTCTTCGGCGAAGTCGAATCCCTCGGCGCGAGTCTGGGCGGGACGGCTGACCTTTTTGGCGACTGGCGGCTCGAGTCCTACGTCTCGTACAGCACCGAAGAGGCCCATACCGGTTCCGACGGCGCCTTGCAGTCGACCAATCTGCGTGAAGCCCTCGGCGCGGTTGCGGAAAGCCCCGCCACCTCCTTCAGCACGGCGCGCGACGGCTTTTTCAACCCCTTCGGAAGCGGCGCGTCCAACAGCGCGACCATCCTGGACTTCATCAGCGCCGGCTACACCCGAAACCAAAGCCAGACCGGAAATCTCTCTGCCAATCTGCAGATCGGCGGCACAGTCATGACGCTGCCCGGAGGGCCGCTTCGGCTCGCAGCCGGGCTGAACTTCCGTAGAGAAACCTTCGAACGTCAGGTCACCAACTTCTCCTCGGGCGCCGCTCCGACCGTCGGGGCTCGCACGAAAACCGAACGCGATGTCAGCGCTGCCTTTGCGGAGTTGCGTGTCCCCTTGTTCGGCGAGACCAACGCCCTTCCCGGCCTTCACCGGCTGGAACTGTCGTTGGCGGCGCGCTTCGAAGATTATGGTGACATCGGCCAGACGACGAGCCCGAAAGCCGGCGTCCTGTGGGAGCCGACCGAAGGCCTCCTCCTCCGGGCAAACTACGGTCGCTCCTTCCGGGCCCCTGCCCTGCGCGAACTGAACGACGCGGCGAGCGCCAGTCCATCCATTCTACCGCGTGGATCGCTGCAGATTCTGTCGATGATCCTCTACGGCGGCAATCCCAACCTCGAGCCCGAGGAAGCGGACACATGGACTGCGGGCTTTGAGATCAAGCCCACTGGGTTGCCTGGTTTGAGACTGGGCGCAAACATCTTCCGGACCGACTTCGACAACCGCATCGGTCAACCCGCGCTCGAAAGTATTCTCACGGCCCTTTCCGACCCTTCGCTGGCCCCGTTTGTTCGCACCCTTGATCCGGTGAACAACGCCGCTGATCGCGCAGCCGTCCAGGCCATTCTGGATCTGCCGACCACTAACCTGCGCGACCTGTTCCCCGCGACCTCCTATGGGGCGATCGTGGACGCCCGCTATGTGAACACCGCCAAAGTACAGGTGGAGGGCCTCGATCTCTCAGCCGGCTACGGCTTCAATCTCGCGGGCAACGCCTTCGATCTCGACGTTAACCTGACCTGGCTGGAGCGTTTCGACGCCCAGCCAACACCGACCTCACCGACGGTGTCCCAGCTTGATCGCCCCAACTTCCCGGTCGGCCTGCGGGGACGAGCGTCGGCGAGCTGGTCCCGCGGCCCCTGGACGGTGTCGCCCTCGCTCAACCACGTGGGGGATTATGCGGACCTCACCGGTCGCCGTATCGGCTCCTGGTCCACAGCCGACGTGTTGGTGCGCTTCGCACCGGCCGGGGGTTTGCTCGACGGAACCGCCGTGTCGCTGACCGTCCAGAATCTCTTTGACCGCGATCCGCCATTCTACGACGCCCCGGAGGGGATCGCCTACGACGCGGCCAACGCGAACGTGCTCGGCCGGTTCATCTCGCTGCAGCTGACCAAGGCCTGGTGATGCGACAGCTTCCGTTGATGCTTGCCCTCGCGGCGAGCCTGGCCGGAGTCTGTCCGGCGTCCGCTCAGACCCATCGGTTCGGAGTGGAGGATCTGATTAAACGGGAGGGTGTCGGTCAGGTCCGGGCCAGCCCCGATGGACGCTGGGTGGTCGTGGAGCGACAGGCCGCCCACGACCAGGCTGCGACCTATCGCTTCCAGACCATGACCTACGCGCTGTTGACCGAACTGGAGATCCACGCGGCGGACAAAGGGTCGCCGCCACGGCGGTTTGCAGCGGCGGGTCACGACGTCGGTTATCTCGCGGGCCCCTTCTCGCCGAGCGGCGCGCGGATGGTGGTGGTCAAAGTCACCGAGGCCACCTACCGACTGGGTATCCTCACCTTGGCGAGCGGCGCCGTTCAGTGGCTCTCGATCACGCCGGAACAGAGCCAGTTCGGGCGATCCATCGCCTGGAGATCAGAGACCGAAGTCGCCGTCATTGCTCGGCCGCTTGACGATTTCCCGATCCAGATGCGGGTCGGGTTCCAAACCCAGGACAGGATTGAAAGCCTTTGGCGGAACGCGGCCTCCGGTCATGCCTCGAGCGGCGTTTACATCCCCAGTGGCGCGACGCGCGATGCTCGCGCTCAAGCCCTGCCCTCCAGCCTTATCCTCGTCAACGCCCAGACCGGCAGCCAGCGGGTTCTGGCGCAGGGCGAATGGTTCGATCTGGCGCTGTCGCCGGATGGACGCCGTCTCGCCGCCCTTCGCAACGCCGAGGACATCCAGCCCACCCCGGATCGCCCCCTCCTGGTCGGGGATCCCATTCGTCGCCGACGTCTCGCGGTGATTGATCTCGACAGCGGCGCTGTGGCCGATCCGCTGCCGGACGAGGACCTCGCCATGTATCTGATGTCCTGGGCCCCCGATTCCTCGCGCCTGCTCGCCTACGGCCGCCCATCCGCATCGGCGGACTTTGATGAGGGCGGTCGCTACTGGCTCATCGGTCGCGACGGACGGGCCACAAGGCTCGACACGGGCACGGACCGTCCCTGGCTGCAGAGGACCTGGGACGGCGTCGCCATCCCTCTGGGAAGCTGGGACGGTGCGCGGCCCCTGATACAGGTCGGCGAAACCGATCAGAACCGCCATTGGCGACGGGATGACGGGGCCCGCTTCCCGGTCAAGGAGTCCGGTGAACGGATCGCCCGCTTCGAGGGCCAGACCGTAATTCAGCGCCGCGACGGGCTCTACGCCCTCAACGGGGCCAAGGCTGTTTCGGGCCGGCTGGTGGACCTAGGGCAGATGTCCGACGGCGCCAATCCCGCGCAATGGAACCCCGATCCCGTTCTTCTTGGGCAGGGAAAGGTTATTGACGGGGCCTGTATCCACACCGCGGCGCCGTCGCCTCCGGTCTGTGTTTCTCCCATTCCAGAGGGTGAGCGTCCTCTGGCGGTGCTCCCGTCCGGGATCGTGACGACCGGCCTGGACGAACGCGGCGTCACCACCGTACGCCTTCATACGTTGGGTGAGGTCCAGACGCTGACGACCGTCAACGCCGCGTGGCGTGACATCGACTGGGGTCGCGTCGAGCCCGTCGCTCACTTGGGACCGGAGGGTCAGTCCCTGACGAGCTGGCTCCTGCTTCCTCCAAACATGCCGGTTGGCGAGCGCCCGCCTGTCGTGGTCCAGATCTATCCCGGCAGAGCTCTGTCGGCGCCGCCGGCGACGATCCTGCCCGGGTCCAGGAATCCGCAAAACAATCCATCGGTGATCGCCGGGGCAGGCTATGCCGTTCTCATCGCCAATCTGCCCCACCCAGCGTCCGGACCTCGAATGGACGATCTCGCTGAGCGCATCTTCGCCATCGTTGACGAAGCCGGCCGTCGGGGACTGATCGATCCGGACCGGGTCGCCGTGACCGGCCACAGTTACGGCGCCTATTCGAGCCTGCGCGCTGCGACCCAGTCGGACCGCTTCAAGGCCGTGATCGCCACCAGCGGCTACCCGGAGCTGACGCGCTCGATGGAACTGCCGCCCTTCTTCCGCGTGTCCCCGGACGAGGGCGTTCCGGTCGGACAGATGGCCGGCTGGGGCGAGACGGGCCAAGGGCGGTTCGGCGCCTTCTCAACCTCCCCGGAGAACTACGTCGCCCAGAGCCCTCTCTTCAGCGTCGAACGTCTGAGAACCCCCACGCTTCTCGCTGAGGGCGATCAGGAGAACGCCCGTATGGGCGCGCTGTTCAGCGCACTCTATCGACTGAACCGCGAAGCGGCCTTGGTGACCTACTATGGCGAGGGTCATGTCTATGAGAGCCCCGGCAATGTGAGGGACCTACACGCGCGCATCCTGGATTGGCTGGCTCGATATCTCGGTCCGCCAGCGCGCCTCGAGCCGCTGCGTCCAGCGCTGCGCCCAGACCTCGAGCACCCCGAGCAGCAAGGGCCGGTTGGCGCCGGGACTCCATAAGAGACGTTCAGGCTCCAGATCCCGACCGAGCTCCACCCGATCGAACAATCGATGCTCGACCATCAGCCCGTCCATCAGAAGGGGACGCAGGTCCGGAAGGCTGCGCTGGACGACGTGTCCGTAGAACCGGCCCAGATCACCCTTGTCACGACGCTGGGCGATGGACGGCGGTAAACGGCCCGCGAAGGCTTTGCGCGCAAGGCCGCGGTCTCTCGGACCCAACGTCAGGCGATCGGCGGGGATCGCGAGGCAGTGCTCCATTACGGGCTGACTGAGCAGGGGATGGATCAGGTCGGCGGCCCTCGCGCGCAAACAATCGCTCCAGAAAAGCTGGCAGTTGGCGAGACGGTGCACCTGTCCATACTTCCCCGGCGGAAGATCTGCGGCATCCCCCAGCCAGGGATGGAGCGGCGCGGCCGAAGGCTTTCGGGGCGGAGGCCAAAGGGCCAGACGCGCAAGCGTCCAGGCGGAATGGCGGGTCCACCTGGCCATTTCGCCCCAGTAGCGCGGGCGGAACCCGGCCAGCCCTTCGCGGCGCCGGCGGTCCACCACGATGCGGGGCTCTGGCGCCTGATAGAAGACTGCGTCCCCGCCCTGCCCCGTCACGAGGGCGGTGGCGCGCCCCTGCCGCAGGCGTCGGGCGACGTCGCGATCATAGGCCACGTCGACGCCATGCAGTGCGGGGCGAATGCCTTCACCCAGCGGGCGCAGAAGCGCTTCGGTGATGGCTGCAACCGGCTTTCTGGCCGCCTCGAGGCGCAGTCCTGATTTCTCGGCCGCCGCCAGTGCGTAAGCTCGTTCATCACCCTCGCTCCAATCAGCGAAATAGTTGACGAAGCGCGCCCGCGGGCCCAGCCCCGCGGCCGCGACGCTTCCCGAAACGATGGCGGAATCGAGCCCGCCGGAAATCTCTCCCTGGATGCGCTCATGGGGTGCGAGAGAGACGGCCACCACCTGATCCACGAGGGTGCGAAGTGCGTCAGGGCTGTCGTCAAACGCGGTCCCGACAAAGCGGGACGGACGCCAGAGGGCATGGCGCTCCATGGTGTCGCCGAGAAGAACCATATCTCCGGGCGTGACGACGTTCAGGCCTCGGAGCGGAGGTCGGTCGCTGAGCAGTCCGGGATCGTTCGACAGCGTCGCCAATACCTCCCAATCGATCGCGATCTCCGGTGGCAGGAGAGCATCCGCAACCTCTGGAGGCTGATCGGACGCCAGTCTCAGCCCCCCGCTGCGCCACCACACGCAATCGATGGCGCCGCTTGGGTCTCGAATAAGAACGAGACGGCTTTCGTCGTCGCGCCAAGCCAGAATATAGCGTCCCCAACCGGATCGGACGACCTCCGATCCCAGGCTCCCTGCTGTTCGGCTCGTGCCAATGATCGAGGACAAGGATCGGTCGCTCGGTCGCCACGTTCCGATCTGGATGTGGCGGCGATGGACCTGCCGCACGGCCACGGTCGCGTTGGGTCCCAGGAAGACTTCGATGTGGTCAACAACAAGAGCCGATCGCCAACCCGCTGCCAGAAGGTCCCGGCGGACTTGATCGAGGCGATCCCGATCGGCTGGCGTCGCGTGGCTGCTGTCGATCAGAAGGTAAGCCCGCGCATCGACAGCGGGCGTCATCGGCACAGCAGGGGCTGGTAGGCAGACAGGCGTTCGACATCATCATTCAGGCAGGTGTCACCCAACTGAACCCAACAATGCGCCATGAATGGAAAGAGCCTCACCCCGAACACCCAGTCGGCGCGGAGACCCTGCCGATGCAGGGCCTGAACGAGCAAAGCCGACCGAACGAGGCATTCACCCTCGATCGGGAGCCAGGGCTGCAGTCGCCAGAACGCCGTCGCAGCGCGCTGCACATCCGGCTCGGCCGCAGGTCGTAGCGGGGGTTCAGAGAAATAGGCGGTGATCCCGGACCCGGCCGGGATCTTCCGCACCGCGAGCGCGGCGGCGAGGCCCGCGTAGATATCGCGCCATGATACGGCGGCGGGGTCGTGGATAACGGTCCGCGCGGGTTTCGCCGGCAGCGCTCGCACCAACGGTGGCGCTTGGGCTTGAAGCAGTCCCGCCGCCTGGAGGGTGTCTCGCGTCGAACCGCCCAGGACTTCAGCTCCGCCGTCAGATCGGCGCACGACGGTCTCGCCGCCGCTTGGCAGACAGAAATAGTTGTCGGCCTCGAGATCCAGGATCACGAGCGCCGTGTCGATGACGGCCGCATGCACGCCGGTCTTCAGAAACATCATGAGAGATCGCCCTGATGAGGACGCCGGCCCCTGACGGGCCGACGTCCCTTCGTTCAGTGGAAACGCACGCCAGTCATGGTCCAACGCTGGACCGGGATCAGCTCGAACTCGCCGTCCGGCGAGTCCGCCCGAGTCTGGTCCGCGGCGGAGCCGAGCCGGAGCAGGCCCGATCCGGCCTCGTCGTAATACTGGATCGGATTCAGTTCGGGCTTCTCGACGCCGACTTCGGCGCGGGTGTGATGGGCGGCCGACCCCAGGGAGATCAGACGCGTCAGGTTCTTCAGCATGGTGATTGCCTCCTATGCCGGACGGGATTGCCCGACGCCGTCAGGAGGCGCGTACGCTGTCGTATTTTCAAACTATATTTGGAATATACTTCACACAGACTGACGCATCATCTTCTCCAGGGCCGAAGAAAGGGCGAAGCGACCCTTATGATACTCGTCGAGCGCAGCCGCCAACTCCCCGCTCCCGCCCTCTGACCGGAGGCGTTCAATTTCGAGCGCGATGTCCAATCCAGTATTCTGCAGGACCGCTTCAACCCTGCGGATCGGTCTGAGCTGCGCAGAGACCCGCCGATAGGCTTCGAAGACGGCGCTGTTCCCCCCATGCTGCGCGAGCTGATCGAACACGAGCTCGACCCGCAGGACCGGATCCGTCGGCGGTTCCGCCGTCGGCGCTTGGGGCGCAAAGCCCTCTTCGGAGCCCCACCGCAGAAACTGGTGATGAAGCTCGTAAAGGCCAATGATATCAGAGGCGGTGAGGCTCGGGGCGAAGTAGCCTCGTCCTGGCCGATGCTCGATAATGCCCTCGCCAGCGAGGTGGGCCAGCGCCTCGCGTACAGGCGTTGGACTGAGACCGAGTTCGTTCGCAAGACTGGTTGCGACCAGAGGACGCCCCCAACCGAACCGACCCGCTGCGGCATAACCAGCAAGGGCGCTGTGGGCGACCGCGAACTGATCGCGTTCGCGCATCAGGATACGGTTCCCGGCGCCCCGCGCGAAGCCGCGCTTCCGGAGCGACCGTACGAAGCGCGGAAAGCCGCGAACTGACCAGTAGCGGCAATGCGTTTTTTAGTTTCCATTCGAGAACTGCATGTTCTTTGCGCACTTTCCGCAAGACTCGGGACACCGTGAGCTTCCCGTCTTCCATTTGATGCTCAACTGACGCATTTTTCAACCACCGGGAGTACGGCGTCGAGAACCGCGTTGCCCTCCACAACCCGAGGCAGCCGAGCTGATGGAAAGCGATCGTCCCCGCTCTCAGAACGAAATCCTGGCTGCGGCCCTGCGGTTGATCCGCCTGCATCGACGGATGAAGCCCGCCGAAGTGGCCGACGCCATGGGCATGGCCAAGCGGTCGTACGAACACTTCGAGGCCGGGAAGGGAAAGATCAATCTCGAGCGGATCCATCGGTTCGCCGAGGCCACGGACAGTGATCCCTACGCCATCATCGACTGTATGGCGCTCGGCTCCCCTGAGTTCGCCGTTCGCTGCGCGGATAACAAGGCGATGCTCGCGCTGCGGGTTGTCACACAGGAGTTCGACGAGGACGTGGGCGATGCGATCATGGAACTCGACACGCGCTCGATCATCAACGCCTTCACGCGCACCCTGAAGGACCTTGGGATGCAGGCCGTGAGACGTGATGACGCGGCCAAGGCCTGGCTCGATGAGCGGATCGGACGGCTGGTCACGCCCTCGAAGGACGAGGACGAGTGACCGGGGTTCGTCTCACACCGTAAGTTCGCTGCGTGAACTTTGCGGTATTGCCGCAAGTTCGAAACCGGGTCTGGCTTGAGTCCCATGACCCAGTCGCTTTCCAGATCGTCCGGTGGAGGTCGTCTCGCGCTCGCAGCCCGCCTGTCTGAACGGCAGTCAGACTGTCTGCGCCTCGCCGCCCAAGGCCTACCGTCCCGCGAGATCGGACGTCGCCTCAGCCTCTCCTCCCGCACGGTCGACGACCATATCCTGCTCGCCTGCAGGACGCTGGGTGTCAGAACCCGCGTCCAGGCCGTAGCCCGGCTTGTCGGGGACGACCGCCGCGAAAGCGAGCGGCGCACCTTCGCCCCGTAGGTCTGCGGTGGCGCCCTGACGGATCGATTGGGCGCTGCCGATGGGGTCTGCTGACGGCTCTTAACGGAGCCCTGCCTTGCTCGATCTCGCCCTCGTCCTCGCCCTTTCCGCCCAGTGCGCGCCCGGCGTCTCGCCGCAGACCCTGGCCGCGATCGTCCATACGGAAATGCCGGACGATATTCGCGCCGAAGCCCTTGCGGTCATCGCGCTCCTGGCGCCGAACGACGTGTTCACCGAAGCCCGGGCGTGGGTTCTGTCCGTAAGGCCCGGAGCCTGGGACGTGGCTGATCTCGACGATGACGCCGAAACAGATCCGTCGGCGGGGTGGCGCAGAGCCGAGGAGAAGGCGCGGGAAATCGGTCGCGTCATGATCAACGAGCCTGACGCTCTGGCCGCCTTTCTGCCGGAGGTCCTCGCGGCCAGCGGCGGCGGCGACCGGAGTGCGTCGTTCGGCGCAGGTCTAGGCGAGGGGGCTTCCGACCTTGGTGCGGCCTGGGCGCAGCTCTGCGCGGCTTTCGCCGACCTAGATCCAGCGGTGCGAAACTCGACGGTGCTCGGCAACTTCCTGAGGTCCGCAGGGGTGCGCGACCAATCCTTCGTCTCAGCCTGTCTCAGTGACGCGGTCGATGACCCTGTGCTCGCTCCCCACTTTGCCTTCCTCCAGGTCGTCTCGGGCCTCGACGGCCCGGGCATCGACCGCACCGTGGGAGCCTTGAACGCGGCTGGGACAGTCGAGAATTTCTGGCATCTCTCCCATATCGATCCCGAAAAGCTGCAGGCCCAGGACATGGCCCGGCTTCTCGATGTCGTCATCGAACTGCCCCGCGGCCCGGCGCTCGCCGTCGACATGCTGTGGCGCTACTTCTATCGGCTGCAAAAGGAACCGACACCGGTCTACGACCCTGTGCTTATCGATCGCGGTCGCCGGATTCTCACCCTCATCGATCTGGACGACTTTAACGACTTCCGGGACTCGTCGGTCAAGACGCTGGCGTCGGCTGTCCTTGCTGGCGACGAGGGGCGCGCGACGGCGCGGGTGGTCGGCCAGCGGCTTTACGCCGGTCTCAACGCCGACAGTGCGTGGCGAAGGGAGGCGCACGGCCTTGTCCGTGCTCTGTTCAAGACCCAGCCGGAGACCGCACTCGATGCTTTGGTCGATGGGCCAGAGGGGCCGGTTGAAAGGCTGTTCAGGAGACTGGTGGGACATAGATCGCCGCTCGACAGCATCGATCTGGACCGCCTGACGGCATGGGCCGAACAAGCGCCCGAGCGGCGATACGCCCAACTCGGGGCAATGACATCGCTCTTCCGCAAGGATCAGATGGACACCGTGCTCGGGCTGAATCCAACCTTCATCGCCCTCTTGAATGCCGCGCCGGATAAGTTGGGCTTCCTCGGCGACGCCCATTCTCGGGTTCAACCGAACGGGTGGAGCGGGTCCCTCGCCGAGATTCTGGCGTCCCGGAAAGCGCTGCTCGATGATCTGCCGGACCATCCTGACATCGCGGCCTGGCGCGCGCGGGAGTATCCACGCATCGATCGATGGATCGCCGCCGAACGTGATCGGGAGTCCGAGCAGGAAGAGAGCTTTGAATAGGCCGGGTGGGGCCGGCCGACGTCAGCTCAACGCGCCTTCGGCCTGTCTCTTCCCGTCTCGCGCCTATGGAGCCCGTGCAGCAGGAAGAGTTCGATCGGGGATTCCGCGCCCCAGACGCGACGTGCTCGGAACGTCTCGAACGGCGAGAACATCAGCCTGGTGCGATGCCGGTGATATTTGCGGAAGGGTTTGCCCTCCCCCATACCCAGGTTGACCACGCCCACTGTCTCGGGATCGAAGCCGAGTTGAAGGTAGTACATGTCCGTCACCAGACCGAGCCCGCCCCTGAGCACCGCTCCGGCCAAGACCCACAGTAGTCCCCATTTCGCCAAGCCGGTGTATTCGTCCATGAGCGCAAGCTACCCGCGTTCGCCCACGGGGCAAGGCTGTGCGGCGTAGCGGGGCGACCGGCCGAAGCGCCAAGCCAGCTAGAGCGCGCGGATGACCTTTTTGGCTTGCTTGCAGACCGAACAGGTCCCCATCTCCTGCCGAAAGTCGGAGGTCGTTGCGAGCGCGCCCGTGACCTGCGCCGGATGCGCGCCGTCATTCGAAAGCCCGGTGCCGCGCGCGACGCACTTGTTGCAGACGGCCTGCGGCCGCAGTGAGGTGATGTAGTCGTTGATCTTCTGCGGAACCGTCATCACCACCCCCGTCATCTGTTGAGCCCGAAGCGTAGCAGCCGGCGCGCAGATCACACCAGGGTCAGCGAGGATCACGATAGCCGCGCGTGTGATAGCTGCCGAGACACATGTTGCAGATCGTGCTGCGGTCGGGCTGGAGGGCTTCGGCCAACGCCTTCGCGCCATCGAGGTCTTCACAGGCCAGCCAGCGACCGGACTTGGTGTCGCCCTTGCCTCCCTTGCCCCGACCGTCGTTGCAGTTCTTGCACGCGTGGGAGTGCACCTTCGTCTGATGGTGCACCTTGCTCTCGTAGACCCAGAAGGGCGCGCGCACGGGCTGGTCAGCCTTCGGCTTCGAGAAGAGAGCCTTGAGGCGCTCGGCCGCTTCCTTCTTCGCCTGCCGCTCCTGACGCCGCCGCTCTGCGGTGAAGCTGTCGGTCAGGTCGAGCAGATGGTCGACCTCCCACACGCCGTCGGCGATGCCGGCTTCCATGGCCGGGGTCAGGCGCTTGATCCACGGCAAAGGGTTGCCCTCCGCGTCTTTGAGAGGCTTGCCCTTCTTGTCGGTCTGGCGCTTCGGAGCCGGCACGACGCAGTAGTTCTGATAGACGAGCGTGAGCGCGAGTTGCCTCTCGTGGTGCTCTGCCGACTTCGAGAAGGCGTTAGTGCGCCGTCCGAACCGACGGTTCTTCATCCGCACGTTCAGGTTCTGACGTTCGACGAAGGCGGTGTGGATGTCAGTCTCGTCGATCTCGCCCGACTGCACGATCCGGTCAGCGCCGACGCACCGCTTGCGCTGGAGTGTTTGGCCGTCCTTACCCTTGGTCTGGTAGCGCTTCTTGTAGACGCCGTGATCGGCATACGACCCGAACACGTCGCCCACGGCGTCGACATAGGACGTCAGGCCGTCCGTAATGATCTTCGGCCGCACGACGAAGGGCCCGCCCGCGTTCTCGCGCAGAAGCTTGTCGGCCGTCGATTGCATGAATGCCCTCGCATGAGGGTAGCTGCGGTCGCCGAGGTGGTAGTTGAAGATCAATTTCGACTTGGCGCAAACGGCCAGATAGCCCCAGACCGTTCCGGCGCCCTCGACGGGGACGGTCATCCTGTCGACGTTCACCTGCTTGGCGCCCACGAACGAATAGAGTTCGTCCGCCTGGATCGTCTCGACCATCAGGCCCTTGGTGCGCTTCATCAGAGTGATGGCCATATCGCCCGCGTCAGCAAGCAACTTGGCGACAGAGTTCTGCTCGACGTCGAAAATGCGCTCGCACGAGCGGATGGAGACCCCTTCGCAGAGGCTCGCAAGGATTTGGCGGCGCGTGCGCCGATCGAGTTTAGCCATCCAGCCCCGTAGCTGACGGGGCAGGGCCGGCAGTCCTCTGAGTGTCTTGGTTGATCATGGCAGGCTCCAGATTTCACTGTCGGGTAGCTCCGACACCTGGGGCACTAGCAAAATCTCGGCTTCAAGTCAAGTATAAACTGCACTAGTGTCGACACTATACTACGTTAACCTTACTGGTATCAACCCAGTTAGGTTAACATTGGGTTATTACAATAGTAATCTTTCGCCGTCCAAAAGAATATCTAGCATGGCCTTGCACTACCTGCTCGACCTCCCCTTAGGCTCAGGACTCATAGCCAGAACAGCACTGTGGCGGCGAGGGCTATGGCGGACAGGAAGACGGTCGGGCAGCGATCGTAGCGAGTGGCGACCCGTCGCCAGTCTTTCAGGCGGCCAAACATGATTTCGATCCGGTTTCGCCGCTTGTAGCGTCGCTTGTCGTAGCGGATGGGTTCGGTCCGGGATTTGCGGCCAGGGATGCACGGCGTGATCCCCCTGGCCTGCAAGGCGTCCCGGAACCAGTCGGCGTCGTAGCCCCGGTCCCCCAGCAGCCACTGGGCGCGGGGCAGACTGTCCACGAGAGCGGCAGCGCCGATGTAGTCGCTGACCTGACCCGCTGTCATGAAGAGGCTGATGGGCCTTCCGTTGACGTCTGTCACGGCGTGAAGCTTGGTGTTCATGCCGCCTTTCGTGCGTCCGATCAGCCGCCCGAGGCCCCCTTTTTTACCGCGAGGCTCGAAGCCGTGCGGTGCGCCTTCAGATAGGTCGCGTCGATCATGACAGTCCGACGTTCGGTCTGGGCGCCGGACAGGCCCTCCATCATCCGGACGAAGACGCCCGCCTCGCTCCACCGCTTCCAGCGATTGTAGAGCGTCTTGTGCGGCCCATAGGCCGACGGCGCATCCCGCCAGCGCAGGCCGTTGCGGTTGACGAAGATGATCCCGCTCAATACCCGGCGGTCGTCAACGCGCGGCTTGCCGTGGCTCTTGGGGAAGAAGGGCTCCAGCCGAGCCATCTGCTCGTCCGTCAGCCAATACAGGTCGCTCATATCCAGACTCCTCAGGAGCCTGAATTAGATCGCACGCCTCACTTCAATGGGTCCTGAGCCTACATCACCGCCTTCTTCATGCCGCGCCAGGTCGGCGATCGGCCCGACGTGGTGCCGGAGGGAGCGGTCAACTTCGCCTTCATTGGCCAGTTCGCGGAATCCAGACAACGCGACTGCATCTTCACCACCGAATATTCGGTGCGTACGCCGATGGAGGCCGTTTATACGTTGATGAATGTCGAACGCGGCGTGCCGGAAGTGTTCAACTCCACCTATGACATTCGGACCCTGCTCGCCGCCATCACGCCTCTTCGGGATGGCGAAGGCATAGAAGTTCCCGGCCCCGCCTTCCTGCGCAAACTGCTGATGAAGAAGCTTGAAGGCACCGAGATTGCGAAACTGATCGAGGAGTTTCACCTGATATCGGAGTGAGCGAAGCGCGACGTCGTCGCGAAAGAAGGTGAAGAATGACCAACGACGATCGCCGCAGCGGCCTCGCCGCAGGCCGGCGACATCACCATCATAAGGGGTCGGACGGCGCGACGCCGGCCGGCCCGCCCCTGCGCGATCCGGTCTGCGGCATGGCGGTCGATCCCGCGACCGCCGTTCATACGGAGCACGAGGGTCGGCGCTTCTTCTTCTGCTCGTCAGGCTGCAAGGCGAAGTTCGTTGCCGATCCGCACCGCTATGCGTCATCGGCCGGCCAGAACAACGCCTTGAGCGCCGATGACCGTCCGCATGCCCGCCCCCATCCGCACGGAAAACCTGCAAGCCGAAACACGGCGTCGGCATCCATGGACGTGATCTGGACCTGTCAGATGCATCCGGAAATTCGCCGCGACGCGCCGGGAAGCTGCCCGATCTGCGGCATGGCGCTGGAGCCTCTGGTCGCGACGGCGGACCTCGGCCTAAGTCCCGAGCTGGCCGACATGACGCGGCGGTTCTGGATCGGTCTGGCGCTGGCTCTTCCGGTCTTTCTGCTGGAAATGGGCGCTCACCTGGTCCCGGCGCTGCACCATCTCGTGCCGATGCGCGTCTCTGTCTGGATTCAGTTCGTCCTGGCGACGCCGGTGGTCCTCTGGGCGGGATGGCCGTTCTTCGAACGCGGCTGGGCCTCGCTGGCGAACCGCAATCTCAACATGTTCACCCTGATCGCCATGGGAACAGGCGTCGCCTGGGTCTACAGCGTCGTCGCGACCCTGGCGCCGCACCTCTTCCCCCGGGCCTTCCGCACCGCCGACGGCGCGGTCCCGGTCTATTTCGAGGCGGCCGCCGTCATCACGGTTCTGGTGCTGCTCGGCCAGGTGTTGGAGTTGCGCGCCCGCGAACAGACCTCCGGCGCGATCCGCGCTTTGCTCGACCTCGCACCGAAGACCGCGCGGAGGATTGGACGGGACGGTCGGGAGGAGGATGTGCCGATCGACGCCGTCGCCATCGGCGACAGGCTCAGGATCCGGCCCGGCGAAACCGTGCCGGTCGACGGGGTGGTCGAGGAGGGGCGCTCGTCGATCGACGAATCCATGGTGACCGGAGAATCCATGCCGGTCACCCGCACGGCCGGCCAGGCCGTGACCGGAGGCACGTTGAACCAGACGGGAGCGCTCATCATCCGCGCGGAAAAGGTCGGGCGCGACACCATGCTGGCCCGGATCGTCCAGATGGTGGCCGATGCGCAGCGGTCGCGTGCGCCGATCCAGCGCATGGCGGACAGGGTTTCGGGATGGTTCGTCCCGATCGTCATCGCCATCGCCCTGTCGGCGTTCACGGCATGGGCGATCTGGGGGCCGGAACCTCGCCTCGCCCATGGTCTGATCGCCGCCGTCTCCGTCCTGATCATCGCCTGTCCATGCGCCCTCGGGCTCGCGACGCCGATGTCGATCATGGTCGGCGTCGGCAAGGGCGCGGCCAGCGGCGTTCTGATCCGAAACGCCGAGGCGCTCGAACGGATGGAGACGGTCGACACCCTGGTGGTGGACAAGACCGGCACCCTGACCGAAGGCCGGCCGTCAGTGGTCCGGATCGTCGCCACGCCCGGCTTCGGCGAGGAGCCCCTCCTGCGCTTCGCCGCCGGGGTGGAAAAGGCGTCGGAGCACCCGCTCGCCCGGGCGATCGTCGCCGCGGCCGAACAACGCCGCATTCCGATACCCGAGGTGTCCGACTTCGATTCGCCGATCGGCCAGGGGGCGACCGGTCTTGTGGACGGGCAGTTCGTCCTTCTCGGCGGCGCGGCCTTCCTTGCGGAACACGGCGTCGATACGGCCGCGCTCGCGCGGGAGGCGGACGCTCTGAGACGCGACGGCGCCAGCGCCATCTACATCGCCATCGACCGCGCGCTCGGCGGGGTCTTCGCCATCGCCGATCCGATCAAGGCCACGACGCCGGCGGCGCTGAAGGCCTTGCACGGCGAGGGCATCCGCATCGTCATGCTGACCGGCGACAATCGCACGACCGCCGAGGCGGTCGCCCGCGAGCTCGGCATCGACGACGTCGAGGCCGATGTGCTGCCCGACCAGAAGGCGGCGGTCGTCGCACGGTTGAGGGCTCAAGGCAGGGTGGTCGCCATGGCGGGCGACGGCGTCAACGACGCGCCCGCGCTCGCCGCCGCCGATGTCGGAATCGCCATGGGCTCGGGCACGGACGTGGCGATCGAAAGCGCCGGCGTGACACTGTTGAGGGGCGATCTGACCGGCATCGTCCGGGCGCGGCGCCTGTCGCGGGCGACCATGGCCAACATCCGGCAGAACCTGGCTTTCGCCTTCCTCTACAACGCCGCCGGCGTGCCGATCGCGGCGGGGGCGCTCTATCCGGTGTTCGGCCTGCTGCTGTCGCCGGTCATCGCCGCCGCGGCCATGGCTCTCTCGTCGGTCAGCGTGATCGGCAATGCGCTTCGGCTGCGGACCACGAGGATATGACGGACGCGGCTCTCGCCGGAGTGGAACGGCGAGGACCAAACACCTATCGTCAGCCAGACCGGTCGAAACGGTGCGGCGCTTGAGGATGGCAATGGACGTGTCGATGCAGATCATCCGGTCCGAACTGGCGCCCCTGGGACGGTTGCGCGTGGCGATCAATCTCGGCAATCCAGTCTTGGCGCAGAGGGCGGCGGACGGGGCTCTCGCCGGCGTGTCTGTCGATCTCGCCTGGGAGATCGCTGTGCGCCTCGGCGTGGAGATGGAGCTGTCGAACTTCGCCACGGCGGGGGCGGCGGTGGCGGCGCTTCAGGATCAGGCCTGCGATCTCGCCTTCCTCGCAATCGATCCGGATCGTCGCGCCGTCCTGGACTATACCGCGCCCTACGTCCGGATCGAAGCCTCCTATCTGGTTCCCTCCGAGTCCCGCTTCCGCTCCGTCCGCGACGTGGACGTCGCGGATGTGACGATCGCGTCGGGCCTGAACACCGCCTACGATCTCTTTCTCAACCGCTCGCTGAAACAGGCCCGACGGATTCATACGCCCTCCTCCCAGGCGGCCGTCGCCCTCTTCCTGGAGGGCGGCGCAGACGTCTGCGCCGGTGTGCGCCAGACGCTCGAGGCGGCGGCGCACGACCGGGCCGGCGTCCGCCTGCTCCCGGACAGTTTCCAGGCCATCGAGCAGGCCGTCGCCCTCCCCCGCGAGCGGCCTCACGGGCGCGGTTTCCTGGAGGCGCTTCTCAAAGATCTGGTCGCCTCCGGCTTCGTCGCCCGAAGGCTGGTCGCCAGCGGACAGGACGCCGCCCTCGCGATCGGTCCGGGACGCCCGGCGCCGGTCTAGGCGGCGGCGGGCGATCATTCCCCGCCGTGGCTCACGCTCCGGTCGAGGGCGCTCCGGACGGCCGGGTGAAGCGCCACCACGCCACGCCGCCGTAAAGGAGGATGAGGCCCAGGAGGTTGAGAACCTCCCGCCCCTGTTCGACGAGGCCGGCCCCCATCTGGTTCACCCCGACCATGAGATGGATTCCGGGCGTCGTGGGCAGCAGTCGGGCGAGGAAGGCGAGCCAGGTCGGCGTCGCCTCCGCGGGCCAGGACAGTCCAGCGAGAAAGAAGATGACCAGGGAGGTGCCCATGAGCAGTTGCAGGGGCCGCTCGCGGGTGCGGAAGACGCTCGCAAGGGCGAGCGCCGCTGCAACCGTCGCCGCCACGAAGAGGCTGCCGGCCACGATCAGCGTTCCGGGCGCGGCGGCGGCCCGTGGATAGTCTTGGAACCAGAAGACGAAGCCGGCGTAGTAGGCGACGTCGATCCAGCCGATGACGAAGAAGGCGAGCGCGACGCCGAGGAGACGACGGGACGCAAACCGAAGCCGGCCCCCCTCGCCACGCAGGGTGGCCGCCAGCATCGCCAGTCCCATCAGCAGCGTCTGATGAATGATGAGGAAGCCGACGCCCGGAAAGACGGTGCTGCCGTATCCTTCGCGGGTGTTGAACAGCGGGCGCGCGATCACCGACAGGGCCGGCGGCGCCGGC
>NZ_DALZQC010000044.1:0-24409 GCF_032017145.1 Brevundimonas sp.
GCCTCGGCGCCCTTCGAGGTCCGTCCCCTCTGGCCCGGCGCCGCGCCGGGCGGCGAGGCGGTGACGGTTCAGGAACAGGTCGTCCTGCGTAATCTCAACGGCGATCCCAACGACACGGCCTTCGTCCATGTGCGCGATCCCTGGATCATGCTGCGTCGCCCGGCCCGCTCCAATGGCGCGGCCATCCTGATGATCCCCGGCGGCGGCTATCAGCGTGTCGCCGTCAGCAAGGCGGGGGGCGCCATCGACGCGCGTTTAGCCGAGATGGGCTACACCGTCTTCGTCATGGATTACCGCCTGCCCGGCGACGGCTGGGCCGCCGGTCCCGCCGTCGCGTTGCAGGACGCCCAGCGCGCCATCCGCACCGTGCGCTCGCGCGCCGCGGAACTGGGCTTCGCCCCGAACCGCGTCGCGGTCGCCGGCTTCTCGGCCGGGGGCCATGTGGCGGGCATGCTGGCGACACGGTTCGCCCAGGACGCCTACGCCCCCGTTGACGCCATCGACCGCCTGCCGACCCGGCCCGACTTCGCCGGACTGATGTTCCCGGTCGTCACCCTGACCCAGCCCTACGCCCACGGCCCCTCCGCCCGCGCCCTGGTCGGCGCCGCCCCCACGGACGCCGCCCGCGACGCCTGGTCCATCGAACGCCATGTGCCCGCCGACATGCCGCCGACCTTCATCGCCTCTGCGGCCGATGATCGCGTCGTGCCGGTCGAAAACAGTCTGATGCTGTGGCAGGCCCTGCGCGCCCAGAACCTGCCCGCCGAACTGCATGTGTTCGAAAAAGGCGGCCACGGCCTGACCGATTCCGGCCAGTCAGGACCGCCCGCGTGGGAAGCCCTGTTCGACGCCTTCCTGCAACGCGACCGCACGCCGGCGACGCGTTAGCGGTCGAAACCCATCAATCCAGGCTAGGCGCGTATGACGACCCTAACTTCGGCGCCCGGTCGGCGATCTGTCATTTAAAGAAGGAAATGGTGGACGCGACAGGGATTGAACCTGTGACCCCCTCGATGTCAACGAACTGCGCTCTCATTGAAAATCAAACGACGCTTGGGCGGGAACCCCATTGCGTTTGCGGCAGGTGGGGCTTCATGCTGACCTTTCTTACTCGTTTCTGGCTAGTTTTTGGTTAGCGCCGGCGAGAGTATCGCCAGCGAGCATGCTATGAGACGGCCACAATTTTTAAGGCGAACAAAGCACCTTGATGGAAGGGTTGGTGCCTCGCCCACAGTCGCATATTTACGCCGAGAATTTCCGCCCCTTCCAGTTGGATTACCGACGTGCGTTGGTTGCGCATATGCGCAACAGATCTCCCTCACCCGCCTGCTCGGTCGCCGACGCAACAAGCCAGACATTAGCAGCAACGGGAGAACCAGAAATGGTCCACGCTGACGTGACCCCCGTTTCTCATCCAGCCATAACGAGAGTCCTTTGGTGATCTGAACTGGGGTTTGTGGGGTTGGCAAGAGGCCGGTCAGCGCAGCCTTCAACCCGCGCAGCGGACCGGCCGATCTTTCCGCTGAGGGCCTCTGCGTAAGCCTGCGGCGTCAGCCACCCGAGCTTCGAGTGCGGACGCCGCTCGTTGTAATCGCGCCGCCAGGCCTCCAGCACCGCGCGGGCGTGCGGCAAGGACCGGAACAGCGTCTCGTTCAGCAGTTCGTCGCGCAGCCGGCCATTGAAGCTCTCGTTGAAGCCGTTCTGCTGGGGCTTGCCCGGCGCGATGTAATGCCAGCCCACGCCGGCGTCGTCGGCCCAGGCCAGGATGGCGTTGGACGTATATTCCGTGCCGTTGTCGCTGATGATCGTCTCGGGACGCCCGCGTCGCAGGATGATGGCGTCCAGTTCGCGCGCCACCCGCCGGCCCGACAGCGAGGTGTCGGCAACAAGGCCGAGGCATTCTCGCGTGCAGTTGTCGATCACCGTCAGGATGCGGAAGCGCCGCCCGTCGGTCATCTGATCGGACACGAAGTCCAGCGACCAGCGCTGGTTCGCGACCAGAGGGATCTCCAGCGGCCGCCTTGTGCCCATCGCGCGTTTTCGCCCGCCGCGCCGGCGCACCGTCAGCTTCTCCTCGCGGTAGATCCGCTGGACCCGCTTCTTGTTAACCGCATGCCCCTCGCGCCGCAGCATCACGTGCAGACGCCGATAGCCGAACCGTCGCCGCTCCAGGGCCAGAGCCTTCAGCCGAGCCCGCAGGGCGCCGTCGTCCGATCGGGTCGCCCGATAGCGCACGCTCGTCCGATCAACGCCCAGCACCCGGCAGGCCCGCCGTTCGCTCATTGCGTAGGCCGACTGCAAGTGCGCCGCCGCCTCCCTATGCGCAGCGGGCGTCACCACTTTTTTCCCAGCAAATCCTTCAGCGCGACGTTGTCCAGCATCGCGTCCGCCAGCATCCGCTTCAGCTTGGCGTTCTCGTCTTCCAGCGCCTTCAGACGCCGGGCCTCCGACACGTCCATGCCGCCATACTTGGCTTTCCACTTGTAGAAGGTCGGTGAGCTCAGCCCGTGCTTCCTGCAAAGGTCCGCCACCGGAACGCCGGCCTCCTGCTCGCGCAGGATGCCGATGATCTGCTCTTCCGTGAACCGTGATCGCTTCATTCTGTCCGTCCTTTCGAGGGGCGGACTCTAGCTATTCCTGGAGGAGTTTCAGGGGGTCACGTCAACGCCAGACGATGAGCAGAAGCGGGAGTGCTCAAGGCGCCAGATTTAGAGGGCCTGATCGCGCTCGTGTGCTCTCACCACCGCGGCTGAGTTAGCTGAAGACAGTCCTTACCGATCACGACCGAGAAGATTCTGGACTGATTAACCGAAGTCAGCATCCACCGTGCCGGGTCAATTGCCGGCCTCAGCCATTCTCGGTTCCTGGTCTGGCTTATAGGTGGGCTTTGCTGGCGGAACGATGTAACTCAGCGTCACGATCCCCGCGGCGATCAGTCCAACACGCCAATTCCAGAATGCCAAGCCGAATGCCGCCCAATAGGCAGCGGCAGTTAGGCCATATTTGATGGTAAGACTGCCAAGATAAGCCTCGGTCAGCCTTCGATCGGGAAGACCTCTCGCGGTGGCGTATACCCAACGAAGAAACCACCAAGTCGCCGGTGTCGCTGCTACGCCCAGATACCATAGGGCGGCGGTGGTGCTCTCCGCATCTCCGCCGAGGTGTTCGACCAACGGTCGCGCAGGAAACGGAGTGATGCTGACGGCAGCCAGAAAGCCGATGCTCAGCAGATTGTAGCCGTGGTCGGTCTTCTCCAGCAGCTTGCCACTGAAATGGCTGTACGCCCAGTAGAGGCCGATCAGGACCACGCTGAGAACGTAGGCGCCGTACTCCGGCGCCAGCTTCAGATACGCCGCTGCGAGGTCGCCCTCCTCCGGTTTCGGCGCGTGCAACTCGACCACAGGAAGGGTGAACGCGATCGCAAGTACCGCGTCCATGAACGCCTCAAGGCGATCCGATTTGCGTTCGGTTCCTTCGAGAGAGAAGATCGCCATCTGCCGCTACAGCATTTCGAGCGGGCGTCGGTCCGCTGGGCGGGGAAATGCCGCGTCGAGTGTCGCAATGTCGGCGTCTGAGAGGACGATATCCGCGGCCGCGCGGTTCTCCCGCACGTGTGCGATCGAACTCGCTTTCGGGATGGCGATGAGGCCATCGTGCCGCAACGTCCAGGAGAGTGCCACTTGGGCAGGGGTTGCACCGACCTCGGCTGCGATCTTTTCGAGAGCGGGATGGCTTGAGAGTCGTCCCTGCTCGACGGGACTATACGCCATCGCTGGCACTTTATGCTCGGCGAGCCACGGCAACAGGTCCAACTCAGGGCCTCGACGGACGAGATTGTAGAGGATCTGATCGGTCACGCAGCCATCTCCGCCCGCAGCGACAAGCTCGTCCATATCGTCGGTATCGAGGTTGCTGACACCCCAATGCCGAATCTTCCCTGCCGATTTCAGCGCCTTCATTGCCTCCACCGTCTCAGCGAGCGGCACCGATCCCCGCCAGTGGAGCAGATAGAGGTCGAGCCGATCAGTGCCGAGCCGCTTCAGGCTCGCCTCGCACGCACCGGTAAGGCGGGAGCGCGATGCGTTCTGTGGATACGCCTTGCTGACGAGGAACAACTCGTCGCGACGGTCGCCGAGCGCTTCGCAGATCAGCACTTCCGCCGCACCGTCGCCGTACATTTCCGCTGTATCGACGAGCGTCATACCCAGCTCGACACCGGCGCGCAGCGCGGCGATTTCATCGGATCGCCGCTCGGCACGCTCACCCATCTTCCAGGTGCCTTGACCCATTGAAGGAACCACTTCCCCGCCGGGCAATGTCACGTGTTTCATGTGCTTCCGTCCTATGAGATGAGTTCGACTGCTCGGTCGCGGGAGGCGGATTGGCAGATGACCACCATGTAACGATCATATCGCGGCCGGCCATCGATCGAGTGCCATTTTGGCGATGGAGAGCAGTTCGTTGATCGTAGCGCCGTCGCGCGCCTGAACGGACATGCCTTCCATGACCGTATTGATGAATTTGCCTAGCACGGCCGGATCGGTGTTGGCCGCAAGCTCGCCCCGCGCGGCGCCGCGTTGCAGACGCTCGATCAGGAGGGCCTCCGCCGCGATACGCTTGTCGCGCAGCAGGCATTCGATGGCGGCGGACGCCGGCGAAACGGCTGCCGCTGCCGAATACATGAAGCAGCCGGCCGGCGTTCCAGGTTCCGAGAATGATGACGCCGCTCGTTCCAGCAGGCCTTTGACGGCCTCGTGGGTGGACAACGCCGGATCGTTGATGGGTGCATAGAGGTGGACGCTGAACGTCGCGGCGTAGCGCTCGATTACCGCCGCAAACAGCCCCGCCTTGTTGTCAAACGCTGCATAGAGACTGGCGGCGGCGACGCCAGTCTCCGCAACCAAATCGGCCATCGATGTCGCCTCGTAGCCGCGCTGCCAGAACAGCCGCACCGCCTTGTCGAGCGCAGCGTCAGTGTCGAACACACGAGGGCGACCTACGGGGCGACGGGCTTTCGTCTCAGTCATCGCTGACGCACTATATGGAACGATCGATAAACAATATCTTGAAACTGGTGATCCACCCCCTTAATGAACGATCGTTCAATAATCAAGGAGTCTCCAATGAGCCGCATCGTCCGTATTCACGAATATGGCGACGCCAGCGTCCTCAAGATTGAAGATGTGGCGGTCCCCGCGCCCGCGGCCGACGAAGTGCAGATCGCGGTGAAGGCGATAGGCATAAACCGCGCCGAGGTGATGTTCCGCAACCATGCCTACCTTCAGGAAGCCGAGTTCCCGAGCCGCCTTGGCTATGAGGCTGCCGGCACTGTCGCTGCGGTCGGTGCGGACGTTACCGGGTTTGCGGAAGGCGAAGCCGTCAGCGTCATTCCCCCACTCGATATCGCGCGCTGGGGCACTTATGGCGAGGTCGCAAACGTGCCCGCCCGCCTCGTCGTCAAGCATCCTGCGGCGCTGTCGTTCGAGGAAGCGGCGGCCGTATGGATGCAGTATGTCACCGCCTGGGGTGCGCTGGTGGAGCAGGCGAAACTCGGCGAGGGCGATTTCGTCATCGTCACTGCTGCCTCCAGCAGCGTCGGCCTTGCTGCCTTCCAGATTGCGCGGATGGTCGGCGCGACGGTAATCGCGACGACGCGTACCGGCGCCAAGCGCCAAGCCCTGATCGATGCCGGTGCCCATCATGTCGTCGCGACCGGGGAAGAGGATCTGGTAGCGAGGGTGATGGAGATAACCGATGGTCAGGGTGCGCGCGTGGTGCTCGATCCCGTCGGAGGCCCGTCGTTCGAGCCGCTGACCGAGAGCATGGCACGCGGCGGCATCCTGCTCGAATATGGCGCGCTCAGCGGCGAACCGACGCCGTTCCCGTTGTTCTCCGTGCTGGGCAAGAGCCTCACGCTCAAGGGGTATCTCTACAGCGAGATTGTCTCGGACGATGCCGCCCTCGATCGCGCCAAGGCGTTCATCGTGGCGGGTCTGGAATCGGGCTCGCTCAAGCCGCGGATCGCGCGCACTTTCCCGCTCGACGCCATCCAGGACGCTCACCGCTTCCTCGAATCGAACGACCAGATCGGCAAGGTCGTCGTTACGGTCTGACCGGCATACCGGGGGAGTGAGCGATCGCTCCCCCTTCCCCCGACAGAGAATCGGACCCTCGGAGCCCATGCCAAAGCTGCTCGTGGCGAAGGCTTGAGAGCATGACCGCAACCTCGCCCGATCAGAAAAACGCCCAGCTCTGTGCAGGATTGAAACTCCCCCCCTGTATAGTATGCTGGAGCGATTTCTCGGGAAAACGCGATGCCACATTCATCAGAGGACAAGAAGCGAGCCATCACACGCTTGCGGCGCATCAAGGGTCAGGCGGACGCTCTGGAACGCGCGATCGAAGCGGGGGCCGATTGCGCTCCCCTACTGCAGCAAATTGTCGCCATGCGCGGTGCGACAAATGGACTGATGGCAGAAGTGATGCAGAGCCATCTCAGGGAAACATTCGGTGCGGGCGCGGATCGGGCCGTCGGAGGCGCAGGTGGCGAGCACGATGACGGCGTGGAGGGCGTAATGAAGATTCTGCGTACTTATCTCAAATGACGATTTCAGGCTCATTTTCCTGCCCGTGTCCTCCCGCACTCAGAAGCCAGCCCCTGCTGCCTTCTCTGGTTTGAGATCCTCTTCAGGACACCTCTTGTATACTGCTGGGGAGTATGATAAACATACTCCCTGCCAGTATGAGAATGTCGAGGAATTTGCGCTGACGCAACAGCCTCGCGCCAGCAATCAGTTTAGTCCAACGAGGGTATCCCAACATGAAATCTCGCGCCGCTGTAGCCTTCGAGGCGGGCAAGCCACTCGAAATCGTCGAGATCGATGTCGCCCCACCCCGGAAAGGCGAAGTCCTCATACGGGTGACGCACACCGGTGTGTGCCACACCGACGCGTACACGCTGGCGGGGAGTGATCCGGAGGGTGTTTTCCCGGTGGTTCTGGGTCACGAGGGCGCGGGCATCGTTGTCGAGGTCGGCGAAGGCGTCACCAGCGTCGTGCCGGGCGATCACGTGATTCCGCTCTACACTGCCGAGTGCGGCAAGTGCGACTTCTGCCTGTCGGGCAAGACCAACCTGTGCGTCGCTGTCCGCGAAACGCAGGGCAAGGGCTTGATGCCCGATGGGACCACCCGCTTTTCGTACAATGGTCAGCCTCTCTATCATTACATGGGCTGTTCAACCTTCAGTGAATATACTGTCGTCGCCGAAGTCTCGCTCGCCAAGATCAATCCCGAGGCAAACCCCGAACATGTCTGCCTGCTCGGCTGCGGCGTCACGACCGGCATCGGCGCAGTCCACAATACCGCCAAAGTCCAGCCCGGAGACTCGGTTGCCGTGTTCGGCCTCGGCGGCATCGGCCTCGCGGCGATTCAGGGTGCGCGCCAGGCGAAGGCGGGTCGCATCATCGCCATCGACACCAATCCGTCCAAGTTCGAGCTGGCGCGCCAGTTCGGCGCGACCGAGTGCATCAACCCCAAGGACCATGACAAGCCCATCCAGCAAGTGCTGATCGAGATGACGGGCTGGGGCATCGATCATACCTTCGAGTGCATCGGCAACGTCCACGTCATGCGCGCCGCGCTTGAATCAGCGCACCGTGGCTGGGGTCAGTCGATCGTGATTGGCGTTGCCGGCGCGGGCGAGGAAATCTCCACCCGCCCATTCCAGCTCGTCACGGGCCGCGTATGGAAGGGGTCCGCTTTCGGTGGCGTCAAGGGACGGACTGAGCTCCCCGGCATGGTCGAGGACGCGATGAGAGGCGATATCGATCTGGCCCCGTTCGTAACCCACACGATGGGTTTGGAGGAGATCAACGAGGCCTTCGAACTGATGCATCAAGGCAAGTCGATCCGCTCGGTCATTCACTACTGACCCATCGATCCGAAGCGGTGCGAAGCGCTCGAATCGACAACTCTCCCGTCATCATGGCCCCCCGCCCATGATGACGGGCGCTCTGGCAAATGGGCAACGCGTCGCGATGCGGTAACAGGGGCCGAAGTGCGGTCGTTACACGCCGATAGCGGCACTGGCCAGGTCCGCCTGGCCTAGGCGCTTACCAGCGGAGTGTGTGTGGTCTCGTCGCGCGACCCAACGGGAAAAATGGTTTTCTCGTAACCTTTGTCTGATGCTGGAAAAATATTTCAAAGGCGCCGAACATCGGGCCAGCTTAGCCGTTGGATGTATTGGGTCGGAAATGCATTCATCTGCCACCCGACTGTGATGAACCACGGGCCGCACGGGCGTATAGGGCAGGAAGACTAAATTGAAGAGCAAGGATATTCACGCGACGACGCCGGCCACCGATCATGGGCATACGGGGCCGCCCGCTTGCGTGCAGGTTCGCGGCGCGCGCCAGAATAACCTCAAAAATATTGACGTCGATGTACCTCGCGACGCCTTCGTTGTGTTCACCGGCATATCGGGCTCGGGCAAGTCATCGCTGGCGTTCGGCACGCTCTACGCCGAAGCGCAGCGGCGTTATCTGGAATCGGTTGCGCCCTATGCCCGTCGCCTGATCGACCAGGCCGGCGTACCGGAGGTCGACGCGATCGACGGTTTGCCGCCTGCGGTCGCATTGCAGCAGCAGCGCGGCTCGGTCAACGCGCGATCCTCGGTCGGCAGCGTGACGACACTCTCCAGCTTGGTGCGGATGCTCTATTCGCGCGTCGGCGAATATCCGCGCCATCAGCCGATGCTCTATGCGGAAGATTTCTCCCCCAACACGGTCGCGGGGGCCTGCCCGACCTGTCACGGCATCGGGCGCGTCTATGACGCGACCGAAGAAACGATGGTGCCCGACGACACGCTGACGATCCGGGAACGCGCAGTCGCCGCCTGGCCGGCGGCATGGCATGGCCAGAACCTGCGCGATATCCTCGTGTCACTCGGCTATGACGTCGATACGCCGTGGCGCGACCTGCCGAAAAAGGATCGCGACTGGATCCTCTTCACTGAAGAGGCGCCGACGGTGCCGGTCTATGCGGGCCTGACGCCCGAACAGACCCGGACGGCGCTCAAGCGCCGCATGGAGCCGAGCTACCAGGGCACCTTCACCGGCGCGCGACGCTATGTGCTGGAAACCTTCGCCAACACGAAAAGCGCGCTGATGAAGAAGCGCGTTTCGCAATATATCATCGGCCGCGATTGCCCGACCTGCGACGGCAAGCGCCTGAAGCGCGAAGCCCTGTCGGTCAAATTCGCCGGCCTCGACATTGCCGAGTTCGGCGACCTGACGGTGCTCAAGCTGAAGGACTTGCTGATGCCCGTCGCGCATGGCGCGTATGGGGCGGTCTCAGCCCCCTCAAAGGGCCATGTTCTGGAAAAAGCGGCCCGCGATGCAGCGGTCGAACAACGGGTTGCGGCGGGCGGCTCTGCGCATAAGAGCGCGCCCGACGTACGCCGCACGCCCAATCTCTCCGACGAGAAGCGGGTCGCCGCCCAACGCCTTGCCTGCGAATTGATCGAGCGGCTAGAGCCGCTGATCGATCTTGGCCTTGGCTACATTTCGCTCGACCGCAGCACGCCGACGCTCTCCTCCGGAGAGCTGCAGCGCTTGCGGCTTGCCACGCAATTGTCGTCACAGCTTTTCGGCGTGGTCTATGTGCTTGACGAGCCTTCGGCAGGGTTGCACCCGGCAGATGGCGAAGCCTTGCTCACCATCCTCGAGCGTCTCAAGGCGGCGGGCAACTCCCTGTTCGTCGTCGAACATGATCTCGACGTGATCCGCCGCGCGGAATGGCTCGTCGATGTCGGGCCAGGAGCCGGGGAAAAGGGCGGTGAAGTCCTCTACAGCGGGCCGATAGAGGGGCTTGCCGACGTCGAGAATTCGATCACCCGCCGCTACCTGTTCGCAGAGCCGTTCCGCAGTGAGCGCACACCGCGCGATCCCAAGGCATGGCTACGCCTGGAAGGGATCAGGCGGAACAATCTCCATGGTCTCGACGTCGAGTTTCCCATCGGCTGCTTCACCGCTGTCACCGGCGTTTCGGGATCGGGCAAATCCAGTCTTGTCAGTCAGGCGCTGCTCGAGCTCGTCACGGAACACCTCGGCGGGTCCCCCGTGGCTGAGGAGGAGGATATCGATCCGCTGCTCGATCTTGCGCAGAACGACACTGAAGGACGCATTGTCGCAGGCATGGAGCATGTTCGCAGGCTGGTGCGGGTCGATCAGAAACCGATCGGCCGCACGCCGCGCTCGAACCTATCCACCTACAGCGGCATGTTCGACCATGTGCGACGGATCTTCGCTGATACGCCGCTCGCCCGCCGGCGGCACTACAGCCCGGGAAGGTTCTCGTTCAACGTCGCGCAAGGCCGCTGCCCTGTGTGCGAAGGCGAAGGATACGTCATGGTGGAGCTGCTGTTCCTGCCGAGCGTTTTTGCCCCGTGTTCGACCTGTCATGGCTCTCGCTACAACCCGCAAACGCTCGAAGTCGAATGGAATGGGCGCAATATCGCCCAGGTGCTCGAACTGACGGTCGACGATGCGTGCGATTTCTTCGCTGGCGAGGCATCTGTGATGCGCTCCCTCGACGTGTTGCGGGAGATCGGTCTTGGCTATCTGAGGCTCGGTCAGCCGGCGACCGAGCTGTCTGGCGGGGAGGCGCAGCGCATCAAGTTGGCGACTGAACTGCAACGCGCTCAACGCGGCAACACGATCTACATCCTCGACGAGCCAACTTCGGGGCTTCACCCCTCCGATGGCGACCGGCTAATGCAACACCTGCAGGGCCTCGTCGACGCCGGCAATACGGTCGTCGTCGTCGAACATGACATGCGCGCCATCACACAGGCGGACTGGATCATCGACCTGGGACCGGGGGCCGGAGAAGATGGGGGCCGTATCGTTGCCAGCGGTGTCCCTGGCGTCGTTGCGGAAGCGGAAGGCAGTGTCACCGCCCCCTATCTTAAAGCGGCGCTGTAGGTCGTGAACCTAGTCGGTATCCAGGTCGCAAGAACAGCAGAGCTAGTGTGGTGGCGGTCGGTCGGCTGGGACCGCCCGGTAACGGTCGGGAGGCCACGAGGGGACCGAACCTGGAGTCGACTATGTGAAAGAACCCGGACGCTACAATGGGTCAAGCCTAGAAGCCTATCAGAGCCGCCGAGGAGTTCACCGCGGTTGACGCGACTTAACGTTTGACTGCGCGTCCGGCGCGCCGTGTTCGTCTGATACGCGGCGTAGCGGATGACCATCATCAGCGGCCATCCGCTACGCCTGTCTCGCGTGGACCTTCTTCCGTGAGCGGGCCTCAAATGGTTTGCCGAGGCCGCCCCGTCTTTACTTGCCGGCTGCGAGCCCAGCGCTCACGCCTGCCGCGACTTCCTCTATGAGTTTGGCACAGAAGGCGGGTAAATCATCGGGGTCGCGGCTTGTGACAAGGCCGTTGTCGACTACGACTTCGTCATTGACCCATGTACCGCCGGCGTTCTCGATATCGACCTTCAGCGTTGGGTAGGACGTCAAGGAACGCCCCTTAAGCACGTCAGCCTCAATCAATGTCCAAGGTGCATGGCATATAGCCGCAACCGGTTTTTTTGATCGAAGAAAGCCCGGATGAAACCAATTGCCTCGCCGCTGCCGCGAAGCTTGTCAGCACCGACAGTCCCTCCGGGCACAACAAGCCCGTCGAAATCGTCGGCTTTGACCTCGGCAAACGTCTTGTCGATAGTATAGCTGCCGCCCTCGTCAAGGTCGCTATTGACTGTGCGAGCCACGCCCGTTTCAAAACTGACCACCGTCACTTTTCCACCAGCGTCCTCGACAGCTTGCTTGGGCTTCGAGAATTCTGGTTCTTCCGTCCCGCGCGGTGCGATCAGAATGGCAACTGATTTGCCTTCTAAAGTCATAAGTTATTTCCTGTTCCGTCGAGGACTAAGGTCAGGCGCCCGGCTTGAGCACGACCTTGGTCCAACCAGCATCGCGCTCGTCGAAGTGCTTGTAGGCGTCTGGCGCCTGATCAAGCGGCAGTCGGTGCGAGATGATTTGGGCAGGATTGGCTCGGTCTTGCTCGATAAGCTTCATCAGTCGCCGGTTGTAGTGCTTCACATTGCACTGGCCGGTGCCGATCTTCTGGCCCTTGAACCAGAAGTTGCCGAAGTCGAACGCCATCTTGCCTTCCTTCTGCAGATCGTCGGGCGCGTTCGGGTCTTCCGGAATGAACACGCCGACGACGCCGATGCCTCCGGTGGCCTTCGTGCTTTTGACGAGGCAGTTCATCGTGTAGTTGCTGCGCTCCTTGCCGTGGCGATCGCAACACTGATACCCAACCGCCTCGACCCCCCGATCAGTCCCGAGGCCGCCCGTTGCGTCAAGGATCTGCTGGGCGGGGTCGCCCTTGCGCATGTCGATCGGAATAGCGCCCATCGCCTCGGCCAGTTTTAGGCGGTCATCGTGAGAATCGACCACGAAGATCTGAGAGGCGCCGCGGATTTCGGCTGAGTGCGCGGCCATTAAACCGACCGGACCGGCGCCGTAGATCGCGATGCTTTCGCCAGGTAGGAAACCTGACAGTTCGACGCCATGCCAACCCGTCGGGAAGATGTCGGAGAGCATGACATAGTCATCCTCCTTCTCCTCAGCGTCCTCAGGCAGTTTCAGACAATTGAAGTCCGCATACGGAACGCGCATCAACTCGGCCTGACCACCTTGCCACGGACCCATCTCGGCAAAGCCATACGCTGCGCCGGCGGTTCCAGGGTTGGTCGTGAGGCAGAAACCTGTCAAACCGCGTTCGCAATTTTCGCAGAAACCGCAACCGACGTTGAACGGCATACACACGCGATCGCCCTTCTTGATGCGATCTACGGCAGAGCCGACTTCGATGACCTCGCCAAGGTTTTCGTGTCCGAAGACCTTGCCCTTCTCGAAGCTGGTACGGCCCTCATACATGTGAAGGTCCGACCCGCAGATATTGGTCGTGGTCAGCCGGATGATAACATCGGTCTGCTTTTCGATCTTGGGATCATCGATGTTATTGACAGAAACATCTTTGGGCCCGTTGTACACGACAGCTTTCACGGATCTTTTCCTTTCGCAGCTCTTCTCAACGCGTCATCAAATCGAGAGCTTGGTGATGATCCGGTCCATCGCAACGGCGGAGGACATCGCACCCTTCGAAGTGATCTCAGTTTACTGAACCTTCTGCTACCTGGGAGGTTCCGTCCCGTAGGGCCGTCCTGGGATTGATTCACCGCAGCTTTCTGAATGACCGCGCCAGAACGGCGGAATAAAGCGCCAAGCGGAGACGACCAGCGCCGCGCGGGAGGCGCGCCTGGCGCACGAGTCCGCCGCCGTCGACTGAACGGCGTCGACTGAACCGCCGTAGACTGAGCAGGCGGCACCGCGCTCCAAGGTTCAGCCGCGCGCCAACGCCTGCGCCGCAGCCTCGACCACCCTCTGGTCCTGCTTGCCGGTGCCGCCCGACACGCCCACCGCGCCGATCACCGTCTCGCCCTCCTTGATCGGCACGCCCCCGGCGAAGATCATCACCTTGCCGTCGTTAGAGGCATGGATGCCGTAGAAGTCGGCGCCCGGCTGGGCGAGCTTCGCCAGCGCCATAGTCTCGACGTCGAACGCGCGCGCCGTCCACGCCTTACCGATCGCGATGTCGACGCTGCCGCGCCACGCATCGTCCATCCGCGCGAACGCTAGAAGGCAGCCACCCGCGTCCACCACCGCGATGTTCATCGGGTTGCCGATCCGCTCGGCCTCCGCGATCCCCGCATCGATGATCGTTCCCGCGTCGTTCAGGTCGAGCGTTTGGGTAGTGCGCATGGTGTGTCTCCGTGGTCAGTTCGTGGAACACCGCTCAACGCACGCCGCCGCGCCAGGGATTCCCTCCAACCCGGGCGGTGAGAGCGACGCGGGTGCCGATCGCTTGGCTATTTCGCGGCCAGCAGGGTGAACTTGTGAATCTGCGGCGGTTCAGAGAACAGTTCTTCTGCCTTCTCCATCAGTGCGGCGGCAACCTTGCCGTCAAGATGGGCCTGCCGATCCTCCTCTGTGTCGAACGTATCGAAGATCGCGTACGCACCGGGACCTTCCTCGATCGCATACCAGGTCAGAGTTCCCGCCTCGGTTTGAACGAGCGGCAATGCCGAGGTCAGGAAATCGGCGACATCACGCTCTTTTCCGGGCTTGGCCTTCAGCGGTACATACAGGGCAAGTTTGGGCATAAATGACTCCTCAAGTGAAACGGACACATTAATCGGCAAAGTAACGGACAAGCGGGTCGATACGTTCCCCGTGAGGCGGAGCACACGCGGCCCCGCCTCCTCGTCGAAATCAGAACTGCTGTGCGGTCGGACGGATGACAATTGCGTTGACGTCGACGTCATCAGGTTGTTCGACAGCGAACGCGATAGCACGCGCCACCGATGCCGCCGGAATGGCCTGCTTGTAATGGCCTGCTTGTAGAAGTCCAACACCGTCTCGGCAGCCGTGCCAGAGGTCGTGAACTTCAAATCGCTTTCGACAGCTCCTGGCTCGATTGACGTGACCCGGACCTTATCCCCCACCTCGTGGCGCAGGCCCTCGCTGATCGCGCTGACGGCGAACTTGGTGCCGGAGTAGACCGTGCCGCCCGGTGCGAAGACCTTGATGCCCGCAACCGAGCTCAGGTTGATGATGTGACCGCTGCCCTGCTCGAGAAAGCCGGGAAGGGCCGCCGCGATGCCGTAGAGCGTACCCTTCAGATTGACGTCGATCATCTGGTCCCACTCGTCGGTGTTGACCTCGGCCATCGGACGGATCGGCATCAGCCCGGCGTTGTTGATCAGCACGTCGAGGCGGCCAAAGTCGGCAATGACTGCGGCGACGACGGACTGGACCGCCGATTTGTCGGTTACGTCCAGCGCGTAGCTACATGCCGTGCCGCCAACTACGGCGATGTCCGCGACGACCTCGTCGAGCCTATCCTTGTGCCGCGCGGCGATGGCCACCTGGGCGCTGCGTTGCGCGAGAAGACGCGCGGTTTCCGCGCCGATGCCGGTGCTGCCGCCCGTAATGAGAACGACCTTGCCTTCGATACCCTTGGTCCTGACTGTATTCCTTTAAGTCAGTCGTTGATTTTCGTCGGATCGCGGCCCCGCGCCAGCCATAGGCGCTTAGATGAATGGGGCCCAAGAGCCCGCGAAGCGCAGGTGCCAACAAGCCGGTCATTCGCAGCACATCTGTGTCGAACACCTTTACAAGCCGTGCCGTACCCACCCGCTGTTATGGCGAGAACGAGGCACCCGTTTCAAAGCCCCGTTCGAAGTTGCGTTCGAAGATGTCGCGAAGATCCTCGAAGGGCGTCAGGGCGTGGCGTAGTGGGCAATGCATCGCGGATGTGGATGCGGCTGAGGCGCCGCCCTCGTCAGACTTGATCGCAAAGCTTGTTCACGCGGGGATCTACGTGTTCGGCGCGCCGTTCCAGGACCCGTAACCGGCGACTCTTTCCTCGCCACGGGGAGCCGGCGTCTGGTTACCCCTAATCGAACAAGCGTCGGCGTCAGTCCGCCTGAGCCGTTATCGTTTTCGCAATGCTGGAAATGTCGGGCGATAGCGGCAGCAGGCCGCACTCGCCAGCACGCCCTCGTCCTTCAAAAGAATTCGTCCCCGCACGGTGCGTAGGGCGCCGGCGGCGCGAAGGCTCTGACAAGCCTGATTGATGCTGGATCGGCGCAGGCTCAGCAACTCGCCGATATTGGCTTGAGACAAGGCGATCTCGGATCGACCACTGGCGCGGTGAACATCCAGAAGAAAGCTTGCAACGCGAGCGACCGCGCCATGGGCCATGGCGCACCGCAGACGCGTCTCCATCGACTTTAGTCGCTCCGCTCCGCCGGCAAGTAGTAATCGAAAGCCTTCTTCGCCCGCTTCGGAACAGAATGCCGACACGGGCGCCTGATACAGCGACCCGTCCGTCAGCCACAGACCTTGGCTTCCGCCGCCGATGTCGATCAGGTCGCCCGCCGCTGCCACGCCGCAATAGGTTCCCCGATTCCCGCTATCGAGAAGAAGGCATCCCTCCAATACAACGGCGATCTCACCCTCCGGGCGATAGACATCACCCGACCTTACGGAGCGGATCTGGCCAAGCCGCAGAGCTCGGCTTCGACTGTCGAAGGACAGCTCGCCGAACGCCCGCCAGAGCGACAGGATTTCCTCGCGTGGCTCAACAATAGGCGAGGCCTCGCCGGACGGTGTCGAAGGTTCGAGCATGAGTATATCCTGCGACTGTCCGGCGGCGGCGCATTTACATGGGTTAATCCAGGACGTCGTCCTCGACCAGCTCTGTTGTCGTACCCGCGCCAGGCCCCGCGCCCAGATCCGCTCCGGTCACAGGATTGGCGTCTGGATCGGACGCCGTTCGGGCGCAAAGGCCTGGACGGCAGCGGCGTCCAGCTCGCCCAACGAAACGCTCGCGGATCCGTCGCCCCGTCCACGGCGCCCTGCTGTTCACGGTCGTCGATGAACTCCCACTGCGCTCCTTCATTCCAGGGACCGCGGACATCGCCCTCCCCTTAGGACATGTCGTAGTATTTGTCAGCGAAGGCAGGCAGGCCGACCAGCTTGTCTGCCGGGAAGTTCGGCTCCATGGCGTAGAGCGCCTTCTCGAAAGACTTCTGATGCGCCACTTCGCGCGTCATCAGGAAGTTCAACGCGTCCTTCACGCCGGGATCGTCCGTGCAGTTGATCAGGCGTTCATAGACGATCTTGGCTCGGGACACGGCGGCGATGTTGGAGCGTAGGTCGCAGGCGGGATCGCCGATCGAGTCGATGTAGGCGGCAGTCCACGGGACACCGGCGGAATTGATCAGGGCAGGCGCGCCGCCATAGAGAATGGAGGTCGTATGGCTTTCACCGCCGCTGTTCAGCGAGGCGTACAGATCCGCCTCTTGCATCGCGGCTTCAGCCATTTGGCCTTTCACGCCTCGGTTCAGCATGGACACGATCGAGCCGATGACCTCGAGGTGGCTCAACTCTTCCGAGGTGACGTCGAGCAGCAAGTCTCTGCGGCCCGGATCTTCATCCGCCAAAGCCTGGGTGAAGTGGCGCATGGCGGCGGCGAGCTCGCCTTGCGGCCCTCCGAATCGCTCAAGCATCAGAGTGGCGAGACCCGGGTTGGCTTAGGACACCCGAACCGTATACATCAGTCGCTTATTGTGCATGAACATGGTTGACTCCCACGAGTTGGAGCCTGGCAAACCGAAACAGTCTTGAGACTGTTCCCAAGGTCTCTTTTCCGACCTTTAGTAGTTCACCAGGTCCGAAGCCACGGGCTGTGCCCGCTATTGGACAGTCGGAACAGACGCCCATGGGAGGGTATTCAACCTTCTTTCACGGGAGGTTTGATGTCCCTCATCGACAAATCGCTCGCCGCCGTCACCCCGCAGCCTGACGACGAGACGCGCAAGGCGGTGACGGAAAAGGCCCGCGCCGCCTCACAGGCGGGAGATTGGCTTTCGCTAGTGCTCGATCACCACGACGCTATCCGCGCGGCCTTCGCCAGCGGCCGAACCGCCAAGACCGCCGTCGAAAGAAACGCCGCTCGCGATGCGCTCGCGGTCGTGCTCAACGGCCATGCGCTGGCCGAGGAGCTGGTCCTCTATCCCGCCCTCGGTCAGGCCGGCGAAAAGATGCACGCGGCCCACGCCTATCTCGAGCAGACGACGACGAAGGCTCAGATGGCGGAGCTTGAAAACATCGCGCCCTCAAAGCCCGCCTGGCTGGAAAAATGGGCCCACATCGAAGGCGCCGTTCTCACCCATATGTTCGAAGAAGAGAGCGATTGGTTCCTGACCCTGAAGGCCAAGGGTCACCACCAGGTCCGTCTGGCCTCGCGTTACGCCGAAGAGTTCGAACGCTACGCTGGCGCGCCCCAGTCTCGAGCCGCCTGATCCCGACCGTTTAACATCAAGGAGGCATCGACGATGTCCGCCCCCCTCTCAACCGACGCCGACGTCCAATCCCCAGCCTTCCATGACGACGATTATGTGGAGGGCGCCTATGACGCCACCAGCGTCCGCGCCGTCATGATCAATCGGCCGCGTCAGGCGCTGTATGAGTATTGGCGCGACTTTCGAAACCTGCCCAGTTTCATGGAGAATGTGAGGTCGGTGGATCTTCTGGACGACCTCCGATCGAGCTGGAGCGTCGCCGGCCCGGCCGGTGCGGAGATCGAGCTTGTCAGCGAGATCACCGAAGATCGTCCCGGCGAGTACATCGCCTGGCGCTCCACAGAAGACAGCGACGTCGATCACCAAGGCTGGATCGAGTTTCGCGACAACGCCTTCGGCCGCGGAACCGAGGTGCGTGTCCTGATCAGCTACGACCCGCCGGCGGGCGCCGTCGGCAAATTGGTCGCCAAGGTGATGCAGCGCGAGCCCCGGGTGCAGGCCCGGCGCGAGCTGCGACGTTTCAAACAGCTGATGGAGACGGGCGAAATCGCGACGTCCAAGGCTCCCGACGCGGCGCCGCGCGCCGACCGTCATTTCTGATCCAGGAAGGAATTCCCATGCGCGCCCTGACTTGGCACGGCAAACACAATGTTCAGGTGGACACGGTCCCCGATCCCCAGATCGTCAATCCCCGCGATGCGATCATCAAGATTACGGCGACCGCCATCTGCGGATCAGACCTGCACCTCTACGATAGCGTGATCCCCGGCATGTCCAATGGCGACATCCTCGGCCATGAGTTCATGGGCGAGGTCGTTGAGATCGGCCGTGGCAACACGAGCCTTCAGGTCGGCCAAAAGGTCGTCGTCCCCTTCGTGATCGCCTGCGGCTCCTGCTTCCATTGCGGCAAGCAGCAGTTCTCGGCCTGCGACAACTCCAATCCCGCCGACAAGTCCGACGCATCCGAGATCGCCTACGGTTACCCGGCTGCCGGGCTGTTCGGCTATTCGCATCTGACCGGCGGCTATGCGGGCGGCCAGGCGGAATATGTCCGCGTCCCCTATTCCGACGTCGGCCCGATCGTGGTGCCGGACGGGATTGAGGATGAGCGGGTCCTGTTCCTGTCGGACATCTTCCCCACGGGTTGGATGGCGGCCGAAAACGCGGAGATCGAGCCCGGCGACACGGTGGCGATCTGGGGCTGCGGGCCCGTCGGTCTGTTCGCCATCAAGAGCGCCAGATTGATGGGCGCCGGCCGCATCATCGCCATCGATCATCATCCACGCCGACTGGAGCTCGCCAAGGCGAATGGCGCGGAAGTCCTCAACTATCATGAGGTCAAGGTTCGCGAAGCCCTGATGGAGATGACCGCCGGCATCGGGCCGGATGCCTGCATCGACGCCGTCGGCATGGAGGCACATGGCTTTTCGCCCGACAACATCATCGATGCGGTGAAGCAAGAAACGAAGCTGGGAACGGATCGCCAACATGTCCTGCGCGAGACGATCATGGCGTGTCGCAAGGGAGGACGCGTTTCAATCCCCGGCGTGTATGGCGGGATTGGCGACAAGCTGCCGATCGGCGCCCTCATGCAGAAGGGTCTGACGATCAAGACCGGCCAGACCCATGTGCAGAAATACCTGCCGCAGCTCCTTGAGCTGGTCATGGACGGCAAGATCGACACGACGGATCTGATCAGCCATCGCCTGCCGCTTGAGCAGGCGCCAGAGGCTTACAAGAACTTCCACGACAATCCGAACGAATGGACGAAGGTGGTGCTGAAGCCGCACGGCTGATCGACGGCCTTCGTTTGAGCCCTACCGCCATGACACGATGGACAGCCAGACATCCGATCGCACCATAGCGAAGTCCGTGATTGTTTTCAGGCGATCTGGCAGGAACACGACAGGTTCGGCGAGCTTTTGGGTAGGCCATGACGCTGAACCCGCTGCTCGCCGACCGCTCCAGATCCGGTTTCGGCCCACTCGCTACATCAGACGCTGACGGGAGCGCCGGCTGTGGGCAATACTGAGCAGGTCGTAACGGTTCTCGGCGATTCCCTGACCGGCCGGCTACGGCCTCAAGCCGGTTGAGAGCTTGCCGCGACAACTGGCGGCGCGACTGGCGACCCACACGCCCCCGGTTCGCATCATCGGCGCAGGCGTGTCCGGCGACACGACAACGGACGGTCTGAGACGGCTCGATCGGGACGTGCCGGCCCAGACGGATCTTTGCGTCGTCGCCCTGGTTCGGCGCCTACGCCTGGGCGTTCGACGCAGTCTACCCCGAGGTCGCTCGAACGGCGAACGCGCCCCTGATGCCGTTCCTGATGGACGGTGTCGCGCTGCACCCAGCCTATGTCTTACCGGACCGGATCCATCCCAACGCCGCCGGCGTGGGGAGGATGGCCGACGCCCTCGCCTCCCATGTGCGCGCTGCTTTGGCGGCCTTGCGGACGCCGTGACGGGATGCGGCTCGTCACCTTCAACATCAACGGCGTCAATCGTCGCCTGCCCAACCTCCTCGGCTGGCTGGAACAGGTCCAGCCGGACGTGGTCTGCCTGCAGGAACTGAAGGCGGCCGACACGCAGTTCCCAGCCGCCGAGCTCGAGGCGGCCGGCTATAGCGCGGTCTGGGTCGGCGAACCGCGCTGGAACGGCGTCGCCATCCTGAGCCGGATCGGCGCGCCGGTCGTGACCCGACGCCGGCTGCCCGGCGCCGCCGACGACCGACAGGCCCGTTATATTGAGGCGGCAGTCAATGGCGTGTTGATCGGCTGCCTCTATTGGCCCAACGGCAATCCCAGGCCCGGGCCCAAGTTCGACTACAAGCTTGCCTGGGCCGACCGGCTGATCGCCCATGCGGGGACCCTCTACGCCACTGCAGCGCCGGTCGTGCTCGCCGGCGACTACAATGTCGTCCCGACCAACGCCGACATCTACAACACCAGTTCGTGGAAGGCCGACGCCCTGCTTCAGCCCGAGAGCCGCGCGGCCTTCAAGCGCCTGCTGGACCAGGGCTGGACCGACGCCCTGCGCGAGCGTTTCCCGCACGATCCGCCGCCCTGGACCTTCTGGTCCTATTTCCGCGAGGCCTGGTGCCGCGACGCCGGTCTGCGGATCGACCATGTGCTGCTCAACGGTCTCGCGGCCGAACGGCTGACCGACGCCGGCGTCGATCGCGCGGTGCGCGGCGCCGAGGGCGCGAGCGACCACGCGCCGGTCTGGATCGAGCTTGCCTGACCCAGCCGATCCGGACCGCTGGACGTCAGTCGACCCAACAATCGTCAAGCCGTCAGGGTCCGGAAGGTCATGGAATAGCGCAAGGCTGTCATAGGTGTGATAGAATGCTCCCAAGCAGCGCGCGCCTCTCCTGACAGGCGATAGACCGAGCCGCTCGCCAGCGCCGCATTTCGACGCAGGAAGCCCGCCCCCTGGCGACGGCGCAGCCGCATCACGCAGGGCGCAAGTAAGGACACGCCCAGGATTTCCCCATAGACGGCGCGGTCGCGATGCCAGCCGATGCCGGCGCCCGGCGCATATTCATTGACCAGAACCTGCACAAAGGCCGCGCCGTTCAGATCGAGGCGGCCCGCCAAGCGCGCCATTAAGGTCGAGAGAAACGCCGGCCAACCCGCGCCATCACCCCCGCGGTCGAAGGCGGCGATCCGGCGATGACCCAGGTAGCCCAGATGTTCATAGGGTTTGAACGCCAGAGTCTGGAGCGCGGCGACAAGCGCGGCCTGTTCAGGCGCCGACAGGACGCCGGCCCAATAGTCAAAGCCCGCCACCACGGGCGTGCGCGCGGGTGCATCGTCGAACAGGTCGATTTGCGATAGTTCGGTCACGCCAGGACCAGTTGGTTCGCCGCGGCGCCGGTCGTCTCCAGATTGGACAGGCTTACCCCGACCAGGCGCACGCCCCGGCTTGGCGGGTAGAGGGACCGGACCAGCACCCGACTGACCTCGTGCAGGGCTTGGCGGGAGGCCACAGGCTCGGACAGGGACCGGCTTCGCGTCGATTGCTGGAAGTCCGCCCATTTGACCTTGACGGTGACCGTCCGTCCCCGGCTGCCGGTCTTCTCGCACCAGGCCCAGACATCGTCGGCCATGGCCATTACCCCGGCCTCGATCGCGTCCGGATCGGTCAGGTCGGAGGCGAAGGTGGTTTCCGACCCGCTCGATTTGCGAGTCCGGTCCGGATTGACCGCCCGGTCGTCCTGCCCGCGCGCGATGGCGTAATACCAGAGCCCGGACTTGCCGAAATGGTGCTGGAGAAAGGCTAGGGACTGGCGGCGCAGACCCGCGCCGGTGCGGATTCCTAGCCCTTCCATCTTGGCGGCGGTCACCGGCCCCACGCCGTGGAACCGCCGGACCGGCAAGTCTTCCACGAAGGCCTCGCCGCGCCCGGGCGCCACGACGAACTGGCCGTTCGGCTTGTTCTGGTCCGACGCCAGCTTGGCCAGAAACTTGTTGTAGGAAACGCCCGCCGAGGCGGTCAGGCCGGTCTCTTCAAGGATCCGCCGCCGGATTTCCTGCGCCGTCGCCGAGGCGGTCCCCAGGCCTCGCCGATCGGCCGTCACATCGAGATAGGCCTCGTCTAGAGACAGAGGTTCGATCAGATTGGTGTAGTCCGAAAAGATCGCATGGATCTGCGCCGAGACCGCGCGATAGACCTCGAAGCGCGGCGGGACGAAGACGAGATCCGGACATTTCCGCTGGGCGGTTGTCGAGGGCATGGCCGAACGCACGCCGAACCGCCGCGCCTCGTAGCTGGCGGCGGCGACCACGCCGCGCGCCGCCGCATGACCGACCGCAACGGGCCGACCGCGCAAGGCGGGATCATCCCTCTGCTCGACCGAGGCGAAGAAGGCGTCCATGTCCACATGGACGATCTTGCGGGTGGCGACGCCGGACATGCAGCGTGCATATCAAGACGAGAACGAAAAGAAAACATTTGTCCAAGGCGGCGCTTGCCAACGGGTGCGCCCGGGTACTGTCCGGAAGACCAAACCCCTGCTCAATCCTGATGTCCTACGTCGAGCTTCAAGCCACTTCGCACTTGCTGCCGCCGAAGCCCACGACCAGAAGCGATCCGGGCCTGAAACCGATGACGCCCGGACGGGAAGTGGTCGAAGACTACAGCCACATCGGCCTGACATTGCGCGACCATCCGCTGAGCTTCCTGCGCGGCGATCTGCAAGCCCGGCACGTCATGACCTGCGTTGATGGGACGGCCCTGCGCGACGGCCGCCTGACACGTGTGGCGGGCCTCGTGCTGGTCCGTCAGAAGCCCGGCAAGGGAGGCATGTTCATCACCATTGAAGACGAGACCGGCGTGGCCAATCTGGTCATCTGGCCCAGCCTCGATGAGCGTGAGGGCGACGTCGTCCACATCGTCGCGACCAAACTTCACGACGCATCGGGTTTGCTCGCTTCGGTCGGCGACCGTGGCGAGGCCTTCCCCCTGCCCGATGGACGGGGCGACGAATTCCATCGTGGGGCTTCGCCGGATGCGCGTGATGCGCCCTCTCGCGCGATCATGGTCCGGGACATCTACATCCCCGATCTTCACCTCGATGCGATCAGACTAAAAACGCGGAATTTTCGCTAGCGAAGGGCCGACCCTCCATCGCCCGCGCCAGACTGACGATGCGCCGTACGGCACAGGTTCAGCCGCCTAATATATCGAGAGTATCAACCTTGGCCGTCGGAACGAACGCCGGCGGTGGTCCCTTTTGATGGCTCACCCTGAAAGGAAAACCCATGTTCAAAGCCGCCCTCGCCGTCTCGTTGACCGCCGTCTTGCTGACCGCCTGCGGAAACAACGAGCGGAGCGATGCGCCTGTCGAAGGCCCGGCCGTTTCCTCCGCCGAAGCGCCGATGAACCCGGCCGTCGACACCCAGGAGACGTCTGACAAGACGGCCCTGACGCCCGGCGCAAACTCCTTCACAGAAGGTCAGGCGAAAGCAGCGATCGAGAAACAAGGCTATGTCATCTCCGGCCCCCTGATGCAGGACGACCAGGGCATATGGAAGGGCCAGGCCACCCGTTCGGGCGGCGAACCCGTCACCGTTTCGGTCGATTACAAGGGCGTCGTGTCGCCCCAATAATCACAGCCTGATTTCCACCTCACTCAAACAATCCAAAGGACCCCATCATGGCCACCGTCACCCGGCTGTTCGACAGCCACACAGAAGCCCTGGACGCCGTCTCGAAACTCGAGTCCTCCGGCGTTCACCACGACAAGATCAGCATTGTGTCAAACAACGCCGACAACTGGCATTCCGTATCCCGCGATCACAAGGCCGGCCCTCTAGGCGATCGTAATGGCGACGGCGAAAACGATGTCGCCGATGGCGCCGGCAAGGGCGCGACCACCGGCGGTCTGCTCGGCGCCGGCGCGGGCGTCCTTGCGGGCCTCGGCATGCTCGCCATTCCGGGCCTCGGCCCGGTCGTCGCCGCGGGT
>NZ_DALZQC010000045.1:0-24135 GCF_032017145.1 Brevundimonas sp.
GGCGGTCGGCGCCGCAGCCGGCGGCGCGACGGGCGGCCTCCTCGGCGCCCTGAAGGAATCCGGTCACAGCGACGAAGAAGCGAACGTCTATTCGGAAGGCGTTCGTCGTGGGGGTACGCTCGTCAGCATCAAGGCCGACGGCGACGAGGCGCAACAAATTCAAGCCATCCTGGACGGCAGCCGCGGTTACGACGCCGCCACGCGCGGTGAAGCCTATCGCCAATCGGGCTGGTCAGGCTTCGATGCGGACGCCAAGCCCTACACGTCTGAGCAGATCATCAAGGAACGCGCCCGGTATCGATAAGCCGGTCTCGCGGCTCGGCTGAGCCGAGTGGGACGAGTCAGAACGGCCCGACGTCATCGACGCCGGGCCGTTGTTCCACGTCGCTTTTGAGTCGGTTGCCTTTGAAAGCGGGTGTCTGAGATAAACTAAGCGCTCGCCTCGCGAATGGCGAAAGAAAGCCCATGTCTCGTCACGCTATACCCTCCGTCTCCGAGCGCGCGGCCAGCCTCAAACTGACCGGTCGACTGAAGATGGCGCGATCTGCCCACGCCTATGTGCGCGGCAACACCCAGCAGTTCTACGACTGGTTGGACGCCTCGCCGGCGGGGGTCCCTCAAGGGCCGCCGATCTGGATCTGCGGCGATTGCCACCTGGGGAATCTGGGTCCGTTCGCCGACGTCAGGGCGAGGTCGAGGTGCAGATTCGCGCCCTTGACCAGACGGTCATCGGGAACCCGGCGCACGACATTATCCGGTTGGGTCTGTCGCTGGCCTCCACAGCAAGGGATTCCAGCCTCCCGAGCGTTGCGACCGCTCGGATGCTCGAGCAGCTTATGCAGCGCTATGATCAAGGTCTTGAAATGAATCCTGACGACGGCTCCACCGACATTCTAAAGCCGCCGGGCGATCCGAACTCTGTTGAACGATCGATTAAGCGCCGCTCGTTCGGAACGCGCGCTGAGACGGCGTTTCTCAAGTTTTGTTATACATGTATGGCGAGAAAGCGTCTTCGGCCTGCGGCTTGTTCCAGTTAAAAGAGAACAGAGTCGTGACGAAGCACTCGACGATTGCTAGCGTAACCACCAGTCTACGGTGAGAGGTTCATCCGTGATGCTCCTGCGTAAGAAACCGCTTCGCGCAGAATAAGGTTTTGGAAACGTCGTTAACGAAAACCTTTGGGGCTTGGAGGTCGAACCGGTCATTATGTTTTTTAGAGGCAAGCTGATCGCGCAAAAAGTCACCCACGAGACTTATGGAGTTCGAACCGTTTCCGACCCATCAAAACGACCTACGCCTTGGGAGACGCAGCGGGCGCTTCACGGCTTGGGAAAATAAAGCGGCCAGCCGCACGGGGTGGTGGATTCAACCGGGCCGCCACCCTCTCAGGCCGGCCCCGCAGAACCAACTCCGATCCACCGCTAAGCGTTCCGGCAGTCCAAAAGACGACAAAGCCGCCGCTCTCGAAAGAACGGCGGCAGGGTTTGCGCAACACTTAGCGCCGACTTCGCGATCGGTCCGACTTCAAAATCGCTTTGGGCCGTGTCAGGTTCCGGTCCGGAGGTTTGAAACCATGACGACACGCAAGACCCTCATCAGATCGCGCGCCGGCGTTCGCCTTCAACGCATCGAGCATCTGGCTCGGCAGCAGGTGGTCCAGTCGTCCTGGCGGCTTTCAACCCTACGCCAGAACCAACCACGCTCGTTTGCCGATGAGACGGAAGCGGAGGACGCCTTTGACATGGAGGTCATCGCTTCGCTGACCGATCCCATCATCATGGACATGCAGCGTCGCGGACTGATCGACTGACATGGCGGCCAAGCTGAAGGTCTTCACCTGGTCCGACGGCTTCCATGCCTTCACCGTCGCCACAAGCTCGCGACCCAAGGCTTTGGAGGCCTGGGGCTCAAAGCAAGATCTGTTCGCAACCGGCCTGGCCAGCCAGCTTTCCGGCGGACCGGATTACGAGGCCGCCCTAGCCTCTCCTGGCGAGGTCGTCGAGCGCGGGCTTGCGATCGATGTCGGCAAGATCGGAAAGGCGAAACCCGCCAAACCTCGGGGACCATCCAAGGCGAAGGCCGCCAAAATCGAAAAGCTGCAGGCGGCGCTGGCCGATCTGGATCAACGCCATCAGGCGGTAAGGACTGATTTCGAAGAACAACAGGCCACGTTGAACCAGGCGCGTCAGGAGGCGGAGGTGACCTATGAGGCGGAGCATAAATCCCTGGCTTCGGCTCTGAAAAAGGCCAGAGCCTGATGTGCAACCTGTACCGCCAGCGCTCCGGCCCCCAGGCCATATTGGATGCGGCGAACGCGATGCGGTCGACCGTCGGCAACCTCGCGCCAAGCGACCTCTATCCCGACTATCCCGCGCCGATCGTGCGCTGGGAGGGCGCAGAGCGCATTCTGGCTTCGGCGCGCTGGGGCATGCCGTCATCCCAGAAGATGATCTTCGACAATGCGACGAAACGGGCCGACAAGCTAAGGGCCAAAGGCGGCGAGGTCGACTTTCAGAAAATCCTCGAGTTCGAACCCGACAGCGGCACGACCAACGTCCGCAACACCAGCTCCAGCCATTGGCGCCCATATCTGTCGCCGGCATCGCGATGTCTGGTGCCTTTCACGGCCTTTAGCGAACCGGGCCGGGACGCGGCCGGAAAATACCGGCCCGTCTGGTTCAAGCTCGCGGGAGACGAGCCCGAGCCGCTCGCCTTCTTCGCCGGCATCCACCTCCAGGCCCACACGAGCGTCCGCAAGATCAAGACCGGCATGGAGACGATCGACGTCTTCGCCTTTCTGACGACCGAGCCTAACGCCGAGGTCGGCGCGGTTCATCCCAAGGCCATGCCGGTAATCTTGATGCAGTCCGACGAGATCGAGGCCTGGATGACGGCGCCGTGGGAAACGGCCAAAGCGCTTCAGCGCCCGCTGCCCGATGGCGCTCTGTCAGTTATCGACGCCTAAACCGCGTCAAGCCTCCGATCGTTGTTTAAAGACGATCCGGCCCCGTCCTGGCGCTCGCCACAAGGTCTGCGGTCAACGGATCAGACGAAAGGCCCCAGCGCGCCAACGCCGCGTCAAACACGGTCGGATCAGTCGCCACGGCTGCAAACAGCGTCATCGATGAGCGGAACTTGAGATCGTCGGGCGATCCGAACAGCTGATGTACTGAGGCCGCCGGCGCCATAGTCGCGGTCTGGGTGGCGCGGGCAAGCCGCGCGCCTAAAACTGTATGAGCCAAGTAGGCCTCGGCCTCCGCGAGCGATCCGATGCCATAGAAGACAGCCGTCGAAGACCGTCCCAGAGACCGGGCTTGGGGGAAGACGAACCACATCCAGTGGCTTGTCTTGCGACCCGACGCGAGCTCGGCCATCGCAGTCTCAAACACAGGGTCTTGAGGCACGACGAAACGGTCGAGTGCTGTGGTCATTCGCGCGTCTCGCCCAGATTGGCGAACCAGTCCGCATAGGGGGTGTTTCGCGCCATGTGTCGATTGAGATCTGGCGAGCCGTCGGTCCACCACATCGGCCCCCGCTCGCCCAGTCCCACCTTGGCCTTGTCGACGCTGCGCCGCGCTGCGGCCAAAGCGTCCGTATCCTCAGCCGCCAGGGCCGACCGCACCGCCCGGCGCGCCGACATCAGATCATGCACCAGATCGTCCCTCGCCTCCGCCGATAGAGCGGGATTGGAGCACCGCCACAGCCGGCCTCGCACCACATCAGACTCGCGACTTGGTCGAAACTCTGCAAAGAATGTGAGCATGGCGCACGGCACAGCTACAGAAATCGATGTTCAGATCGGCGGTATAATCCGAGATCGGCGAGCCGCTATCGGCATGACACAGGCGGAACTCGGCAAAGTCATCGGCGTCACCTTTCAACAGGTTCAAAAGTATGAGCGCGGCTTCAATCGCGTATCTGCAGCAACCCTGCTCAAGATAGCCAACGCTCTACAATGCAGCGTGGCAGACCTTTACAACGACCCCGATCCGAATGGCCGATCACATTCTGAGCGCGCCATTCTCAAACTTTGGGCGCAACTCCGTCAGCCGGAACGTGATGCTGTTGTTGGCATGATCCGAGAATTCATGCACAGAGAGTAGGAGCCGCTACCGTGACTTGTGCGCCCTCGACAACTTCGACATATTGCGAAGCCATGGTTTCGTATGATGATCTTGCCGCCGGTAGCGACATCCATATCGTCTTACATGTTTCAGGCGCGATTCTGATCCAGCCTTACCCAGATTGCGAAATCGAGTTTGATACGTTGGTAGCGCATCTCTACGAGATCGAGGACAGAAACTTCGCAATCGTCCCGAAAATCGGATCCGACAGCCTCTACGTGTCAGCCGAGGTCATGCGTCTGAACTGAAAAGATAGGCTTCGCTCGGACGATGAAGATTCATGGGTCAAATCGCTACCGGCGAGGCAGGGTAACGGCACGTCTTAGCCGATAACACTGCCTCTTGCCGGCGAAATAACAAACATGTCGGTTGGTGGTTGAATAGATTGCCGGCAAGCGCGTGGACTGTTGAAAGCGCGCGTGCCTATGGGCGAATATGGAAACTGTCTGCGCGATCGAGATGCCAAGCTGCACCGTAGAAGTCGCGGTTAGAGTTACCTGCAAGCAGCTCACCGTTTTCGAGGAAAATGTGAAGCTGCGAAAACAGTCTCATCTCGGTGAGACTGACGCGCCGGACAAGATGATGCGGTCCAAGTTGACTTGGATGTTCAAGGCCGGCAGCCGCGATTATCTCGGACAACGCCAGTAGAATATTTCTGTGGAAGTTATATACACGCTCGGCTTTATCTCCGACTACGAGCGCTCGCTGGCGAATAGGGTCTTGGGTCGCCACGCCTGTCGGATACTGGATTAGTGTGACACGATAGAGATTGGATACATCCAATAGCGAACATAAAGCCGCGTCCCGCATTGATCCAATCTGCGCCAAGCGCCATAACAGTGGCAATATCGAAGGCGCTGACTATTTTTCCTGCGGCGCCAAGTTTTATTCGATCGCGCAGGCCCGCACCCACGAGTGTGTTGTGAACAAATAGCAGGCTTTCGCGGAGCGGCATTCCAAGGTGATCAGCAAACTCGACCGGTGCAGCGCCAGTCCCGCCTTCCGCACCATCTACAACGATGTAATCAGGTAGAATGCCCGTCTCAAGCATGGCTTTGACGATGCCCATAAACTCCCACGGCTGACCAACACACAGTTTGAACCCGATTGGCTTGCCTTCCGATAGAGCACGAAACTCATCTATAAAGTGAATAAGCTCGAGCGGCGTACTGAAAGCTGAATGGCCTGACGGTGAGATACAATCATGACCCACAGGAATGCCGCGAGTGAGCGCAATCTCTGGCGTGACCTTCTCGCCTGGTAGTATACCGCCCTTCCCGGGCTTCGCACCTTGACTAATCTTCAACTCAACCATTTTGACTTGCGGATCCGCCACTTGTTGAGCGAATCGTTCGGCATTAAACCTGCCCTGGTCATCGCGGCAACCAAAGTCACCGCTACCGATTTCCCAGATTAGATCGCCCGCGTGTTCGCGATGATAAGGGCTGATAGAGCCTTCGCCTGTGTCGTGCGCAAAATCCCCCTTAGGGCTCGGATCGCATTGGCGCTTAGGCTCAGGACCCATTGATGTGAGGCGAACGATCTGATTCAGGCTCCTGAGGCGTCTGGATATGAGCGATCTGTATTGGCTGACGGACGAGCAGATGGCTCGGCTGGAGCCCTTCTTCCCCAAGAGCCACGGCAAGCCGCGGGTGGATGACCGCCGGGTGCTGAGCGGGATCATCTTCGTCAACCGCAACGGCCTGCGCTGGCGAGATGCGCCGGCGGCCTACGGGCCGCACAAGACCCTCTACAACCGCTGGAAGCGATGGAGTGAGGCTGGCGTCTTCATCCGGATGATGGAGGGCCTGTCCGGGGCTCAGACCGAACGCCGCACGGTCATGATCGACGCGACCTATCTGAAGGCGCACCGCACGGCTTCGAGCCTGCGGGTAAAAAAGGGGGTCTCGGGCGACTGATCGGACGCACGAAAGGCGGCATGAGCACCAAGCTTCACGCCGTGACCGATGCGAACGGAAGGCCCATCAGCCTCTTCATGACAGCGGGTCAGGTCAGCGACTACATCGGCGCTGCCGCTCTCCTGGACAGCCTGCCCCGCGCCCAGTGGCTTCTGGGAGACCGAGGCTACGACGCCGACTGGTTCCGGGACGCCTTGCAGGCCAAGGGGATCACGCCGTGCATCCCAGGCCGCAAAACCCGCACCGAACCCATCCGCTACGACAAGCGACGCTACAAGCGGCGAAACCGGATCGAAATCATGTTTGGACGCCTGAAAGACTGGCGCCGGGTCGCCGACCCGCTACGATCGCTGTCCGACCGTCTTCCTGTCCGCCATAGCCCTCGCCGCTACCGTGCTGTTCTGGCTATGAGTCCTGAGCCTAGGGTCAGGCCGTTGTCTCGCAAGAAGCGCTTCATACTGACACCCTCTGTACCGCGCCCAGTCCGAGGCGCTATTGTCGCTCCGATCTCGACACGCCCAATAGGCGGACCATCCTCGCCATCATCAAATCCGTCAACATCTCAGCCGCGCGGGCGGTGATTGGCGAGCCCGCCTGACCGAAATAGCGGATCGATGCATCAAGGCGATCATCGCTCACGCCGTCGATGGCCGCCTTGATATCCGTCCATTTGGATTGCCCAGGCGAAGGCTCTTCCACATCCAGGTGGCGAGCGAGCAGGAGAATCGCAGCAGTGTCTTGAGCCGACATCGACCTGTTCGATTAGTCTCGCAGACTGGCCGGAACCTGGCCGCCATTCTCCGCAAGCTTTCGCCAGACCGCTTTGGACAGGGCGATGTTCTGTTCCGCCGAGCCATGAGCGCCAGCGTGCACGCCCAACTCCTCGGCGAGGTCCTTGCGGGCGTCGAGGCTGGAATCCAGGTCAAGTAGCTTGAGCAAATCGACGATCGATGTCCGCCAGTTTCCACCGCCGCCCTTCATCTCGGCCATTTGGGAGAGGATCTGGTCCACATCGACCGGTTGAGGCGTGAAGGGAGTGGCGGGCGCCGCAGGAACGGGCTGTGCCGAGACTGGGGTGCTCGTGGGCGCTTGGGCCTGAGGCGTCGTCGGACGCGCCTTATGGCCGGTGATCTTGTCCCAAATTCTTCCGAAAAAGCTCATGACGTCTCCTCTGAAGGTGGATGGCCCGGGCGCTAGCCCCGGCCTGTGCGGTTAGCGCTGGACGACGACCAGTTCCGTGCGGCGGTTTTCAGCCAGTCCTCCGGCCGTGGCGTTGCTGTCGACGGGGTTGGTTTCCCCGCCTGAAAGCGCCTCGATACGGCGGGCATCCACGCCGGCTGCCGTCAGGGCGGAACGGACGATGTCGGCCCGGGCCTGGGCGAGGGTTCGGTTCGCGGCGTCGGAGCCGCGCGCGTCCGCATAGCCGTACAGGCGGATCTTGGCATTCGGGTAGCGGCTCAGAACAGCGGCGACGGCCGCGATCTCGGGACGATCCTGGGGCCGAATGGTGCTGCTGCCGGTGTCGAAGTTGACGCGCTCGAACGCGAAAGTGCGCGGGGCGGCGTCCGAGCCAGCGAGGTAGGCGTCCAGCCCCGAAACCCCAACGGAAGCATTTGTGGCGGGCATGACCGGCGTCTCGGTCGTCGGAGCTACGGCGGCGTCGTCAGTCGCTGCAGGATCCATGGCGGCGCGGTCGTCGCCACAGCGGGTCAGCATGAGTAGCAGCAGCAGGAGGACGACGGCGCCGATGATCCAGGGGAGGTATTTGCGCCAGGCCGGGGCCACTGGGGTCAGGCGAGGGTCGCGATCGCGGTTATCGGTCATAACGAACTCGTCGTTAAATGGGGAAAAGAATGCGGCCGGCGATCTCGTCGATCGTCGGCCGCGGGTCTCACTGGGGCGGGGTCTTCGTGACCTTGTCGGCCCACGTCTGGGCCACCTTGCTGGCGGCGTCGCGCCCGCCGAGCCCGAAGGCTAGCGCTGCCGCCACCGCAGCCGCCCCCAGGATCAGGCCGAAGGCGAGAAGGACGATATCGTCGGCGATGCCCATGAAGCGAAGGCCCATGGCCGTCGCCAATGCGATCGTGGCCCAACGCACCAGGGTGGAGGCGAAGCCATCGGCGCCGCCCGTACCCTTGTTGATCAGGTTGGCGAAGACACCGCCGATCAGCACGCCGGCGGTGATGATGATCCCGCCGACGATGACGTGTCCGGCCAGGGCCAGGATTTCCTGCAGCGTCACGGCGATCGTGCCGAACTGCAGAAGCTTGGCGGCCTCGACCGCCGTGAAGGCGACGATCGCCGCCATTGCGATCTTGCCCACGATGCTGGACGGCGTCATCGGCTTGGGCACATCACTACCTAGAGCCCTTGCGGTGGCCGGTGTCACGTCACCGGCAAAGGGAGCCGCGGTCGGCTTCGGCGCGGCCGGCGCCTGGTTCGTGGCGGTCAGAGCCGTCAGGCTCGAGATGCTGCGGTCGAACCCAGTCGCCGGCAGGATGCGTTCGATCAGCTGGGCGACCCAGCGACCGATGAACCAACCCACCGCCAAAACGATGGCAGCGGCGAGAACATGCGGGATCGCAGCCAAGACAGTCGACAGCACGGCAACCGCCGGAACCGTCAATGACTCGATTCCCAGCTGCTCCAGCGCCGCGATCGTGATTGGGATCAGAATCAAGACGAACACCAGGGTGCCGATCGCGGTGCTGACGCCAGTCGAGCCCGTCGCCTTGGTCAGGCCGGCCTTTTCAAGCCAGCGATCCGCGTTGGCGGCCTGCAGTGCAGCCTCGACGACTCGCTTGGCCAAAGTCGCGACTACAAACCCAATGAAGAAGATCAGGAACGCGCCGAGGACGCTCGGAACGAAGGACGCGACCTGCGTGAGCAGTGAGTTCAGGGGCGTGACGACTTGGCCCAGGTTCAGGACGCCGAGGGCGGCGACGACACCGAACAAGAGGATTAGCCAAAAGGCGACATCTCCCAGGCTGGCGCCGATCGAGTGCTTCGGGTTGTCACTGGTGCTTGCCTTGGCGGCGCCAGGAATACGATTGATCCCCTTCGCCAGGGCCCATTTCACGGCCTTGCCGATAAACCAAGCCGCGATGAGGATCAGCACAGCGCCGATCACCTTGGGCGCCCACTCATAGAGCAGCGCGTCCCATCCGATGAACTCGTAGTTTGTCGTTTGCATACATCCCTCAGGCCTGACGCTGATCGCGCGGGTTTCCAGTGGGCCTAACAAGATCGAGCCTGTTCTTGTTCCGGCGCTAACGAGAGGATTCGCCGGAACGGATAGTTGGCTCATCGCTAACGGGGCCGCAGCGGCTTTCCGAACGTCCGCACGACATCCAATCAACTCATCCAGCAGGAACATCCATGTCGACGCCAGAAGATCTGAAAGGCCTCTACACCGACGAGCTGAAAGACCTGTGGTCCGCCAACGACCAGATGCAGCGCGTGCTGAAGGAGATCGCCCCGAAAACCTCTGATCCTTCGCTTAAGGAAATGCTCGGCAAATCGGTTGAAGGCATTTTAAAGCATACCGAGCTGCTGAAGGACCTGCTCGCCGGGCAGGACGAAAAAGTCTCCAAAGAACACTGCAGAGGCATGGAAGGCCTCGTCGCCGAAGCCACGAAGCATGTCCTCGAAGAGGGTCCGGAGAAAGTTCCCGTGTTGGACGCCATCATCATCGCGCAATATCAGCGGATGTCCCACTATGGCATCGCGGGCTTCGGGACAGCAGCGGCCTTCGCGGCGGGCTCGGGTCTCAAGGCCGACGACAAAAAGCTGAAGGCCGCGACCAAGGACATCTACGAGAGCGATCAGTCCATGTCCGACCGTCTTCCTGTCCACCATAGCCCTCGCCGCTACCGTGCTGTTCTGGCTATGAGTCCTGAGCCTAAGGGCGAAACTCGAAATCCCTTCTTCACAGCTTCGTCGCACAAACGGTTGATCATTGCGTAGATCAGGCGATTTTTCAGCCGCCCCATGTTGAATTCTGCCGCCAACACGAGCGCGGCGCGCTTGGTTATCCCTGCCGCCGATCGCTCTTCTCGGACCGATCCTAGAAAACAGATCGCATCGTGGATGTCCTGTTGTTCGAGCCGTTCATCATGCGGCAGGCGCTGAAACGACGACCTTGCCTCAATCGCGTCTATGCAGGATCGCCAAGCGGCGAATCGCTGGACCTGGTTCGATGCCTCACCATTGGCCTTGCCGTTACGTTCGGGCTTGGCGTGAGACAGGACATGAAAAATCAGCGACGAATCCAGCCATTCCGTGGATGCAGCGCTCTCGTGAGCACTGAACGGATCATCTAGCAGGTCTTTAAGTTTCATAGGATTTCCTTCCATAAGCACAAAGTGATGAAGCGTCGTTCAGGTCTTGGATGACGAGCGGCCACCGCGTGCCAGTGCAGCGCCAACATCCGATTGATAATCAGGCCGGTGATGTCCGTAGACTCGCTCAAGGGTCCGAGGGGTCATACCCAGGTATTGAGCCGCCTTACGCGTAGGCACATCGGCTTCCATCAGCCAGGTTGCCGCCGTGTGGCGATGCCAGTGGGGCGTGACGGTTTCGGCAAGGCCGGCATCCTTGACGATACTCGAATACCCCTTGCGGATACGACCCTGGATGGCCCTCGCGCCATGGTGCAAGACGGTCTCGACCGGCGGAAGGCCTTGCTGCGCCCGTTCAATGTTCAATGCATCATCCTGCCGACGCCAGCGTTCCATGTGTCGAAGAAGGCGCAGCGGGATCCGAAACATTGGACGGCGTTTTGTCGGCCGGTCCGCCTCGTTGCGACCCCGCCGAAAAATCCAACCCCGCTCCAGGTCCACCCAGGCGCTGTCATCCGACGGCGACCAACGCAACTTCGGCAGCACGCCAGGCCGAGTACCGGTGTAAATCCCAAGAAGGACGAACCGTGGAAGGTGCTTCCGGTTCGACTTTGTCGATGTCGTGGTTGCAGTCCACTCGCCGCCAACTCGGCGCCAGCCCCGCGCAGCGCGCAACAGCGCGGACACATCATCACGGCTCAAGGCATCGCGCGGCCCTTCAACTTTGGATGGATACGTGAAGGTCACCCGGCGCGTGAGGGGGTATTCGGCAGCCCAATAGGACACGGCCGCGGACAGGTCCTCCAGTTCACGCCGGGCGGCGGCCGGCGTAACGCAACGTGCAAGCGACGCATCTTTGAACGCCTTAATGGGTTGCTGCGCCCGGTAGGTAATGTAAGCCTCACAGGAGCTGCGTCGGATCGCGCCCAAGGTCTTCCCACCCCACCACGTCAGCACCGCCGAAAGTCGCCCAGACAGACTGACAGGATCTGCGACGCGAGGGCCTTTCTCGCGCGCGTAAAGGGCGATCACATCATCAATGAGCACCTCTTCCGGCGCCTGCGCACGATCGCTCGGCCGCAAGGCCGCTTCGCGCTCGCTTATGTACTCGGCGAGGAGCGTTTCAGCTTCGTCAAGGCGCTCTGGGCCGCAGCCCGTGCTGACGCTCTTCGCGCCGTCTCTGATGAAGTAGACTGGGGCGATCGAACGGCCGGTACGGGCGTCGATACGTCCAGCTCGTAAGTAGAGACGGACGCCTTTTGCCGGCCTACCCATTGCTGTAACTCGAACAGAGACCGAATCGCTTGCGGCGTGACGAAAAGACGGCCTGCAACTTTTGCTGCTCGTAAATTCCCCTTTCGGATTTCAGTTCGGAGCGAAGTGACTGTGAGGGGACCATTTGGGAAGAAGATGGCGATCGCTTCCACGAGCGTGAGAGGCTCTTCATCATGCCAATCCGCAGGATGCGGACGCAGCGTCGCACGCGCATAGGGATCAAGCACGGAACTAAAATGGGCAAGGGACAGCCTCAGACGGGCTATCCGTGCCCTGGCATGCTGGAGGAGCACCAGATGTACGGCCATTGTAGCGAACGCCGACATTTGTCTCTTCTCGAAGCCAAGCATCGATGAATAGTTCGCCCTCCGGCGCGCAACTACCATCGGGTCGAAACTTAACACCCAGTAGAATGGCTAGGAGCCGCCGGTCCGCGCAATGTTCGACGCTGCCGTCAAAAAGTGTGGTGAGGCGAGTATGTACGCACTCTGCCGACGGATAAGACACAAGGACGCTTCCCGCCGTTACGTACTCCGTGCAGCCTATTGACGGATGTAGAACCATGTCTCTTCGAAAGAAGATAACAATGTCGCCCGGCTCGCGCGGGAGGAGCAGGCTGTCGTAACAACCCCCGTGGTAAAATGTAAAATCCGACATTTTAGATATCCTTTCTATTTGAGGCACTAGACTGCAAATTCGTTCCGGGTTATTCCCGTTTTAACGTTCAGCCGCCTGACGGTAACACTGGGATCTACGATCATGGCCTACTTGCCTGCACTTGTTGACATGCTGGCCGAGCGAGATGGGCGCTTGAGGGGATCGGTCGACCACGTCGCTCGAGCATTGAGGGATGCAGGACTGATCCACACAGCAAAACGTGGTCGAGGAGCCGCTCCAATGACGGCTTTAGACGCAGCGGCTCTAATTATCGGGCTATACGGGGTACCAGACGCGTCCCCGGACTCTGTTGCCGATGCGTCTCGTCTAATATCGATGAAGCGCCGTGGGAAAGTCATTCGCCAAGGTACTCCTTTCGGTGAGTTTGATCCCTTGCCCTCTACGTTGAGACCGATAACGTCGTCCAAGACACTTGTAGAAGCCGTTGCGGCGTTGATTGAACTTGCGCCTCTAATCCGTTCACGTCCTGATAAACAACCGGCGAACAATTTGTTCGATGTAATGCTCCAACTGGGGAGACCACGGATGCGCGGCTTGATCAAAATATCGTGGACCGGACACGATAATAATACACAGGGCGTGCAGATTAGTTTCTCTGAGACGGACTCATCGCACAAAGAGCATTTGTATGCAGTCGAGGTCACGATCAATTCGATGTGCTTCATCGCGCTGCACCAGACGCTATTTCTGCTGGAGTAGCAGGGATGAGCGCTTGCGGCAGATCACCAATAAAAACCCGCCGCATACCATTGTAGATAACCTCCCCCCCTGAACCTCCATCAATCCAACGGTCTCTCTTTGCGGTCGCGTTTGACGCCATAACGCTATGCCGTGGCAAATAATGCTCGATAACGTTGTGAAGCGATGTCATTGCATGGCCCGTAACCGATCCGATCTCCGGGAGCGTGCAACCTGCCTTCGCCAACTCGACCACCACTGTATGGCGAAGATGACGCAGCAGGATCGGACTATCACTGTATCCAGGTACACTCTGCACGATCTTTTTGAACGCGACAGCGGCGCCTTTTTGTGTATAGGGCCGTCCATTTCGCTTATTTAAGAACATAAAGTCTCCTTCAGCGAAGTCTCTATCAAGGAACTCTCTAACGATAGGGCGCACTTCCAGACGCACCTCTCGCTTGGTTTTGCGACATTTATGAAAAAACCACCCGTCTCGATAATGTGTCCCGTATCGAAAATTTCGGACGCTTGTGAGCCGTTGGCCAATTTCGCGTTGGATCAAGATCAGCCGAGCCATCCCTGGGTGACCGCACTGGAGTGCAGCTGTAACCATGCATGCGACGTCTTGATCGCTCCATATGTAGATCTCGGCTCTCTGTAGCTCCACACTTATAGATGCGTTGAGGTGGGCAGGACGCCAGTTTTCTGCCACTGCTTTTTTAAGAAGAGATCGCAGTTCGGTGTAGGTATTGTAGCGCACACCCACTTTTTCGATTTCGTCTAGAACCGCATCAATTTTTGACTCCACGATGTTACTGGGCAAAAGACTTGGATCACCCTCCAGCCGGCGCAGGATCCAGACGTGCGCTCGACCGTAGTTTGCCCTTGTGGAACTCGCGAGCCGACGCCACTTCGAAGAGGCCACTCGCAATTTGATGAGACTTGACCAGCTTTGGTCGAAGCTCTTTGCTAACTCTGGCACAATTCCCGCCCGTTGGCGGGCAAGCTCAGCGAAAAGCTCCGCTGCCTGCTGGTAGATCTCATCTCGATCTCCAGACGTCAGATTTTCGAGGACGAGAGCATCTTTGCCGCGCACGAGTATAGGCGTTGTCGCCGGAAAGCCGTCCGGCCTCTGCCGGGCCGGCACTTCGAACCGAAGACGAATGCGGCCATCCATGCGCTTCCGCACGGCTACATATGGTCCAAAGTTTTCCATTCACATGCACTCCTTTCTACCTACCATAAACCGTATCGCGTATTTCCCGTTTCTAATCTCAGGAACCTGTACCGGGCAATTCCCAGTACGGCGCACCCTAAGTGGGAATTTCGCGTTATGCAAGTCGCTTTTTATTCCGGCGTTGCATCCTCTCCAGTCGGATCCGGATATCCTCCTCGATCGACGGTCCGGGCGCCGGCCTCCGCCCGAGCGCCGCTTGAACCTCCGAGAAATCGAATAGTGCGGTGCGCGCCCGATCAACAGGCGGCGGAAAACGTCCGCAGGAGATACGGCGCCATAACGTTGAAGAGGATATTCGTGCGAGAGCGCACACTTCCTGCGTGGTTAGACGGATGCACCCGCTCGTGACTTTTTCTTGTTGCATCAGTGCAGAATTCCCCGATCGAGACGAAGGCCTTTACATTGTTTGCGCAGCTCTAAGATCTGCGAGGCTCCCGGGCGCTTATGACGACCTGCGATGTTCAGCAATGGATCACCAGAGGCGATAAGGTCTCGCTCGAGCACCATTGAAGCGGGGTCAGCGCGGAAAGCAATCGACACGTGACCGTCTATCCACGCGCTAAGCTTTGCTTCACTGAAAGAATTGAAGCCGAAATACGGCTGCCCCACTACAGGCTGCGCTACCAGGTGAAGCTGCTCTGCGAGAACGGCGCCGAGACTCATCCTGAATGTCGATCGACAAGTGTCGTGAGAGGTGTGTGTTTTGAGACGACGTCGCAAGGAGTCGCTTGTCGCCCCAATATAAAGAACCGGTCGCTTGCCGAGCCGAAGACCATCAAGTCGCAGACTTGCCGCTTCAAGCGAGGGTCTGATCGCGTCTGGATGGTCGAGCAGCAGAGCGTAGAGGCCAGCCGTGTCTGGAGCTAGCTCGGGATGATTCCGCATCGCGGTGACGGGTTGAATCGTATAGCCTGACAGCATCTTATCACTTTTTACCATTATGGGCGAAAAGTGCCCACGCACACAGTGACCTAGGCCAAGAAATCGTAATGGTCAATAATCGCCCACATGGTTTTTTTATGCCGACTGGTGCACAGCTGAGAGCAGCGCGTGCCGTCATCGGATTGAGCGCGAGTGGGGTCGCCACTGAGACTGGGTTAGGCGTAAATACAATCCGCCGCGCCGAGGATGGCGGTGCGGCAGTGTTGACGTTTGCAAACGCCGAGCGACTGGTAGCCACCTACCGAGCTCTAGGCATAACCTTCCTTGAGGCGAACGCCGACGGCCCAGGCATCCGGTTTCATCTGACCTAAGATTGCTTCGGTTTCCATCGATTGAACCGGAGTCCGTTGCTGAGTCCGGAGTCCGAACGCATCACTCTAGGCTCTGACGAAAAAGCTCTAATTATCAATCCTCTGTGCAGGCCAGGTTGCTGCAGACCGCTTTCGAACAGAAAGTTCCCCACTGCGCCGCCATTGGCGGACGACGGACTCAAATGCGGCAGGCTGGCGCAAACGACGTCATTCTGTCGCGTCCGAGTCCGTCACTTAAACTGGTGGTGCTTTCGAGCTGACGCAACATTCGTTGTGGTAGCGATGTCGCCCCCTGTCTCAACTTCGAGAGCAGCACACGCCCTCGCAATGACTCAAGGAAACACGATGCAACTCTCCGATCGTTCCAAGCCAAATGAAGACGTGCCAGTGCAATCAGGCTGCTTGCCGACGTTGACGGATTTGATTGGGGCCTGCCACTCAGCAGCTCTGGCTCAATCGCCAGAATACCGATTTTGGGCGACCGTCTGTCTGCTAGAATCCTTGACAGTCGATCATCCAAGCGTAGCGATCTCCTCAGTTTTCGAAGTTTTGGATGCGCCTCACGCTCAGACTGACGGCTTATTCCAGCGATCGCCGTGTGGGGCGATTATAAAGGTCGATCATCGTCTTCATGACGATAACGACATCGGCCGGATTGCTGCTGAGATTACGCTTACGAGCGACAGCCAACGCCGCGTTTACCTCATTGAGGCCGCAGCCTTGCTGCTACTTGAAGACGCCTGCGCGGACCTGTCTCCTCTCTTCGAGCAGACCTGCAATCAATAGATCTAGCGGCTCCAGAATGAAGCCGTTGGCTGTGGGTTCGAGCACGCCGGTTCCCGAAAACTACAACAGCTTAACAGGTGTAGGGATGCCGAACGACCACACGCTGTCCCATGCAGCTTCACGCTGTCTCTAATGGGTCCGTCGCCTGCGGCGACATCGATGCTCGCCTGCTGCAAGCGATGCGCAGTCGTTGCCATATCCAGCCCTCCTGCAAGATAACCAAATGAACCCCGAATTTCCTTCGAACCCATCCCGCGGTTCGCACCCTGCCAAGAGCCGCATCAAACGTACGTACGGGCAGCCTCTGTCGCCGATCGGCCCATGGATGACCAGTCCATTCACCACGGAGATGTCGCCCACTGCAGCGGTGAAGCGTGCAGGCGAGTTTTCAAGCCCGGTCTACCTAGGGCTATTAATCCAGTTGCCGGATCCTGACGGAGTTGGCGAAGTTGAGCTAGCCCATGCCCAATACGTCCGCCAGCTTGTCGAACTAATCCCTCGCAGCGCCTTTCATCTTACCATTCCACGACTAGTTGTCTTCGATGTCCACGGGAGTCCACCGGTGGTCGGCTTGGGCTTGTACGACTCTGAGGGTGGGTTGGAGAGCTATGGCGTTCTCCGAAGCTCGCGAATTTCCGATCGGCCCGCCACAAGGTTCGAATTCGGATCGCATCAAATCCTGATTAAGAAGCCGCGCGTGCCAACCTAGGACCTCCCGGGCGCACAACGTCCCACGCAATGCCTCCGAAAACTCGTCATCCATTCTCTGACCGCGCAGGACTTCCATGAGCACTTGTGCAGCATTCGCTACGGAATGAGCCGTTTCAATCTCTACTCATTTTGTAGCGGTCGCTACGGATTCGGTCGGTTCGTTGGGAAAGGATTTTGTAGCACTCGCTCGCTAAAGCTGTGCTCGGGATGGGAGCGATCGATGGCTAAAACGACTAGCGTGCTCGGACGTCCCAGGGGTTTCGATAGAGACGCCGCGCTGGAGCGTGCAATGCTCCTGTTTTGGCAGGTAGGGTATGACGGCGCATCTGTACGAGATCTTGGAGAGGTGATGGGCGTGAGCCAAACCAGCCTTTACTCGGCCTTCGTTGACAAAGCTTCGCTCTACCTGACTTCCATCAAGCACTTTGAGATCACCCATGGCGTCTTAAACATGAGCCGAGTTGAAGCATCGACCACCTTGTCCGCGGCTATTACCGTCCTCCTCGAAGATGCAATCTCGAGGTATACTGCCCCTAGGCGCCCACTCGGCTGTATGATTTTGAGCGGCCGAATTTGCGACAAACCTGATCAAAGAAAGCTGCTTCTAAAACTTCGGGAACGTCGCAGCCGACAAGGCACTGCGATCTCTCATGCGATGAGAGGCTTCTCCGACACCACGGATCCCACTCTCCTCAGCCAGTATCTACTATCCAATTTGATCGGTTTATCGACGCTAGCGCGCGACGGCGTGCCTGCTTCAATTCTTCGAAAATCGGTCTCATTGATGACCGCCGGTGCGTTGGAGGCAGTGCCTTAACTTGGTTTGATGCGCTGAGCGACTGAGTAAGAAACGACGGTCTCGGGAACCCAGCCAAACGAGAGTTCGATCTTGCCAATCCGAACTGGCATAGCGCACTGGATCATTGGAATAGTTCCGAATGCGCCATACGCGGATATCGGCTTGGTAACTCCAACCAGGGGTGCACGTGGCGATACTAATTTCGCCCATCGGCTCGTCAGGGCTCCCTAAGCGCGGTCTCAACCGCAACGGCGTTGCGCCCTGCACCCTTCGGTTGTACAACAGGTCCGAACTACAGTCGAAGGTCAAATGTTTCCCGCCACCGAAAACAGTCCCCACCCCATCGACGTCACAGTCGGGGCTAGGATCACCAGCTTGCGGCTTGCGAAGGGCATGACGCAGACTGATCTGGCGACCAAGATCGGTGTAAGTTTCCAGCAAGTGTAAAAGTACGAGCGTGGGAGCAACCGCGTTTCAGCCTCGCGACTGTGGCGTACTGCTGAGGCCTTGGACGTCCCGATGACCTACTTCTTCGACGGCGTGACGACGGACACGGGCGCCCCACGTGAAGAACATGCGATGACGCCGTGGGCTCGTGAACTGATGGCGCTTGAGAAGAATCTTCCCGCAAGCGCGCGCAAGCTCGTGCTGAACATGGCGCGCCAGCTCGCCGAGCGGGGGACGGTGGCGTCCGGCGTCTAACCCACGAGCCGCGGCGGCGCCCTGCCCGTATTCGGGCAAGACAGGTCCAAGACGGCGACGTCCGCCTCACCAAGCTTCAGACCCAGGGCATCCAAAACCGGATTGATCGCGCTATCGAGAACAGGCCCCAGCGGCGACAGCAGCTGTCCCAATGCTGACGCCACGCCGCCCAACGGCAAGCCTGCGACATCCAGTTCCAGTCGCTGCAGCAAGCTGCTGATCAAGCCCGTCGCCAGGCTTCGGCTTTTAACCGTTTTGATCCGACGGGCTTCGATGTCGTCAGAGCCGAATAGGACCGACTGAGCTCCGGGGTCGGCTGCCTCGACATCCGCTTTGGCCTTGACTGTCACGAGTCCCAAAACAGAGGCCAGCGTCGCCTTACTCGGCTCTACGGGCGCCTTGAAGTTCGCCAGCTTGGTTTCGTCGACTGCGCCGATCATCGCGCGCGCCACTCCCGGTCTCGCGCCGACCCGCACGGACCTGGCGGGCGCGCAGCTCAACTGCTCGAGGCGGGCTTCCGCGGGCGCCAATTCGACGAGGATCGGCAGATTGACCTGGGCCAATCCCGAAAGCTACTGCGCCGTCTTTGCCCGAAGGTAGAGACGGGCCTGAGCAGTCCTCAGAACAGGCTCGCCGCGTGCAGTGACGGCGATCCAGGGCGACGTATTCGGCCGCTCGCCAATCGCCAGGGTCGCCTTCAGATCGGCAATCCCGGCCTGCGCGCCGAGCTTGAGCTCAATCTGCCTGTTGCCTCCCGCGATCTCGGCGATCGCCATAACAAGGTCCGGCGCGCTGACGTCAGCGTTGAGACCTTCCCGCAAGCCCTGCCGGGCATCGACCTCGGCCCCGATCAGCCGATCCACCTCCATATTCATACCTGTGGCGGCGCTGCTCAGGCGTCCCAAGGCGCCGCCGTCCCGACCTCCGGCCAAGGCTTGGACAACGCCGAGCGCTTGGCCAGCGTCCACGTCCGTCGCCAGAAGGCGATCATAGTCGCCGACGGTCACGTTCGCCTTGGTCGCCAGCGGATCGGAGAACTGGAGAAGGTTGATCTTGAGGTCGGCCAGCGCCCGATAATCCATCACGCTCAACGACACCTGGCTGCCCAGAAGACCGGTGAGGATTTGGTTGGCGATCCCCCCGTCGAGCCGCGCCAGGCAAGCCCCAAGACTGATCATCACCTTCGGCGTCTGGGGCGCGGACGCTGCTGCGGTGCGCGTGACGAGCACTTCATCGCGTCCCAGCAACGACTGAAATAGATCGGCGCCTTGGCCGTGACGGTCACGCGCGCGGCGTCGATATCGGCGCCGCCGGGCTCAAACCGCTGATCGGGCGTTATAGCGGGGTCCGGCCGATAGCGACCCGTCTCCGTTTCGACCGCGCGGACGCTCGCGAGATTGAGCGCAATCGTTGCCGCTGCGGCGGTTGGGGCGCGGTCGAGCCGCCCTGCGGCGGCTAGGGCCCCCAGATCGGCGGCGCCCTGAACTTTGCGCGCATGAAGGGCGAGGGCCCCAAGATCGACAGCAATCGCCGCCGCGATGCAGGCCAGGGCGGCGCCGACGGCGCTGATCGCTGCGACGCCTCCGTTCTCGTCGGGACCAAAGGGGCGTTGGGACATGTCAGTAAGCCCCGATCTCGATCGCTGCGGATCGTGCGATCGTCTTCGGGGGCTGGCCGGCACAAGTTGCTGCAGGCTTGGTATCGAGGCTGACAAGACGCCGCGAAGCGTTCCAAACCGTGCCAGAAGATGTTCGGCGCGATCTGCAGAATCCGTATCCAGGGTGCCATGATATAGAAACAGGGTGAGCAATTCGGTGTCCGAGAGGATATCGAGTCCGTGTGCGAGTGCGCGCTCTTCGAGCGAATGTGCGCCAATGGTTGTCACGTCACGGCCTTGAACGAACAGGCCGCAAACAACACCGCGCGCATCACGCATCGGTTCGTAGGAAATATCCAATCGGCGCTGTAGGGGCTGACCGGCAGGCGACCAGTCGAGCCTGACAGACTTGTCCCGAACGAAAATCGGTTCACCCGTTCGGAACGCCTTGTGCGGCGCATCCGCGAGTCCCTGGTGATCTAGTTCAGGAAACACCTCCGCTCGGGTGCGACCGATAAGGTCGCGATCACCAAAAGCCGCGCGATGCGCGCTGTTGACGAACTCGAAAACAAGGTCGGGACCTCCGAGAACAGCGATGAAGCTCCTCATCTGCACCACTATCCATCACAAGTTCGTCCAGCGAACGTGATAAAGCGAACAGCCTGGAGGTGTTCAATCCGCATCCGCACGCTATTGGATGGGTCACTTTAGCGCGTGCGGGAGTTGCGCCTGCTAAGACGTCAAGATCGCCAGATCGGAATGACTGATTAGCGCCAGGAGCGGTCATGCGGACCATGCCGGAAAGACGACATTCCGTGCGTGGATCAGAGGTCCTCTTTAGGGGGCGATGGCTGCTTCGCAAACCAACCCGTTGCGGACGTTGAGCTCGAGCCAAGATCGCATAGGCTAGCCTCATGGGACTTCTGACCTTCAGCATCAACCTCACTCTAGATGGCTGCGTCGACCATCAGGAAGGCATCGCCGACGACGAGACGCACGCCTTTTTTACCCGCTTGATGGACGAGAACGGCGCGATGCTCTGGGGTCGTGTGACCTACGAGATGATGGAGAGATACTGGCCTACCGTCGCTAGTGGCGAGGTGGATGCACCTGCGGCGATCCGCGAGTGGGCGGTCAAGCTGGAAGACAAACCAAAGTATGTGGCGTCAACGACGCGTACGACGTTCCCGTGGACAAACAGCCACCATCTTGGCAGCGACTTACATGCGGCGGTGCAAGCGCTGAAGGACGCTACGCCGGCTGGCGTGCTCCTCGGCAGCGACAAGCTGGCGACGGAACTAGATCGGTTGAATCTGATCGACGAATACAAGCTCGTCGTTCATCCAAGGATCGCAGGGCACGGTCCGACCCTTTATCACGCCGGCTTGTCCGCAACACGCAGACTAGAACTGCTCTCGACCAAGCCTTTCAGTAACGGCGCGGTCGCTATGCATTACCGGGCTCATTGATTGAAAGTTGGGACGATGTCCGCTTCCCACCGATACTGTTGAAAAAGTCCGCGACCCTGCTGTGATCGACCTTCTGGGCTCGATGTGGTGCCGCCGCGAGAATCTAACCGATTGATTTTGTTAAAGCCGAATTTCGTGAACGGCACGCAGTTTGCGCCGTTTCAGCGGTCTCCCGACTTTTTCAACAGTATCCACCCGAGGCGGACATCGGCCCAGCCGATTAGGCTAGTGCGATCTGGGGTATTCGCATGTCAAAGTCGCCTGCTGGATCGTTCAACTGACCATGAGCAGTGATGTCCAGCGTGACGGCATGTTCCTCGAACTGTCGGATGGGGTGATCGAACACGCGCTCTTGGCAGAGGTTTTCTACGCTGACGCAAACGGTCAGATGACCTTGGCGACGTTTGATAACGGAAGCATCCCCCTTGAAGTCGTGGAGTGGCTCATCTCGGAAGCTAAGCGAAGGCTACCGCCAGTCGATGACCGCTAACCACCCGTAGCGGACATTTGAGGTGCCTGATCCAATCGGCCTTGGTCACAAAGTCAGGCTGACGTTCCTCGCCCCGACGTTTCGGCCTGCACCCCATCCGCCTCTGCATCCGGATCGCGGCCTTCGCTGCGGTCAAACCATCGCATCACCGGCGTGACCGTGATCCCGTGCAGCAGGATCGACATCAGGCAGATCAGCCCCACGATGGCCCACAGCCGGTCGTCGCTCTCGAACGGCGCGGCGTTCAGCCCATAGGCCAGATAGTAGAAGGACCCCACGCCCCGGATCCCGAAGAAGGCCAGAATCAGCTTCTCGCGCATCGGCCGCTTCCAGCCGATGAAGCCGATCATCCCGGTCAGAGGCCGCACCACCAGCACGATCGCCAACGCCACCATCGCATCCAGCGGCCGCAGCGGCGCCAGCAGGCCCGACGCCAGCCCCCCGCCGAACAGCACCAGCACCACCATCATCGCCATACGCTCGATCTGCTCGATGAAGTCGTGCATCTCGACTTGGAAATCGTGGTCCCGGTCTGCGTGCCGGAACGCCAGCGCCGTGATGAACACCGCCAGAAAGCCGTAGCAGTGCAGCATCTCCGTCACCGAGTATGAGATGAAGGTCGCCGCCAGGGCGATGAACCCGTCGCGCGTCGCGGCCAGTCGCGTGCTGGCCGGAATGGTGAAGGTTAGCCAGCCGAACAGCCAGCCGATCGCCCAGCCGATGCCCAGCCCGGCGCCGATTTCCCACAGCACGCTGACGGTCAGCCACTCTACGAACCAGTCGTCCTTCTGGCCCGCCGCCACCAGGGCCAGGGCGATGGCCAGGTTCACGAACGGGAACGCCAACCCGTCGTTCAGCCCCGCCTCGGACGTCAGGCCGAACCGCACCTCGTCTTCACGCCCTTCGCCCGGCGCCGCCACCTGGATGTCCGACGCCAGCACAGGATCGGTCGGCGCCAGCGTGCCGGCCAGCAGGATCGCCCCCGCCAGGCCCAGCCCCAGGACCGTCCATCCCAGCAGCGCGATCGCCACGATCGACAGCATCATGGTGACGCCCAGCAACCGCCAGGTCACGCCCCATCGCCTCGGATTGAAGATCCGGTCGATCTTCAGCCCTGCCCCCATCAGGGCGATGATCACCACGAACTCGGTCAGCCGCTCGGTGATCTCGGGATAGGTCTGCGGCAGCGGATCGAACCCCACCTGCGGCAGGCTGAACAGCGCGGCCCCAAGCCCGACGCAGACGATCGGCAGCGAAAGCGGCGCGCGCCGGAACACCAGCGGCAGCCACGCCACCAGCGCGACCAGCGCCCCCACCACAAACAGCATGAGGATATAGGAATCGGGCATGGCTCTCCGGAGGATCGACAAGGCGTCGTTCCCTTAATGCGGCAACGCCCGTCCGGTTACCGGTCGTTTCTAGAGGCTATGGTTCCACGCCCCGTTGTTTCGATGAGGAACATCCACTAATCACCCCGATTTGGCGTCAAGGGCGACTGCTTTCCGGCCTAACGGCCAACATCCGCGTTCGGCGCCAAAGCCCAGGACCGAAATCGACCCGTTGCGGAACTATCCGCTTGTCTCGATCCATCGGCCAGCTAACGTATTGCGATGGAAATCAGCCGCAGAATCGTCGTTGCTGGCGTGGGCTTGGCCGTCACTTCACCGCTTCGCGCGTCTGCTGCGGACATGGAAAGTTCATCGATGTACGGCTTGATCGGCAAAATGACAGCGCAGCCAGGTCATCGCGACGAGCTGGTCAGAGTCCTCATCGAAGGTGTAAGCGGACTGCCGGGCTGTTTGAGCTACATCGTTGCTTTGGACCCGCTAGAGCCGGAGGTGATTTGGATCACAGAGGCATGGCAGAGCAAGGAAGCGCACGGCGCGTCACTCACGCTTCCGGCGGTCCGCGATGCGATCTCGAGAGGGCGACCGATGATCGCGGGAATGTCGAGGGTGGCCGAGACGGCGCCCGCAGGAGGGTACGGCCTCTCGGCGCCTGCCCACTAACATCCGCTTCCCACCGATTTCGTTGAAAAAGGCGGCCTCCGGCAATTGGCATGAGGCCGCCGCGC
>NZ_DALZQC010000046.1:0-23990 GCF_032017145.1 Brevundimonas sp.
ACGGCCAGCGCCGCCGCCAGCGGCGTGTCGGACGTCTCGGCCCTGATGGCGCTGCAAGGGGTGGAGGGGCCGCTGGAGCGTCGGCGTCGTGCGATCCGTCGCGGCGGCGGCCTCTTGGATCGCCTGGACGAACTGAAACTGGCGCTTCTCGACGGTGATGCGGATGCGGTCTCGCTGGATCGATTGGCCCGCAGCCTGCGCGAGGAGCGCACCGATGACGGCGATCCGGGCCTGAACGCCGTGCTGGACCAGATCGACCTGCGCGCCTCGGTCGAACTGGCCAAGGCGGAAATGCGTCGTCCGCGCGGCTGACGCCGAAAAATCCACAGATGTCAGACGGCTAAGCTTGAGGGGTGAGTGACATTTGTCACTCTGGCTAGGTCGTTCGCCTTATTTGCATCACGGAATCGAGAACCGCGTTGCCGCGACTCGTCAGGCTGACTATACGGCCATCTGCGCCACAGGGGGGCGTGTTAGAGAGCGTGAGATCGATGAACGCTTTGGCGTCCGTTGTGACCGACGAATCCGGCCCATACCGCCCGTCCGACGACGAGCCGTTCATGAACGAACGGCAGCAGGCCTATTTCAAGAAGAAGCTGCTGGACTGGAAGGAAGACATCCTTCGCGAGTCCAAGGGCACGGTGGTCAATCTGAAGGCCGAGACTGAAAACCACCCCGATCTGGTGGACCGGGCCTCGTCCGAATCCGACCGTGCGCTGGAGTTGCGCACCCGTGACCGCCAGCGAAAGCTGATTTCCAAGATCGACGACGCCCTGCGCCGGATCGAGGACGGCTCCTACGGCTATTGCGAGGACACGGGCGAGCCCATCGGCCTGGGTCGTCTAGAAGCCCGCCCTACCGCGACCCTGTCGGTCGAGGCCCAGGAACGGCACGAACGCCGCGAGCGCGTTCACCGCGACGACTGATCGTCGGCCCGATCAGTCGGCCCGATCAGTCGGTCAGGGCGGGCGTCAGATCGGTTCGGCCGAAATCGTCGCCCTTGAACAGCAATGGGGCGTCGCTTTCCTTGGCCAGGGCGTAGGCGAAACAGTCGCCGAGATTGAGTTTGGCGGCCGTTCGCTTGCCGAAGTCTCGTTCAGCGCTTGCAGCCAAGGATGCCGTTCGCGAGGTGGCTGGGGCGATCCGTATGCCCAGCTTAGCGATCACGAGATCCAAATCTACTAAACCGGGCTCGCCGCGTAGCGACCTAAGACGGGTCGCAGCTTCCCAATAGCCGACAGGAGACAAGGCTAAGTCTTTTTCGCGCGCCATCATCCGACGGAACACCATGCTTTCCGGCTCTTGGAGAAGCACCGCAACCAAGGCGGAGGCATCCACAACGATCATTTGGGCAGGCCGTCTTCGTCGTAGAGGTCATCGTCGGTGAGCAGGGGGCCGATGATCGGCAGGCTGTTGAAATGCGCCACGATTTCTTCGACGGCTGCGAGCTTGGCCTCGATCTCTGCCTCGCGTCGGGCAATCAGGCGCTCGTCGCGCTCCCTGACCATGTCTTCGACCAAGTCGGTAATGGACCTGCCTTCCAGGCGCGCTATTTCGCGCAACCGCTCGACGACCTCTGGCTTTCTGATCTGTACAGGTGCGTTCATGATTGGTCGGAATCTATCATGACGATGGCCGCAATCCAACCCGCGCCTTGACTTCGCCGGGTTGCGGCGCGACCTAGCCGCCTCGCTTTCAAGGTCGTCTTCCCATGTCCGTCAAGGTTCGTTTCGCCCCGTCGCCCACGGGTAAGCTGCACGTCGGCAATGTCCGCACCGCCCTGGTGAACTGGCTGTTCGCCAAGGGGCAGGGCGGATCGTTCGTGCTGCGTATCGACGACACCGATCTGGCGCGTTCGACGCCGGAGTTCGAACAGGGGATCGAGGACGATCTGACCTGGCTGGGAATGCTCTGGGACGAGCGCTACAACCAGTCCAAGCGGTTTGATCGATACGAAGAGGCGGCGGAACGGTTGAAGGCTTCGGGCCGCCTGTATCCCGCCTATGAGACGGCCGACGAACTGGACCGTCGTCGCAAGGTGCAACTGTCACGCGGCCTGCCGCCGATCTACGACCGCGCCGCCCTGGACCTGACGGACGAACAGAAGGCCGCCTACGAAGCAGAAGGCCGTCGTCCGCACTGGCGCTTCAAGCTGGAGGGCAAGCGGGTCGCCTGGGAAGACCTGGCGCGCGGTCATGCCGAGGTGGACACCGCCTCCATGTCCGATCCCGTGCTGATCCGCGAGGACGGCCTGTTCCTCTACACCCTGCCGTCGGTGGTGGACGACATCGACATGGCCATCACCCACATCATTCGGGGCGAGGATCACGTCACCAACACCGGCGCCCAGATCGAGATTTTCGAGGCGCTTGGGGCCGCTGTTCCCGGCTTCGCCCATATGCCGCTGCTGGTCGGCGCGGATGGCGCAGCCCTGTCCAAGCGTCTGGGATCGCTGTCGATCAGCGACATGCGCGACCAGGGCTATGAGCCCATCGCAATCACCAGCCACCTGGGTCGGATCGGCACATCCGATCCGCTGGAGGTCGGCGCTTCGATCCAAGCGCTGGGCGCCGGCTTCGCCTTCTCCAAGATGGGCCGTTCGCCGGCGCGCTACGACACGGCGGATCTGGACCGGCTGAACGCCCAGGCGCTGCACGTCATGGATTACGACACGGCCAAGCCTCGGCTTCAGGCGCTGGGCGTGGACCTTGGCGAGACCTTCTGGTCCGTGGTGCGCGGCAATCTGAACAAGTTCGGCGACGTCGTTGAAATGGCGAGAATCGTTCAGGGACCGATCCAGCCGGTCATCGAGGACGCGGGCTTCATCGACAGGGCCGCTGGTCTGCTGCCGGACGTCATCGACGAGACGGCCTGGGCGACCTGGACCAATGCGGTGAAGGCTGAAACCGGCGCCAAGGGCAAGGCGCTGTTCATGCCGCTGCGTCTGGCGCTGACGGGACAGGCGCATGGGCCGGACATGGCGGCCCTGGCGCCGCTGATCGGCCGTGAGACCATCCAGCGGCGCCTGAGAGGCGAGGCGGCCTGAGCCGCCTCAAGCCGTGCCGACGTCAAGCATTGCAGACGGCCAGTTCGTCGGCGCTGAGGGCGACGCCCCTGTAGGAGAAGGCGGTCACGGGACCGAACTTTTGAACCACGCGGCGGCAGGCGCGCGTCGCGGGCTGTTCCGTGCCGCCCGAGGCGGTGCAGGTCGCGCCTTCGCAGAACCAGCGCGCGCCGTCGATGATGGTGGCGCGTGCGGGGGCCTTGGCCGGATCGGCTAGGGTCAGGCTGGTGGCGGCCGGAGCCTGGGCCATGGCCGGGGCGGCGGCGAGAAGGGCGGCGGCGATAAGCAGGGCGCGCATGAAAAACTCTCCGATAAGAAGAACGGCGTCTTGCCGCTGCGCCCCAATGTCAGTTTCGGATAAAAACTGTCAATACGTAGGGATGCGAATGTAAGCGTCGATCACTTACCGACGATCATGTTTCTGCGGCTCGGCGGCTTCGGGCGACTGGATCAGCCGCATCGCCTCCTCCACCGTATCGGCGACGGTCCAGGCGTCCAGGAAGGACGGCGGGGTCATGCCCTCGTCCACGCTGTGACGCATCAGGGCGAAGAAGCCGTCCCAGAAACCGTTCAGGTTCAGGAAGACGACCGGCTTGTGATGCAGGTCCAGCCGCTTCCACGACAGCAGTTCGACTACCTCTTCCAGCGTGCCGATGCCGCCGGGCGCCACGACGAAGGCGTCGGATTGATCGTACATCAGCTGTTTGCGCTCGTGCATCGAGGTGACGACGACGGTTTCGACCTCGTCGAACAGCCGTTCGCGGCTGCGCAGGAAGGCCGGCATGATGCCGACGACCCGGCCGCCCGCCTCGTGCGCGCCGCGGGCCGACGCCCCCATCAGGCCGACGCCGCCGCCGCCATAGACCAGCCGCCAGCCCGCCTGGGCGGTCGCGCGGCCGAAGGCGTAGGCCGCCTCGGTATAGGCGGGATCGGCGGTCTCGGAGGCGCCGCAGAACAGACAGACGGAAGAGCCGTCGAAGGGCAGGAACGAAACGGGGGGCAGGGACATGGGGCCTCGAACAAAACGAATGCCGGCCTGGCCCATGGCCAAACCGGCGGCGCTCGCGCTAACACCAGCGCGAGCCGCTGGGTCGCCAGTCCTATATCGTCGAGGCCAAGGATGAAACGTCGGATCAGCGTAACGATCGTCGCGGGCCTTGCAGCGTCGAGTCTGGCGCTGTCGGCCTGTTCGCGCAGCGATGGCGGGGTGGCCGGGCCGGCCGGGGCGGAGAAGGCTTCCCCCTGGGTGCGGCCGCCCATGATCGACGGCGTGATGCGCGACGGCCCGGTGCTGATCGTGCGCGGCGCGGCCGACCCCAACGCCCGCGTGGTGTTACGGGCGGCGGATGTGGCGGCGGTGGCGGTCAATGCGGATGCGGCAGGGCGTTTCGAACTCAGACTGCCGCCGCTGCAGGGCGACGTGCGCCTGACGCCTGAGGTTCAGGTGGGCGAGGACGCCGCCATCTCGCCCGAGACGCTGGTGGTGATCCAGGGCGGGGCAGGGCCGGTCGCCCTGATCGCCGCCGGTCAACCGACCGTCAGACTGGATGGGTCGGGCGTGTTGAACGCCGTCGATTCGGACGGCTCGACCCTGGTCGTCTCGGGACCGGCCGGGCCCAAGGCGCCGATCGTCACGATCGGCGGCGCTGAAGCCAACGCCGCCCCGGCTCCGCAGGGCCAATGGCGGGCCATGGTCGGTCGCGCGGGGGGCGTGGCCATCACCGTGGACGGCCAGACCTTCGACTATCCGGGCGACGCGGGCAACGGCGGCTTCACCATCTCTCGGGCGGGCCAGGGATGGCGTATTGTCTGGCACGTGGCGCCAGGCGGACATCAAAGCGCCTGGCTGCCGGATCGCGCAGGTCGTTAAGGCTTGGGAAACCAATTCGGTTAACGAATGGGGCTCGTCCTCAGGGACGCCATCACCGAACCTTGTTTCAGCCCGGCAGCCCCCTGTCGGGCTTCTTTTTACCTTCGCCGTTTTCGGTGCGGTCGCGGAACAGGGCGGCGCGCGCCAGCAGGATCAATGTCACCGGCGTCGTCACCGTCAGGAACAGGCCGATCAGGATTTCACGCGGCATGAACCGCCGCTCGACCGTCGTGAACCAGACGATGGACGCCAGCAGGATCAACGCCATGCCCAGCGTCGCGCCCAGGGTGGGGGCGTGGACCCGCTCGTAAAAGGTCTTCAACCGCGTCAGACCGACCGCGCCCAGCAGCGACAGGGTCGAGCCGGCGAGCGCCAGACCGACGACGACGAAGGCGAGCCACGCGGGAATGTCAGCCTGGATCATTCGATCACCTCGCCGCGCATCAGGAACTTGGCCAGGGCGACGGTGGCGGCGAAACCCAGCATTCCGATCACCAGGGCGGCCTCGAAATAGAGCTGGCTATTGGTGCGGATCCCGAACACCACGACCAGAAGCATGCCGTTCAGATAAAGGGTGTCCATGCCCAAAACGCGATCCTGGGCGCGCGGGCCGTGGATGATCCGCCACGCCGCCAGGCCCATGGCGCAGATCAGCATCAGCTGGGCCAGCCCCAGGCCCCAGGTCAGCACCGCCGCCGTCATTCGAAGATCTCCATCAGCCGGCGCTCGTAGCGGTCCTTGATCAGCCGCACCCATGTTTCTTCGTCCACCAGGTCCAGCACATGCAGCGACAGGCGGCCGGTGGCGGCTTCATATTCGACCCACAGGGTGCCGGGCGTCGAGGTGATGATGATGGCCAGCACCGCCAGACCGTATCGGTCGCGCAAATCCAGCGGAATATGGATGAAGCCCGACGTGCGCTCATGCCGCCGACGCCCCAGGATGATATGGGACACCGCCCAGTTGGAGCGCACCACGTCGCCGATGACATCGACGGCCAGCCGCATCATGGCGCGTGGCGATTTCAGCCGCACACGATCCACGCCCAGCGCCAGCATGATGATCGGCGCCACCAGGGCCAGCAGCAGCGCCAGCACCAGGGAGGGCGGCGCGACAGAGGCGCTGAGCAGGATCGAGGCGACGAACAGGCCCAGCGACAGGACAGGATAGGGCAGGATGCGTCTCATCTGCCGCCTCCACTGAGGACGGCGTGGATATAGCCCTGCGGCTCGGCCAGCCAGGCGGCGGTATGATCGGTATAGATCAGGGCAGACCCGGCGAAGACCGCCAACAGGACGCAGGCGCCCAGCAGGCCGGCGACGGCCGTCAGTTCCGCCGCGCCCACCACCGGGGCCGGCGCATCCTCGTCGCGGGTCCAGATGGCGCCGACGCCCAGACGGGTCAGGCCGATCAGGGCGCCCAGGCTGGAGACGGACAGCACCGCCGTCAGCGCCCATTGCGCCGGCCCGCCGACACGGACCAAGGCGTCGATCATCGACAGCTTGCCGACGAAGCCCGCCAGGGGCGGCATGCCCGCCACCATCAGGGTGCAGATCAGGAAGGCTCCGCCCAGAGCCGCGACGGCCGCCGGAATGACCAGACCGGGCTCGTTGCGTTCCTCGTCGTCGAACGGATCGCGATATTCGTCGTCGAAGACGGCGCGGGCCTCGCCAACGTCGGCCTCGCGCCCGCGCTGAAGAATCTCGGCCAGTAGAAATAGGGCGGCGCAGGCCAGGGTCGATCCGATCAGATAGAACAGCGCGCCGCTGAGGGCCGCCGTATCCCCAACGCCCAGAATCGCCAGCACGGTGCCGGAAGAGATCATCACCCCGAAGCCCGCGGCGCGCGACAGATCGCGTGAGGCGATCAGGCCGAAGGTGCCGAACGCGATGGTCGCCAGGCCGCCGACCATCAGCCAGGTCAGGCCGAACCCGGCCGATGCGCCGGCCCCCGCGCCGAACAGCAGCAGGCTGAGGCGGATGATCACATAGACCCCGACCTTGGACAGGATGGCGAAGACCGCCGCCGACGGCGCGCTGGCCGCCGAATAGGTCGAGGTCAGCCAGAAGCCCAGGGGCCACATGGCGCATTTGACCAGGAAGGCCGTGCCCAGCACCGCCGCCCCGATGTGGAACAGGCCCAGGTCGCCCGCTGCGACAGCCGGCGCGCGCAGCGCCAGATCGGCCATGTTCAGCGTGCCGGTCACCCCATAGATCAGGCTGACGCCGATCAGGAACAGCAGGGAGGCGGTCAGGTTGACGGCGATATAGATGACGCCCGCCCGCACCCTGGCCTCGCCCGAGCCATGCAGGGCCAGGCCATACGACGCGGCCAGCATGACCTCGAAGAAGACGAACAAATTGAACAGGTCGCCGGTCAGCAGGGCGCCGTTCACCCCCATGATCAGCAGCAGGAACAGGGCGTGGAAACGCGGCCCGGCCCGGTCCCAACGCGCCAGGGCGAAGATCAGGGCGCAACCGCCCAGAACGCTGGTCAAGGCCACCATCATCGTCGATAGCCGGTCGGCGACCAGAACGATGCCATAGGGCGCGGCCCACGACCCCAGGCGATAGACCCGCGCCGTGTCGCCGCCGCCCACGGCGCCGTTGGCGCTTTCGTGCAGCAGGATCAGGGCCATGACCAGTATGGCCGCCATGGCGGCGAGGCTGAGCACAGCCTTCAGCGTCCGGCGGCGCTCGTCGATCAGCAGCATGGCCGAGGCGATGATCATCGGCAGGACGATGGGGCCGATGATCAGATGGGCGGTCCAGTCGATCATGCGTCAGGCTCCTTGCCATCGACATGGTCGCTGCCGGTGATGCCGCGCGCCGCCAGTATGACCACCAGGAACAGGGCCGTCAGGGCGAAACTGATGACGATGGCCGTCAGGACCAGGGCCTGGGGCGTCGGGTCGGTGTAGCGTGCAGGATCGGAGACCTCGCTCGCCAGCACCGGCGGCGCGCCAGATTTCAGCCGCCCCATGGCGAAGATGAAGATGTTGACCGCATAGGATAGCAGCGACAGCCCCATGATGACCTGGAAGGTGCGGGGGCGCAGCAGCAGCCACACGCCCGATCCGGCCAGAACGCCGATGGCCAGGGCGAGAACCAGTTCCATCATGACGGCTCTCCCGCCTCGGCGTCTCTCTGTTTGGGCTTGCGCAGCGACTGGTGCGCCAGGGCGACCAGGGTCAGGACGGTGGCGCCGACCACCAGAACCACGACGCCCAGGTCGAACACCACCGCGCTGGCCAGGGGCACGCGGCCCAGGATCGGCAGGTCGGCATACTGGAACCAGGAGGTCAGGAACGGATAGCCGAACAGCCACGACCCGACGCCGCTGAGCGCTGCGATCACCAGGCCCGCGCCGATCCAGACGATAGGCCGGATCGCCAGCCGCTCCTCCACCCAGCGCGCGCCGGAGGCCATGTACTGCAGCACGAAGGCGATCGACAGCGCCACGCCCGCCGCGAACCCGCCGCCCGGCAGATCATGCCCGCGCAGGAACAGGTGAACGGCCAGCAGGATGATGAAGGGGAACAGCCAGCGCATGACGACGCGCGGGATCAGCATGGTCTCCTTCAGCGTGTCGCCTTCGGAACGGTCTTGCCTTTCCCTGTCGGCCGCATTCTGAACCCGTTGCTGGCGAGGTCCCGAAAGGGTGTCGTCAGCCGGGCGGAACCGCCGCAGCAGCGCAAAGACCGTCAGGCCGACGATGCCCAGCACCGTGATCTCGCCGAAGGTGTCGAAGGCGCGAAAATCGACCAGGATCACGTTGACGATGTTGCGCCCGCCCGCATCCTTGTAGGCGTGTTCGACGAAGAAGCGCGAAATCCCTTCCACCGACGGGCGGGTCATGACCGCATAGGCGATGGCGGCCAGGGCCGTTCCGACGGCTGCGGCGACGATCAGGTCGATACGGCGACGGCGACGCGAACGCTTCTCCATCGCCGGAGGCAGGCGGATGGTCTCCAGCCGTTTCGGCAACCAGCGCAGGCCCAGCAGCAGCAGGACGGTGGTGACGACCTCGACCAGCAGCTGGGTCACGGCCAAATCCGGCGCCGACAGCCAGACGAAGGACAGGCAACTGGCCAGACCCGCGCCGCCCATCAGCACCACGGCCGCCAGCCGGTGATATTTCGCCTGCCAGGCCGCCGCGACGGCGCAACCGGCCCCCACCGCCCATAGACCCGCAAAGGCCCAGTTCGCCAGGGTCGGCGTCGGCATGATCGGCCTGATGATCAGCCCCGCACCGATCGCGGACAGGCTGCCCGCCAGCAGGGCGACCAGAACGATGGCGCGCAACTGCGGCTGCTGGCGCGTGGCTCCGAACAGGCGGACCACGGCCTCGGAACCCTTGAACAGGCCGGTCATGCTGCGTTCGAACAGCCAGCCGCCGTTCAGCCGCTTCCAGCCCCATGGTCCGCCGCGCGGATTGGCGTTGATGCGGCGCCCGAACGCCACATACAGAGCCACCCCGCCGCCCAGGGCGATCAGGCTCAGCACCAGCGGCAGGTTGAACCCATGCCACAGGGCTAGGCTGTAATAGGGCAGGTCGAAGCCCAGGACCGAGACCGCCGCGCTTTTCAGGAACGGCCCGACGGTCACGGCCGGGAAGATGCCGACGACCAGGCACAGGGCCACCAGCACCTCGACCGGACGGCGCATCCAGGCCGGCGGTTCATGCGGCACGCGGTCCAGTTCGGTCGGCGGCGGGCCGAAGAAGGTCGTATGAATAAAACGCAGCGAATACAGCACGCTGAACGCGCTGGCCAAGGTGGCCAGGGCGGGCAGGACCAGGTTCAGGCCGTGGGTGTTCACGCTGGCCACGGCCTCGGCCAGGAACATCTCCTTGGACAGGAAGCCGTTCAGCAGGGGCACCCCCGCCATCGCCGCCGCCGCCACCATGGCCAGGGTGGCGGTGAAGGGCATGAAGCGGAACAGACCGCTCAGCTTTCTCATGTCGCGGGTGCCGGCCTCGTGGTCGATAATGCCGGCGGCCATGAACAGGGACGCCTTGAAGGTGGCGTGATTCACCGTGTGGAAGATGGCCGCGATACAGCCCAGCGGACTGCCCAGCCCCAGAAGCAGGACGATCAGCCCCAGATGGCTGATGGTCGAATAGGCCAGCAGGCCCTTCAGATCATGCTGGAAGATGGCGCACCAGGCGCCCAGCAACAGGGTCGCCAGACCCATGCCGCCGACGATCAGATACCAGCTCTCCGTTCCCGCGAAGACCGGCCAGAAACGGATCAGCAGGAAGACGCCCGCCTTCACCATGGTCGCCGAATGCAGATAGGCGCTGACCGGCGTGGGCGCGGCCATGGCGCGCGGCAGCCAGAAGTGGAAGGGGAACTGGGCGCTCTTAGTCATGGCGCCCGCCAGCAGCAGCAACAGCGCGGGCATATACAGCGGGCTGGTCTGGATCGCCTCGCGCGACGCCAGGACGACATCCAGATCGTAGCTGCCGACAATCCGCCCGATCAGGATCATGCCGACCAGCATGGCGATCCCTCCCGTCGCCGTGACCGTCAGCGCCATGCGCGAGCCCTCGCGCGCCGCCGGATTCTGGTGCCAGTAGCCGATCAGCAGGAAGGAGAAGAGGCTGGTCATCTCCCAGAAGACGACCATCTGGATCAGGTTGCCCGACAGCACCACGCCCTGCATCGCGCCCATGAAGGCCAGCAGGAAGGAGAAGAAGCGCGGCACCGGATCCTTCGGCGACATATAATAGCGGGCGTAAAGCACCACCAGGGCGCCGATGCCCAGGATCAGGCTGCTGAACAGCCAGGACAGACCGTCCAGACGCAGCACCAGATTGACCCCCAGCGACGGCAGCCAGGGAACCTCGAACTTCAGCGTCTCCCCGTCCTGGAACATCGGCCACAGCGCCGCCAGACACCCCAGGCTGACCAGGGCCACGATCCAGGACAGGATGGCGGCGGCCGTGCGGGCGTGGCGCGGCAAACCGGCCGCGGCGATCGCGCCCATGAAGGGCAGGATCAGGATGATCAGAAGGAGAAAGCTGATGGACATAGAGGCGGCGCGTCTCTCCGGGTGATCGCAGGGGGCTTTTGCGAACGCTCAAGGTTCGCCTAGGTTCTCACCTACGGATCGAAAAGCGGCGCGTCAAAGCGACACCACAGCGCGGCTCTGGCCAACGTTAAACATCAAGCAGCGTCGCGCACCCGCATTCGCCAGACTAATGAGCGGCGATGGTCTGGCGGTCTTCATGAATGAAGACCCGAATACTCAAGCGATCTGAGAGTTTTCAGGTCGAGGTTTCAGAACCTGTCGACCTTTACACCAGAGTGGCTCCGCAGGTAGGATTCGAACCTACGACCAGCCGATTAACAGTCGGCTGCTCTACCACTGAGCTACTGCGGAACATCTGCTCGGGAGGCGGGCGTATAGCAGCGGGCGTTCCGATCTTGCAATGGGAAATCGAACCATCGAGCCGATAATTATCGACGACCCCGAGGACCCGCGCGTCGCCGCCTATCGCGACATTCGCGAGCGCGATCTGACAGGGCGCCAAGGGCTGTTCATCGCGGAAGGGGAGGTGGTGGTTCGTGGTCTGGCCTCCAGCGCGTCGCGGTGCAGGCCCCGGTCGCTGCTGCTGGCGGACAAGCGCGTGGCGGCTCTGGACGACGTAATCCAAGCGCTGCCGGCGGATGCTCCGGTCTATGTTGCGCGCCAGACCGTGCTGGATCGGATCGCCGGGTTCGAACTGCACCGGGGTATTCTGGCCTTGGGCGAGAAGCCTGCGCCCCCGCCGTTGCAGGACCTGTTGTCGGATGTGGCGACCGGCGATGTCTTCGTCATCGCCAGCGGCATCGGCAATCACGACAATATGGGCGGCCTGTTCCGCAACGCCGCCGCCTTCGGGGCCAGGGCCGTGCTGCTGGATTCGACCTGCTGCGATCCCTTCTATCGTAAGTCCATCCGGGTGTCGGTCGGGGCGGTCCTGCGTATGCCGTTCTCCGTCGCCGAATCGTTCGACATCCTGGACGCCCTGACCCAGGCGGACGTCGAAGTGTTGGCCTTGACCCCGTCGGCGGGCGCGCGCCTGTCGGACTATCGCCGCAAGGGGCCGGTCGCGGTGGTGCTGGGATCGGAGGGGCCGGGGCTGCCCCAGGCGGTGATCGCCCGCTGCCGCCCCATAGGCATCGCCATGGCGGGCGGGTTTGATTCGCTGAATGTCGCCGCGACCAGCGCCGTGGCCCTGCATCATCTGACGACGACGGCTCTGGAGTTCTGAAACGAAAAGGCCGCCCCGAGGGACGGCCTTCGTTCGTCTATCGCGATGGAGGCCTGACCGGGAATCGAACCCGGGTGCAAGGATTTGCAGTCCTCTGCGTCACCACTCCGCCATCAGGCCGCCTTTTGTCCCCGATTTCTCGGGGGCGGTCATCGCGAGGGGCGTTCGCTATCAGATCGGATTGTCCGCTGCAACGCACGGAACTATAAGCGCGCGAGTTTTCCTCCCGGATTATCGTTGAAGGCTGCCCACAGATGGATTTCACCGCCGAGCGCAAGGCTATGGTCGACTCGCAGGTGCGGGTGAACGACGTGACGGATCGCGCGATTCACCTGGCCATGATGGCCGTGCCGCGTGAGCGGTACTGCGCGCCGGATCGCGCCTTCGCCGCCTATTCCGAAGAAGCTTTGGCCATCGCCGGGGATCGTCGCCTGATGCCGGCCCGCGACGTGGCCAAGCTGTTGCAGGCCGCCGATGCGCGCGAGGGCGAGAAGGCCCTGGCAATCGCCGCCCCCTATGCCGCGGCCCTTCTGGCCCGCATGGGTCTGACCGTCACCGCCCAGGAGTCGGACGAAGCCGTGTTCGGCGTGGTCGGTGAAGCCCTGGCCGCTGAAGGCGTCGCGACGGTGGTGCAGCCGCTTTCGCAGCCGACAGGCGAGAACTGGGATCTGATCGTGTCGGAGGGTGGGGTTCAGGCCCTGCCCGAATCGTGGGGCGCCGCCTTGCGGCCCGGCGGGCGGGTCGTGGTGGTGGAACGTCGCGGCGCCATCGGCAAGGCGGCCCTGTTCGTCAAGACGCCCGAGGGCCTGTCGCGCCGCGAACTGTTCGATTCGTCGCCGGCGGTCCTTGCCGAGTTGACGCCGGCGCCTACCTTCGCGCTGTAGAAACATGATCGGCCGGCGGACGGATCGCGCGACCGCAACCGTGAAGAAAACTTAACTGGCGTGTGGTTCAGTCAGGCCGCAGTTACGCTTGAGAAAACATTCGGGCGTTCTTTCGGGGCGTCGGGCAAGGACGGACAATGTTGAAACGCTCGCGTGTGCTGGCTTCGGCCGCAGTGGTCGCCGTGATGACCGGCCTGGGCGCGCCGGCCTGGGCCGAGACGCTTCAGGACGCCATCGCCCTGGCCTATCGCACCAATCCCAACCTGCTGGCTCAGCGCGCCACCCAGCGGGCGCTTGACGAATCGGTGGTGCAGGCGCGGTCGGGCCTTCGCCCTACGCTCAGCGCCTCGGCGGGCGTGGACTATACGCGCAGCGACTTCCCCGCCGTGACTCAGTTCGTCGATACCAATGGGGACGGCGTGCCGGACACCCAGATCTCGACCAGCTCGTCCGAAACCCAGGGCGCCAATCTGGGCGTCAGCCTCAGCCAGAACCTGTGGACCGGCGGCCGCACCGCCCGCGCCATCGACCAGGCGCAGGCCGGCGTCCTGGCCGGCCGTGAGAACCTGCGCCAGATCGAACAGTCGGTCATGCTGTCGGTCATCCAGGCCTATGTGAACGTGACCCGCGACATGGAGATCCTGCGCATCCGCCAGGAAAACCTCAGCGTCCTGCAACGCCAGTTGGAAGAGACCAGCGCCCGCTTCGAAGTGGGAGAGATCACCCGCACCGACGTCGCCCAGGCCGAGGCGTCCCAGGCTCAGTCCGAGGCCGATCTGGCCAACGCCCAGGCCCAGCTGGCCACCTCGCGCGCCGCCTACGCCGCCGTCGTGGGCCAGTCGCCGACCGATCTTGAGGCCGCGCCGACCCTGCCGGCCGTGCCGACGGACTTCGACGTCGCCATGGAGACGGCGCTGCAGCGCAATCCGGGCGTCCTGGCCGCCACCTATCAGTTGCAGGGGGCCGAGGCGGCCGTGGCCGCCGCCCGTTCGGAATATATGCCGTCGCTGCGCGCCACCGCCTCCTATGGCGGATCGTCCAACGATCTGGGCGATCTGGGTCAGCTGGCCGACCGCCGCAGCTTCACCGCCGGCGCCACCCTGTCGGTGCCCCTGTTCACCGGGGGGCTGAACCAGTCGCGCGTCGCCCAGGCGCTGGAGCGCGCCAACGCCGCACAGATGGCGATCGAGGGCGAACGTCGCACCGTGCTTCAGAATGTCAGTTCGGCCTACGCGCAGGTTCTATCGACCCGCGCCAATGTGACGGCCGGGACCGAGGCTGTGCGCGCCGCCTCCGTCGCCGCAGAGGGCGTCCGCCAGGAGGCGCAGGTCGGCCTGCGCACCACCCTGGACGTGCTGAACCAGGAAGTGACGCTGCGCGCGTCTCAAACGGCCGTCGCCAACGCCCGCGCCGCCGAATATGTCGCCCGCGCCTCGCTGCTGGCCGCCATGGGCCAGCTGGACGGGCCGGCCCTGAACCCGACGGTCGAAGTCTATGACCCCGTCACCAACTATGATCGGGTCAAGGGGCGCGGCGGCCTGCCATGGGATGGCGTCATCGAGACGCTGGACCGCGTGGCCTCGCCGCCCATCGTCGGGACAGTGGACGCGCCTGACGCGCCCGTCGACGCCCAGCTGAAGGGCGAGGTGGTTCGCACCGCTCCTCGGACCTGATCCCCCGGCGGACCACGATCCGGCCGCTGCGAACGCGCCCGTTGATTCCAGCGGGCGAAGATGCGACGACAACACATAGATTCCAGACGATCCGTCGTCTGGCGTCGTCCCGTTCGCGGCGCGCGGATCGTTCCGTGAGCCAATTTCTTCCCAGGCCACGCCCAAGGTTGCGCCATGACCGATCAGTCCGCCCAGGAACCGACCATGGAAGAGATCCTGGCGTCGATTCGCCGGATCATCTCCGAAGACGAGGCCCCGGCCGAAACGCCTGCCTCCGCAGCGCCCGAGGGCGAGGTCCAGCCCGAACCCGCGCCGGAACCCGCCGCGGCCGAAACCGTCTTCGCCGCCCCGTTCGAGCCCGAGCCCGCGCCGGCTGCGGAGGATGACGTGCTGGAACTGACCGACCGTTACGATGCGGCCCCCGTCGAGACCATCGGCGACCTGGATGTGACGCCGACCGAAACCTATCAGGCGCCCGAACCGCCCGCCGTCCCCCCGGCTCGGGAACAGGGCTACGACACCCTGGTCGGCGACAGCGCCGCCGCCAGCGCCGCCTCGGCCTTCGCCGGTTTGGCCGCCAGCTTCAAGAAGCCGGAGCCCGCGCCCGCCCCCTCTACCGGCGATCTGCCCTTCGTCAGCGGCAATACGGTGGAGGCCATGGTGGCCGAAATGCTTCGCCCCCTGCTGAAGGACTGGCTGGACGCCAATCTGCCGGCGATCGTCGAGGCCCAGGTACGCAAGGAAGTCGAACGCATCGCGCGCAGCGCCTAGCCCTTCGCCTCAGCCCAGACTAATCCGAGGGGCGGCTCCTGAAGGGGGCCGCCTTTCTGCATTCCGAGATACCCCAAATGCTTGAGAAGACCTTCGAACCCCAGGCCGCCGAGCCTCGCCTTTACGCCCAGTGGGAAAGGAGCGGCCTGTTCGCGCCCCGCACGGAAGGGGCGGCGGGCGCCTATTCGATCGTCATTCCGCCGCCGAACGTGACCGGCAGCCTGCACATCGGCCATGCGCTGAACAACACCCTGCAGGACATCCTGGCCCGCTATCACCGGATGAAGGGCAAGGCGGTGCTGTGGCTGCCGGGTACCGATCACGCTGGCATCGCCACCCAGATGGTGGTCGAGCGTCAGCTGGCGGCGGGCGGCAATGTCGGCCGCCGTGACATGGGCCGAGACGCCTTCATCGAGAAGATCTGGGAATGGAAGGCCGAAAGCGGCGGGACCATTGTGCGCCAACTGCGCCGCCTGGGCGCATCATGCGACTGGTCGCGCGAGAGGTTCACCCTGGACGAGGGGTTGAACGCCGCCGTCCGCAAGGTCTTCGTGCAACTGCACAAGGAGGGCCTGATCTATCGCGACAAGCGGCTTGTGAACTGGGACCCGCATTTCCAGACCGCCATCTCGGACCTGGAGGTCGAACAGCGCGAGGTGGACGGCGCCTATTGGCACTTCGCCTATCCGCTGGCCGACGGCGTGACCTATGAACACCCGGTCGCCTTCGACGAGGACGGCAAGGCGACGGAATGGGAGACGCGCGACTTTATCGTCGTCGCCACGACCCGGCCCGAAACCATGCTGGGCGATACGGGCGTGGCGGTGCATCCGGATGACGAACGCTATGCCGGTCTGGTCGGCAAGTTCGTGACCCTGCCCATCGTCGGCCGTCGCATCCCCATCGTCGCCGACGACTATGCCGATCCGAGCAAGGGCTCGGGCGCGGTCAAGATCACGCCGGCGCATGATTTCAATGACTTCGGCGTGGGCAAGCGCGCGGGCCTGCCTTCGCTGAACATTCTGGACGCCTTTGGCCGTATCAGCGACGCCGACACGCCGGACGTGCCCTCGGACTATGTGGGGCAAGACCGCTTCGCCGCGCGCAAGGCCATCGTCGCCCGCGCCGAGGAAGAGGGCTGGCTGCGCGAGATCGAGAAAACGCAACACGTCGTGCCGCACGGCGACCGCTCCGGCGTGGTCATCGAGCCGTGGCTGACGGATCAGTGGTACGTTGACGCCAAGGTCCTGGCCCAGCCTGCGCTGAAGGCGGTGGAGCAGGGCGACACGGTGTTCGAGCCGAAGTCGTACGAAAAGATCTACTTCGAATGGCTTCGCAATATCGAGCCGTGGTGCATTTCGCGCCAGTTGTGGTGGGGGCACCGCATCCCGGCCTGGTATGGTCCGAACGGCGAAATCTATGTCGCCGAGACGGAAGAGGACGCGCGCGAACAGGCGATGGCGGACTATGAATTTGAGGTCGCCCTGACCCAGGACGAGGACGTTCTGGACACCTGGTTCTCCTCGGCCCTGTGGCCGTTCTCGACCATGGGCTGGCCCGAGAAGACCGAGGATCTGGAGCGGTTCTATCCGACCAGCGATCTGGTCACGGCGGCGGACATCATCTTCTTCTGGGTCGCCCGGATGATGATGATGGGCCTGCACTTCATGGACGGCGAGGTTCCGTTCAAGCGGGTCATCATCAATGGTCTGGTCCGCGACGAGAAGGGCCAGAAGATGTCGAAGTCCAAGGGCAACGTCATCGACCCGCTGGGCATCATCGACGAACTGGGCGCCGATCCCTTGCGCTTCACCATGGCCATCCTGTCGGGCACGCGCGACATCAAGCTGTCGAAGCAACGGATCGAAGGCTATCGCAACTTCGGCACCAAGCTGTGGAACGCCGCCCGCTTCAGCCAGATGAACGAGGCGCGTCGCGTCGAGGGCTTCGATCCCGCGACGGTCGAGCAGACGATCAACCGCTGGATTCGCGGCGAACTGACCAAGGCCGAACGCGCCGTGTCGGACGCCATCGAAGGCGGGCGGTTCGACGATGCGGCGGGGGCGCTTTATCGCTTCGTCTGGAACGTCTTCTGCGACTGGTATCTGGAACTGGCCAAGCCGGTGTTCCAGGGATCGGACGAGGCCGCCAAGGCCGAGACGCGCGCCATGACGGCCTGGACCCTGGATCAGACGCTGAAGCTGCTGCACCCGGTCATGCCCTTCATCACCGAGGAGCTTTGGGCCGAACTGGGCAAGGAAGGACCAGCGCGCGAGACCCTGCTGATCGGCGCCGAATGGCCGGTCCTGCCGGACGCCTTCATCGACGCCTCGACCGAGGCCGAGATCGGCTGGCTGGTCGATCTGGTCGGGGAAATCCGGGGGCTGCGCGCCGAAATGAACGTCCCGCCGTCGGCCAAGCCGCCGCTGGCCTTCGTCGCGCCCGACGCCGTGGCCGCCGAGCGGATCGCCCGTCACCGCGACCTGATCCTGACCCTGGGCCGCGTGTCCGAGGTGGGTTCGGCGGACGCAGCGCCGACCGGGGCCGTGACTTTCGTGTCCGGTGGTTCGACCATCGCCCTGTCGCTGGCGGGCGTCATCGACCTGACCGCCGAACGGGCGCGTCTGGAGAAGGAGATCGCCGCCTTCGACAGCGACATCGGCCATGTGAACAAGAAGCTGGGCAATCCCAACTTCGTCTCGCGCGCTGCACCGGACGTGGTTGAGGAACAGCGCGCCAAACTGGCCGAGGCCGAGGCGGGCAAGGTCAAGCTGCAGGCGGCGCTGGCCCGCCTCAGCGAGATCGGGTGAAATCCCGCATCGACCAATTGCTGGTCACGCGCGGGCTGTTCGACACCCGCGCCCGCGCCCGCGCCGCCATCGAGGCCGGGCGGGTCAGGGCGGACGGTCGCCTGGTCGCCAAGCCGTCCGAACAGATCGCCGATGACGCGGAAATCCAGGCCGAACCGGCCCACCGCTGGGTGGGGCGCGGCGCCTTGAAGCTGGATCACGCCCTGACCCTGTGGCCGGTGGCGGTCGAGGGGCGCACGGTGCTGGATGTGGGCGCCTCCACCGGCGGCTTCACCGAAGTCTGTCTGGACCGTGGCGCGGCGCGGGTGTTCGCGGTCGATGTCGGGTCGGGCCAGCTTCATCCGAGCGTCGCCGCCGACCCCCGCGTCGTGAACCTGGAGCGCACCGACGCCCGCGACCTGACGCCCGAACTGATCCCCGTGGCGCCGTCGCTGATCGTCTGCGACGCCAGCTTCATCAGCGTGGCCAAGGTTCTGCCCGCCGCCCTGGCCCTGGCCGGGCCGGGCGCGGACCTGATCACCCTGGTCAAGCCCCAGTTCGAGGGCGATGGCCCCAGGTCGGTCGGCAAGAAGGGCGTGGTCAAGGATCCGGCCGCTCATGCCGCCGCCGTGCAGCGCGTACGTGATTGGCTGGAAGACCTGGGCTGGGCGGTTCAGGCCGTGACCGACAGCCCCATCACGGGCGGCGACGGCAATATCGAGTTCCTGCTCTGGGCCGCACGCCACTGATCCGACGCGCGTTTTCCCAAAAGAGAAACCGCCGGAGGACTGATCCTCCGGCGGCTCCCGTCACATCGTCGATCGACAGGGGGGCTGAAAATTAATCGACGACGCGATAGCGGCCGTACTGGTCGGGACAGGTGCGGACGTAGCGCGTGTCCGTGCGACCATCGGGCAGACGGATCTGGCTTTCGGCCAGGCGGCATCCGTCGGAGTTGCGATAGGAATCGACCGGGCGAGAGCGGTCGTCGTAGTAGCCGCCGCTGTCATAGGCGTAGTCGGACCGGCGGTCGTAGTCGTCGTAACGATAGCCCTGATCGCCCTTATAGCGGTTGTCGTAGTAGCCGTAGGTCGGCTGGCTGTAGCCCTGGTTGTAGTAACCGCCGGAGCCATAGCTGCTCTGATAGCTGCGGCAGGCGTCGGAACTGGAGCGGCCCACCTGGGAGCCGACCACGGCGCCGAGCACGCCGCCCAGGATGCTGCCCTCGGTGCGACGACCGCGCGCGGCCAGTTGCGATCCGATGACGGCGCCCGCGCCGCCGCCGATCACCGCGCCGGCGCCGGTCCGGCCCTGACGCTCACGCGAGCAGGGGTCGTAGGAGGGGTAGCCGCGTCCGTAGTTGTAGGACGGCGCATAGGCGCCCGTCCCGTAGTTCTGGCTGTAGCCGTAGCCGTAATAGTTCTGAGCCGAAGCCGCCATCGGGGCGGCGGTGACGCCGAGCGCCAGGGCGGCTGCGGCGGCGAGCGAAGACTTGGAGAGACGCATTTTTCAACCCTTCCGAGGACCGAACGATTTCCGTCAACGGTTAACGGCAAGCCTCGTGTCTCGTTGCAGTCCGATTTAAGACAGCGAAGCTGAACGGCATTTGAGCGCTGTGTTCATCTTCGTTCATCTTTCAGGCGAGCGGCGCGCGGTGGACGCCGCCGCGACTTGAGCGGCCTTTCGGCGGCGGCTAGAAGCCCGGCGATGGAGACCTTCATCATCGACCGCGTCGGCGGCCAGGGCGACGGCGTCGCCCGCACGCCGGCGGGGCCGGTGTTCGCCGGCCTGACCCTGCCCGGCGAAACCGTGCGGGGCCAGGTCGTGGACGGTCGGCTCGAAGGCGTCGAGATCGTCACCCCCAGCCCGGATCGGATCGCGCCGGTCTCGCCGCAATATGGCGACTGCGGCGGCTGTTCGCTGCAGCACTGGGCCGAGGGGCCCTATCTGGACTGGAAGCGCGAGCAGGTGCGTCTGGCCCTGGCGCGCGAGCGCATCGAGACGGAGATCGAGGCGACCATCGCCACACCGCCCGGCAGCCGCCGCCGCGTGGCCCTTCATGCCCGGCGCGACGCCGGCGGCCGCGTGGTGCTGGGGTTCAAGGCGCGGCGATCCTGGCGGCTGGTCGAGGTCACGGCCTGTCCGGTGGCGGATGTCCGCATCGTTCAGGCCATTCCCGCCCTGGCGCAGGTGGCGGCGGCCTTCTTCGAACATCCCAAATCCGCCCCGACGCTGCATGTGACCTGGACCCTGGCGGGGCTGGACGTCGATGTGACGGGCGTGGAGCGGCGCTCGGGCGGCGGCCTGTCCGCCGACGCGCGCGCCCAGGCGGTTCAGGCCGCGCACCGGGTCGACCTGGCGCGACTGAGCCTGGCGGGTGAAACCCTGGTGATGGCGCGCCAGCCGATGGTGGCTTTCGGACCGGCGACGGTCGCCCTGCCGGCCGGCGGTTTCCTGCAGGCGGCGCCGCCGGCCGAACTGGCCATGACATCGCGCGCGGTCGCGGCGGTGAAGGGAGCCAAGAAGGTCGCGGACCTGTTCTGCGGGGCGGGAACCTTCACCTTCCCCCTGGCGACGGTCGCCCCCGTGATTGCCGCCGATGCGTCAAGGCCCGGCATCGACGCCCTGAAGTCCGCCGTGGGTTCGGCCAAGGGCATGAAGGCGATCGCGGCAGAGGCGCGCGATCTGTTCCGCCGCCCGATGACGCCCTATGACCTGAAGGGGTGCGACGCCATCGTGTTCGACCCGCCCCGCGCCGGCGCCGTCGAACAGACAGCCCAGATCGCCACGACCAAGGCGGCCGTCGTCGTGGGGGTGTCGTGCAATCCCCAGACCTTCGCGCGCGACGCCCGCGTCCTGATCGACGCCGGGTTCCGGCTGGAGACGGTCACGCCGATCGACCAGTTCCTGTGGTCCGCCCATGTCGAACTGGTCGGCGTTTTCAGACGATAGGACGATCATGACCCAGATGACCGACGACCTTGGCGAGGAAGACGGAGGCGGTTTCGACGCCGACGACTGGAGCCGGCTGAAGCCGTTCACCGGGGCGGTCGCGACCCTGGACGACGTGCAGGCGCGGCGCGCCATCTTCGCACTGGGCGACACCGACGACCCGCGCCCCATCGTCATGGACCTGCCGCAGCCGGTGATCTGGTGGGACGAGGATGGTGAGCAGGCGGCCGTGGCGGTCCAGGCCGAAAGCCATCTGGGCGCCGACGGCGAGGAGATGGAGGTCCTGGGCCTGATTTTGCCGGACGGGGAGGGGGCGGTCGCCCTTATGGAAGATGTCGATCTGGTCGACGACAGCGATCCGACCTGGCGCGATCTGGTGACCCGCGCCATCGACCCCTCGGCCGCCGACGACTAACTCAGGGCGGCCGCGACCTGCGCGGCGAAGTCGGGCTGATCGGGAATGTCGCCGTGGTCGGCGCGCGGGAAGACCAGACGCCGGACGTCTACACCGCGCGCCTCCAGATCCCTGGCCAGGGTGCGGCTCAGCGCGGGCGGCAGGGTCTGGTCGCGCCCGGCCTCCAGCACCACGACCCGTCCCGGATAGCCGTCCAGCGTGGCCGGCACGTCGATGGCGGCCAGGGCGTCGGCCATCTGAACGCGGATCAGAGGCCGCCACAGTCCCAGCATCTGGTCCACCGCCGCGCGGGCGGTGGGCGTCGTGGCCTCCAGCACCACGGCGTCGGCGCGAATGAGGCGTGCGGCCTCGGCGCACACCGGACCGCCCAAAGAGTGGCCCCAGGCGATCAGCCGGCGCCCTTCCGAATCGGCCTGGGCTCGGGCGCTGGCCGCGATGACTTCTCCGGCGGCGCGGTAGCTGGCGAAATCGGCCCGACCCGGCGTGTCGCCCGATCCGGGATAGTCGAACATCAGCACATCGCCGAACGGCGCCAGTTCGCGCGCCATCGCCGCCCCGTTGACGCCGCGCCGAAACAGGTTGCCGCCGCAGTACAGGATCAAGGGCGCATCCGCTCGGCCGGTCCTGACCCGCGTCGCGGCGACCGCGCCGCCGGCATAGGGCAGGGACAGGGTCTCGCCGCCCGGCACGGCGGGGCCGGGCGTAAGAACCATCTTCTCGGCCTTCACCCGCGCGTCGGGATAGAAGAACTCGCCTTCCGGCACGTCCACGGCGACGCAGCCGGAAAGAAGCGCGGCCATGCCGACGAGCGCCGATAGACGTTGGATCATGACATTCCCCCAGGATGAGGGAGGCTAACCTCAAGCGTGGCCGTTAGGCAATCCTGACTTCGGCGGCGGTCTGCGGCAGGTCGAACAGATCCATCTGCGGTCGAGCGTCGGGGGGAACGCGGAATTGCGTCTCGTCCAGCAGGCGGCGGGGCGTATCCAGTCCATAGCGTTTGACCGCCGCCTTGAAGCGCGCCCCGATCAGTTCGGCGACCGGGCCCGTGCCCTTCATCCGTTGGGACCAATCGGCGTCGTAATCCTTGCCGCCCCGCGTCTGGCGGATCAGCGACATGACCCGCGCGGCCCGATCCGGGCGGGCGTCGGCCAGCCATTCGCGGAACAGATCCTTGATCTCCAGCGGCAGACGCAGGGTCACATACATGGCGCGCGTGGCGCCTGCCTTGGCGGCCGCCTCCAGAATCGACTCCAGTTCATGGTCGTTCAGGCCGGGAATGACCGGGGCGAACCCCACGCCGACCGGACAGCCCGCCTCGGCCAGTCTGGAAATGGCCTCTAGCCGTTTAGCGGGGGTGGAGGCGCGCGGCTCCATCGCGCGGGCCAGTCCGCGATCCAGGGTGGTGATGGAGACGAAGGCCGAGGCCAGGCCCGCCTTGCCCATCGGTCCCAGGATGTCGGCGTCGCGCCCGATCAGCACCGACTTGGTGATGATGCTGAACGGATGGTTGAACCGCTGCATGACCTCCAGGATCGAACGGGTCGAGCCCAGTTCACGCTCGACCGGCTGATAAGGGTCGGTGTTGCCGCCTATGTGGATGCGCCTGCATCGGTATCGGGGTGCGAGGAAGGCCTGTTCCAGCAGACGTGCGGCCTGGGGCTTGAAGAAGATGCGGCTCTCGAAATCCAGGCCCGGGGATAGGCCCATCCAGGCATGGGACGGACGGGCGTAACAGTAGATGCAGCCATGTTCGCAACCTTTATACGGGTTGATGGAGCGGTCGAATCCGATGTCCGGGCTGTCGTTCCGGGCGATGATCGCGCGGGCGTGTTCCGGCGTGAGGGTGGTGCGCAGGGGCGCGGCCTCGGCGTCGTCGCGCGTCCAGCCGTCGTCGAACGACAGGTGCTGTTCAGGTTCGTAGCGGCCGGTGGCATTCGAACGCGCGCCTCTTCCCTTGGCGGTTTCCATGGGAAGGACCATGCGTCATTGACCGGAACAAAGCAAGAACATTTGTTCCGGCGCAGTCAGGCGGTTCAGTCGGGGCCGATCACCATGCAGGTGACGCGCCGTTCGGCCAGGGCCTCGCACGCCGACTTGGCGCCTGTCTCGGTCAGGCCCGTGAAGCGAGAGCGATACCAGTCGCCGGCGGTCTGGACGTTGCGCTCGGCGGCGGCGAACTGGGTGCGGAAGCGGCGGTTCAGTTCGGTCAGCCAGTCGTTGGCGACCTTTTCGTCCCGGAAGGCGCCGACCTGAACGGCCCAGCGTCCGGCGGGCGCGCGGGCGGCCGTGCGCGCCGGTTCCCGCGCGGG
>NZ_DALZQC010000047.1:0-23981 GCF_032017145.1 Brevundimonas sp.
GCCGATGTCGCCGCCGACCTGCCGCGCCAGACGATGCGCCTGATCCACGGCCGCGCGCCGTCGGGCCTGGCGGGCGCCCTCTATCGCAATGGCCCCGCCAAGTTCCGGCGGCCTGGCGGTTCGGCCACCCATTGGTTCGACGGCGACGGCATGATGCGCGCCTTCCGCATCCAGGACGGCCAGGCGACGCTGGAGGCCCGGTTCGCCGATACGCCAAAGCGTCGCACCGAGACCGAACTGGACGCCGTGGTCACGCCCGGCTTCGGCACCAAGGGAGACGCGCGCGCCCGCATCGGCTCCAACGACGACGCCAATGCGGCCAACACCGCCGTCATGGTCGCCGGCGACCGCATCTGGGCGTTGTGGGAGGCGGGCTCGCCCCTGGCCATGGACGCCTCGGACCTATCGACGCAAGGGTTCGTCACCTTGCGCGACGATCTGAAGGGCATGCCGTTCCAGGCCCATCCGCGCTATGGCCGGGACGGTTCGATCTGGAACGTGGGGCTGGCAGGCGACCGGGCCGTGATCTGGCGGCTGAACCCAGACCGCAGCCTGAACGACGCCCAGGTCATCGCCTTGCCGCGCGCCAGCTATATGCACGACTTCACCGCCACCGATCGCCACATCATCCTGGTGCTTCAGCCTTGGCTGTTCGAAACCCACGCCATGCCGGTGATCTCGGGGCTGGCGTGGCGGCCCGAAATGGGGACGCAGGTGATGGTGCTGGACAAGGACGACCTGTCCAGACGCCGCATCTACGATCTGCCGGGCTTCTTCCATTTCCACCTGGGCGACGCCTGGGCCGAGCGGGACGGCACGATCCGCTTCGACGTGGCCGCCAGCCGCGATCCGCGTTTCGCCGTGGACGGGGCGAGGGTGCTGGTCGAGGGGCGCGGCGTCGTGCCTGGCGATCCGGCTAAACTGGGGCTGATCACCCTGTATCCCGACGGTCGGGCCGACATGACCGACAGCGCCGTCGTCGGCGAATTCCCCAAGGCCGATCCCCGTCGCGCGGGTTTGCGGCGCAGCCTTACCGCCCATACGTCCGGCGAGACGCGGGGCCGGCCCCTGCCGACCGGCCTGGCTGTCCATGACTGGGACAGCGGACGCTCCCACGCCTTCGAGTTCGGCCTTCATCAGGTTGTCGAGGAGGCGGTCTTCGTGCCCAAGCCGGGGGCAAGCGCCGAACGTGACGCCTGGCTGGTGGGGCCATCGGTCAATCTGAAAGATGGCCGCATCGAACTGCACGTATTCGACGTCGCTCGAATCGAGGACGGGCCGGTGGCGTCATGGCAGGCGGACGCGGTCCTGCCGGCCGGCTTCCACGGCGTCTGGGCCGGGTGAGGAGGCGCGGCACAACCTTTGCGCGCCTTCACGGTTCGAAAAGCCTGATGTGCCAAGGTGACGCCATGACCCCCGTTCAGACGCCCGCCGATCTTCGACCGATCACCGCCCTGCGGTTCGGCGCCGCCATCTGGGTGGCCATCTACACCTTCTGGGAAAACCTGGCCGGGGCGGGCCCGTCGAACCTGGTCGGCAAGGGCTATCTGGGGGTGGAGCTGTTCTTCGTCCTGTCCGGCTTCATCCTGTCCCACGTCTATCTGCAGGCGGCGGGCGAGAAGCGGTTTTCCTATCGCGGCTTCCTGTGGGCGCGGGTGGCGCGGGTCTACCCTTTGCACCTGTTCACCCTGATCGGGGTGGGTCTGTTGGCGACGGTGGCCATGGCTGCGGGCATGGGCGTTGATCCCAATGTGCGGAACTGGGCGGCCCTGCCGGCCAATCTGCTGATGGTCCATGCCTGGGGCCTGGCGCCGGTGGCGGGGTGGAACCATCCGTCCTGGTCCATCTCGGCGGAGTGGTTCGCCTATCTGTGCTTCCCGCTGTTCGCCTTCGTCTTCTGGCGGATGCGGGCGCGGCCGGTCGCGGCGGCCTTGGGCGCCGCCGCCTTCATGGTCATCCTGTATTTCGGGTTCCAGCAGGTCGCGGGCTTTTCCCTGACCGAGGCGACCATCCAGTGGGGCGCGCTGCGGATCGTGCCGTGCTTCGCCCTCGGCTGCGCCCTCTATCTGGTCTATCGCCGCGCCCCGCTGAAGGCGCCGTGGCTGTGCTCGGCCGTATCCTTCGGCCTGATGGTGCTCAGCGCGGCGCTGGGTCTATGGGACGGCGTGACCGTCCTGCTGTCCGGCGCCCTGATCCTGTCTCTGGCCTCTCTGCCGAACGAACGGGCCGGATGGCTGGCGTCCAAGCCGGCCGTCTATCTGGGTGAGATCAGCTATTCGGTCTATATGGTCTGTGTGCCTTGGAAGCTGTTGTCCGTCGGCTTGGCGGCCAAGCTGTTCGACGCGCCCGACAAGCAGTTTCAAATTTTCGTGTGGTTGGCCATCGTGGCCCTGCTGCCGGTCGCGGCGGCGGCGTCCTATCACCTGGTCGAACGCCCGGCGCGCAAGGCTTTGCGCGGATTGGCCGAAAAGAAAGCCCACAGCGCAATCCACAAGCGGCCGCACGGCGATATGCCGAAACAACTTGCTACGGGGCGTGATCCCGTGGCCTAAAGGGCTTCCCATGAACGGGTCGGGATACCCTAGGCATGACGAAACGGCTCAAAGCCGCCGCGGTTGCGGCGACCCTCGGTTTTTTCGCGCTGGGGGCCGTCCCCTCCACCGCAAAGGCCGATGAGCCGTACTGGCAGTGCGTGACCTTCGCCCGCATGTTCTCGGGCATCAACATCTTCGGCGACGCCTGGACCTGGTGGCGCCAGGCCGCCGCCAACTTCCGCACCGGCAAGGCGCCCGAGACCGGCTCGGTCCTGGTCTTCCGCCCCGAGGGCCGCATGAGCCGGGGCCACGTGGCCGTCGTCTCCGACATCCTGACCGACCGCGTGGTTCGCGTGACCCACGCCAACTGGGGCGGCAGCCGCGGCAAGGTCGAGGAGAACGTCACCGTCGTCGACGTCTCGCCCTCCAACGACTGGTCGCAGGTCAAGGTCTGGTACAATCCGATCAACGACCTGGGCACCACGGTCTATCCGACCTACGGCTTCATCTACAAAGGCGCCCGCGACGCCTTCGACGCCGGCCGCCAGATGGCCGCCAACGTCTCGGCCCAGGGCCAGCATTAAGAACCCTCCGGCTTGCGCCGCCCGCCACCGCGGGCGATAGGCGGTCATGACCCAATCCAGCGACATCACCTACGCCGGCTATCTGGCGTTGGACGACCTGCTTTCGACCCAGCATCCGCTGTCGGACCAGCACGACGAGATGCTGTTCGTCGTCATCCACCAGACCAAGGAGCTGTGGCTCAAGCAGATCCTGCACGAGGTGGCCCTGGCCCAGTCCATGGTGCGGGCCGGCGATCTGGTGCCGGCCTACAAGAGCCTGGCGCGGGTGTCGCGCATCCAGGCGGTGATGACCCAGAGCTGGGACATCCTGTCGACCATGACCCCGGCCGACTATCTGCGTTTTCGCGGGTCGCTGGGCTCCTCCTCGGGTTTCCAGAGCGATCAGTTCCGCCGGCTGGAGGCCATGCTGGGTCTCAAGGACGCCAGCTTCCTGAAGTTCCACGTCGACCGGCCCGAGGCCCTGGTCGCGCTGGAGGCGGCCATCGCGTCCCCCAGCCTGTACGACGACGCCCTGGCCCAGATGGCCAAGGCCGGCCTGCCCGTGCCGGTCGAGGTTTTGAACCGCGATGTGACCCAGCCCTATGAGCCGTCCGAAGCCGTCGAGGCGGCCTGGCTCGAGGTCTATCGCGACACCGAAACCTACTGGCCCCTGTATCAGCTGGCCGAAAAGCTGGTCGATCTGGACGACGCCCTTTTGACCTGGCGGCACAAGCACGTCGTCACGGTCGAGCGGATCATCGGACGCCGGCGCGGCACGGGCGGCACCGAGGGCGCGGCCTATCTGGCCTCGACCCTGACCAAGCGCTGTTTCCCCGAGCTGTGGTCCCTTCGCACCAAACTTTGATGTCGCAGGGCGAAACCTTCGCCTCGCCCGGCCATTTCGCCGTTCGACCGCAACAGCGGAAGGAAGACCGAGATGACCAATCCCAACGCCCATGACATCAAGGTCCTGAACGGCCTGATCGACACCACCCTGGACAGTGCAGACGGCTATCGCGAGGCCGCCGAACAGACCCAGGATCCCCACTATCGCACCCTGTTCGAGCGCCGGGCCGGCGAGCGCCAGCAGGTAGTCGAAGACCTGTCGGCCGCCGTGCGCGGCCTGGGCGGCGATCCCGAACCGCACGGCTCCATCCTGGCCAAGGCGCATCGGGCCTTTCTGGACGTGAAGCACGCCCTGCTGCGCAACGACGATTCCGTCGTCGGCTCGATCAACTCGGGCGAAGGCTTCATCGCCGGCAAATACGAAAAGGCGCTGGAGGATACGGGCATTTCCGCCACCACGCGCGAAACGGTTCGCCGGGCCTATGCCGCCGTCAAGGTCGAGCACGACCAGATGGAGGCGCTGAAACATAGTCTCCAGGGCCAGCGCGACGCCGACAATTCCCTGTTCCCGCAATAGCGCCCGGCATCGGGATCGAATTGAAAAAGGCCCCGGCGGACGCCGGGGCCTTCGTCGTTTCGGCCGGACGCCGGTTTATGCGTCGTCGCCGGCCTTGTCGGCCGAGCCCGTTTCCGGGACCACGGCGCCCTTGGCCGGACGGACCGTCTGGCGCTCGGCGATACGCGCCGACTTGCCGCGACGATCGCGCAGATAATAGAGCTTGGCGCGACGCACGACGCCGCGGCGCTTCACTTCGATCGACTCGATGTTCGGCGACAGGATGGGGAAGCGACGCTCGACGCCTTCGCCGAACGAAATCTTGCGGACCGTGAAGGTTTCGCTGATGCCGCCGCCGTCACGGGCGATGCAGACGCCTTCGAAGGCCTGAACGCGCTCGCGCTCGCCTTCCTTGATCTTCACGTTGACGCGCAGGGTGTCGCCGGGCTGGAATTCCGGGATCTTGCGCTCGCCCAGAACGCGGGCTTTTTCTTCGGCGTCCAGCTGCTGAACGATATTCATGTCATTTCTCCTCGGGCTTTGCGCCCTTTAGCTGTGAATTGGCGAGATGCGCCTGCCAGAGGTCCGGCCGTCGCTCCCGCGTCGTTGTCTCCCGCTGCGCCTCACGCCATCCCGCGATCTTCTTGTGATCGCCCGACAGCAGCACCTCGGGTATCTCCAGCCCCTCGAACGTCCGCGGTCGCGTGTACTGCGGGTGTTCCAGAAGCCCATCCTCGAAGCTTTCGGAGGACAGGCTGTCGCCTGAACCGAGCACGCCGGGGATCAGTCTTACGCACGCTTCGATCGCGACCATCGCCGCCGCCTCGCCGCCGGCGAGAACCGCGTCTCCGACCGAGACCTCCTCGAACCCGCGTGCGTCAAGCACCCGCTGGTCCACCCCCTCGAAACGGCCGCACAGCACGACGATCCCGTCGGCCTTGGCCCATTCCTTGACGCGCGCCTGGGTCAGGGGCCTGCCCCTGGCGCTCATGTACAAAAGCGGCCGTTTCGGTCCCGGCAGGCTGTCCACCGCCCGAGCCACCACGTCCGCCTTCAGCACAGCACCCGGCCCGCCACCCGCAGGGGTGTCGTCCAGGAAGCCGCGCGTATCTGTGGAAAAGGCGCGAATGTCAACCGTTTCCAGGCTCCACAAGCCCTTCTCGCGCCAGGCCGTGCCGATCAGCGACACGCCGAGCGGACCGGGAAAGGCCTCGGGAAACATGGTCAGGACGGTGGCGGTGAAGGGCATGGCGGCGGCTCATACACAGAAAGTCGGAAAAATCCGACTCCGGAGCTCTCCCTCCCCGCTCCGGGGAGGGTGGTTGAGCGCAGCGAAACCGGGTGGGGGCGGCGAGGCGATGGTCTCGGAAATACCCTCCGGTATCAGCAAGGGCGTCCCTGCCGGGCCGCCCCCACCCTGTCGCTTCGCGACATCCCTCCCCGCTCCGGGGAGGGAGAAGGGCGTATTTACGCTATCGGCGCCCCGCCGCCCGCCGCGATCCAGGCGTTGACCTGATCCTCCAGCACGTCCAGTGGAACCGAGCCGCAGCCCAGCACGACCGCATGGAAGTCCTTGATGTCGAAACGGTCGCCCAACATTGTCCTGGCCCGGTCGCGCAGTTCCTCGATCTTCAGCTCGCCGATCTTGTAGCTGGTCGCCTGACCAGGGTTGGTGATGTAGCGCTCGACCTCCTTTTCGATGTCGCGTTCAGACAGCAGCGAGTTCTGGCGGAAATAGTCCATCGCCTGTTCCCGGCTCCAGCGCTTGGCGTGCAGGCCGGTGTCGGTGACCAGACGCACCGCGCGCCACAGCTCGGTCGAGAGGCGGCCGAAGTCGGAATAGGGGTCCTGATAGAAGCCCATCTCCTTGCCCAGCCGCTCGGCGTACAGGCCCCACCCTTCCGCATAGGCGCCATAGCCGCCGAAACGACGGAAGCGCGGCAGCCCCTCGATCTCCTGGGCATAGGCGATCTGGAAATGGTGGCCGGGCGCGCCTTCGTGATAGCTGATGCCTTCGATCTGAGGCTTCAGCACCTGAGTCATGTCCGACAGGTTGACGTAGTAGATGCCCGGCCGCGACCCGTCCGGCGCGGGCGAGTTGTAGAAGGCGATCGATGCCGTCGCCTCGCGGAACGGCTCGACCGCCCGCACCTCCAGCGCCGCCTTGGGCAGGGTCGAGAACCATTGCGGCGCCGCCGCCATAACCTGGGCGATGAAGCCGCGCGCGTCGGTCAGATACTGTTCCTTGCCTTCGGGCGTGTTCGGATACTGGAAGCGCGGATCGGTCTTCAGGAAGACGAAGAAATCCTGCAGCGAGCCAGTGAAGCCCACCTGGGTCTTGATCGTCTCCATCTCGGCCTGGACACGGGCCACCTCGGCCAGGCCGATCTGATGGATCTGGTCGGCGGTCAGGTCGGTGGTGGTCGAAAGCTTGAGCCGGGCGTTGTAATAGTCTTCGCCCTGCGGCAGGCGCCACACGCCCGCGTCGCTGTCGGCCTGGGGCTGAACCTCCGCCAGGGCCTCCAGCACGGTCTCGAAGCCCGCCTTGTAGGGGCCGGTCAGGGCGGCGCGGCCTTCCGACAGCAGCCGGTCCTTGGTCGCCTGATCCGTCTCCAGCGCCGCGACCTTCTTGTTGAAATCGGCCCAGACCGGATTGTCCGCGCCATCGTCGAACGGCGCGCCGGTGATGACGTTGCGGGTGTTGGCGATGGACGGGGCGAAGACGAACCGGGGCGAGACGACGCCCGCCGCCGCGCGCTGACGCAGTTCCTCGGCAACCTGATCCATCTGGGTTTCGGCGGCCCGGATGCGCGCGACATAGGCTTCGGCGTCCGCGACGCTGGCGACGCGGTGGTTGTTGATCAGAAAGACCGGCAGGCTGGTGGTCGGATTGCCGTTGGCCGCGAACTGAAAGCCCCAGTCGCGCCACTGGTTCGACAGCCGCGCCTGCTGGACGCCGTATTCGAACATCCGCCACGACAGCGCCGCCTGCGGCCCCAGCTTCTGCGGATCGAACTGGGCCTTCATCTGCGCCAGTTGGGCTTCCTGCAGCGCCAGGGCCCGGTCGGCGGCGGCGTCCGACACATCGTCCAGCTTGTCGTAGTCGGTCTTGATGCCCAGCGACGTCATCTGCTGCGGGCTCAGTGCGATGCGCGCCTGGAAGGCCTGTTCGAAGAAGGCGTTCAGCCGCGCGTCCTCGCTTTGGGCCGCGGTTACGGGCGCCGTGGCGGGCGTCTGGCCCAAGACAGGCGTTGCGGCCAGAACCGCCATGACGGCGGCGGACGAGATCAGAAGACGACGCATGAACAACCCCTCGACAAACAGAGGCTCACCTTCGGGCCAGGGGCCGATCGATACAAGCGCCAGGCGCCTCAGGGATGGCGGCATTCCGCCGCGCGGGCGCGCCATCGAATCCCTGCGGCGCATGTCTCGTTTCGGGCAATGCAACCCGAAGCCCGGATCGGCGTTTGCACGGAGCTTGACCATACCAACCAAGGGGTTCCCCATCATGCGCAAGATCATCACCCTGTCCATCGTCGCCGCCGCCCTGGCCGTTTCGGCCTGCAACACCATCGCCGGCGCCGGTCGCGACGTCTCGGCCGCCGGTTCGGCCGTGACCCAGGGCGCCAACGACGCCAAGCGCTAAGCTTCGGCGAAGGCTGGATCTGGAAAGGCCCGTCGGATCCCCGACGGGCCTTTCTCGTATCCGTCGCATGACGATGTTAGGGTGCGCCATCAGACAGGAGACCGAACGATGGGCTTTCTCGACAATGTGGTGAACGGATTGGGCCAGGACGCCGCGGGCGGCCTCGGCGACCTCCTGAAGAGCCAGGGCGGGGTCGGCGGCCTGGCCGAGAAGTTCGGTCAGGCGGGCCTGGGCGACGTCATCGGCTCGTGGGTCGGTTCGGGTGCGAACGCCGGCGTCACCGCCGAACAGATCACCGCCGTCATCGGCCACGGCCCCATCGCCGACATCGCCGCCAAGATGGGCGTCTCGCCCCAGCAGGCCGGCGAGACCCTGGCGGGCCTGTTGCCCGAGGCCATCGACCGCCTGACCCCCGGCGGTCAGATCGACGGCGCCGACGACCTTCTGGCCAAACTGCCGGGCGGCCTGGGCGACATGATCGGCGGCTTCCTGAAGCGCTGAGGCTTCAGGACGGCTGGCCCTCGGTCGTCGCGACCTTATCTTCGGCTTCGGCCTCTGTCTTGCGCCGCGCCTCCAGCGCCGTCTGTTTGCCGGCCACGACGAAGGCCAGGACGATTCCGAACAGGCCGATGACGAAGGAATAGAGGAAGAAGGCGATATAGCCGGCGCCGAGCGCGGCCGGACTGACGCCGCTTGTCGCGGCGCCCGTGGCCAGCACCCCCTGGGGCATATCGGCGAACAGGCTTCTGAGCGCGGCGAAGGGACCGTCGCCTTCGGCCGCGCGCGCCGACGCCTCCACGATCCGTCCCGACTGGGAGGCGATCAGCTTGCCGGGCAGGGCGTACAGCGAGGTGAACAGCGCATATTGCGTCGCGGTGAAGCCGATCGACGTCAGGCTGGACATATAGGCGATCAAGGCCGTGCCCGCATAGCCGCCGGACACATTGTCGACCCCGATGGCGACCGTCAGCGCCGGCAGACTGTGTCCCTGGGTGGCCAGCCACGCGAAGATCAGGTTGGACACCGGGCTCATGAAGGCGCCGATGACCATGGTGCGGATCAGCCCCAGCCTGGCGACCGACCAGCCGCCCAGGAAGACGCCCAGGGTCGTCATGACCACGCCGAAGACCTTGCGCACCTCGGCCAGTTCGGTCTTGGAAAAGCCCAGGTCGATATAGAAGGGCGGCATGATGTTCAGGACGAAATCGGACAGGCGATAGACGCAGATCAGCGCCAGGATCAGGGTCGCGACGCCGGAAAACCGCCTGTAGAAATCCACGAGCGGCTCGCCGAAGGACCCGGCCAGATAGGCGCCTGGTCTCGTTCTGACGCCGGGAACGGGCCAGCAGGCGACGACCAGGACCGCCAGCCCCAACACCACAAGGCCGAACTGCAGATAGACGCCCTCGGGCTTGGCCGACAGGGCCGCCGCCACGGCCGCCTTGCCGTCCGCACCCAGGCCGAACAGGCCGAACAGGCCGAACAGAGCGTTCAGCGGGGCCGACTGGCCAGTCAGGCCCGATCCCAGCACCGTCGCCGCCACGCCGATGACGGCCAAACGCACGATCCATTCGATCACTTCGAATCCCGGGCGGGACGGCACGTCGCCGACCGGGATGGCGCGGATGGAATGGGCCTTTTCCCGCGGCGCGAACAGGACGCCGGCGATGCCGAAGCCCATCAGGGCGGCCATGACTGCGTAGGACAGGTTCCAGTTATAGAGGTCGGCCAGAACCAGCGGCACGGCGCCCGCCACGATCATGGCGACGCGATAGCCCATCTGATAGGCGGCGGCCATGGCGCCGTGTCGGCTGTCGTCGGCGGCCTCGATCCGCCAGGCGTCGATGACGATGTCCTGCGTCGCCCCGAAGAAGCCGACCAGGGCGGCGAAGCCGGCCACCGCGATCAGGGCGTTGGCGGGGTTCAGGGTCGAGATGGACCACAGGCCGAACACGATGACGGCCTGGGTCACCAGCATCCAGGCCCGTCGGTGGCCCAGAAGCCGCGTCAATCCGGGCACGGACGTCCGGTCGATCAGCGGCGCCCAGACGAACTTCAGCGAATAGGACAGGGTGGCCAGGGCGAAGAAGCCGATCACCTCCAGCGTCTGCCCGCTCTCGCGCAGCCAGGCCGAAAGGGTGTCGAAGATCAGCAGGTTGGGCAAACCCGCCGAAAAGCCCAGCAACAGCATGATGAAGACGCGACGTTCGCCATAGACGGCCAGGCCGCCGAAACGCCCGGCGGGCTTGCCGTTGACGGCGCGGGGGGACTGGTCGGTCATGGGCGGCTCCGGCAGCGGCCGGAACGCGGACGCCTTAAACTCGGGCGACCTTGGCGCGGATGTCGCGTTTCGTCCAGCGGGCCAGGGCGGCGCGCAGGGTCTCGGCGTCCAGCGGCTTTACGATATGGTCGTCCATGCCGGCTTCCAGACACAGGCGGCGGTCCTCGGCGAAGGCGTTGGCCGTCAGGGCCAGGATGGGCGTCCGGTCCCCTGTCGCGCGAATGGCGCGGGCGGCGGCGGGGCCGTCCATGCCGGGCATCCGCATGTCCATGAACACCAGGTCGTAGCGGGCGCGATGCACGGCGGCCACGGCCTCCTCGCCCGTTGCGGCGGTCTCGACCACGCAACCTTCGCGGCGCAACAGGGTGCGGGCCAGGAGGGCGCCGACCGGATTGTCCTCGGCCAGCAGCACGCGAACCCCGGCGAATCGGGCCGGGGCGACGCGGTCGTCCTCGTCAGGCTTCGATGCGCCGGTGTCATTGGGCGCATCGCCGGCAGCGGCCAGCACCTGCTCGACCAAGGAGGTTCGGCGCAGCGGCTTGATCAGATAGGCGAGCGCGCCGGCCGTTCGATAGGCGGCGATAAGGTCGCGTTCGCCAGGTTTCAGCATGACGATGACCCTGCCGCCTTGCGGCAGAGCCATGGTCTCGCCCGGCTTCGCCGGAACATGGTCGAACAGGATCACCGACGCGTCGTCGCGGACCGCCCCGCCGGACGCCTCGATCTGGGCGCGCGCCGCAGAAAGTACGAAGGGATCGGGCGAGCGGACGGCGACCGCGCGCCCCCGCAGATGGTGTGCCCGCGCCGTGTTCACGGCGTCGAAGGCGGCTTCGAAGCGGAAACGGGCCCCGCCGGTCGCGGCGTCCGGGCGATCCTCGACGGCGACCATTCCGCCCATGGCCAGGGCCAGTTTGCGCACGACCGCCAGCCCCAACCCGGCGCCGTCGTGGCGCACGGCGTCGGAGGCGTCGGCGTGACCGAACTCCTCGAAGATGCGGGCGCGGGCGGTCGGCGGCACGCCGGGGCCTGTGTCGTCCACCAGAAAGGCCAGGCGCGGCCTGGCGTCGTCGCCGCCGACCCGTTCGACCGTGAGGCGCACGCCGCCGGTTTCTGTGAATTTCACCGCATTGCCCGCCAGGTTGAACAACACCTGGCGCAGCCGCCCCTCGTCGGCGCGGATGTCGGGCGCGTCGGCGGCGACGGACCAGGCGATCTCCAACCCCTTGTCATGGGCGCGGGGGCTGAGCAGTTCGGCGACGCCCCGGACCAGGCCCTCCAGATCGACGGGGGCGGGATCGAACTCCAGAGCCCCGGCCTCCAGCCGGGCGTAGTCCAGCAGGTCGTTGACCAGGCCCAGCAGGTGTTCGGCCGACTGGCGGGCGTTCTCGGCATAGGCGCGCTGGGCGCCGTCCAGGGTCGTGCGTTCCAACAGGCCGATCATGCCCAGCACGCCGTTCAGCGGCGTTCGCATCTCATGGCTCATCAACCGCAGGAACTGCTGAGCCGGCGCGTTCGGCGCCGTCGCCTCGTCGGTCTTGTCGGTCGTCCCGCGTCGCGCCATCGCCGTCTCCATGGCCGACTAGGTTAAGCGTCTTGGGTTAAGGATCCGTCCCGCCTCTGGTTCAATTGTGGGTGAAGGCCGCCTGTTGGACGCCGCCCTCGCGCAGGCCGAACGGCGCGTCGCCGCGATGGGCGACGCGGCGGTCGAAGTCGGCCTCGGCGCCCACGGTGTTGCGGCGATAGATCAGGGCTTCGGCGATATGGCGGCGCAGCACCCCGGTCGCCCCATCGAGATCGGCGATGGTGCGCGCCAGACGCAGGGTTCGCGTCCACCCGCGCGCCGTCAGTCCGCCCGCCTCGCCTGCCCGCATCAGCAACATCCGCCCGGCTTCGTCCGGCGTGGCGAACCGATCCAGTGTGTCGCCTGATGCGCGGGCGTTCAGAGCCTGGGCTGGGTCCAGACCCGCTTCCCGAACCCGATCCTCCTGCATGGCGCGGGCGGCGGCGACGCGGGCGCGCGCCTCGGTCGTGCCTTCGGCGGGCGGCGGCAGGGCCATGTCGGCGGCGGTGACGGGCGGCGTCTCCACCGTCAGGTCGATGCGGTCGAACATGGGGCCGGAAATCCGGTTCTGATAATCGCGCTGGCAGCGCGGGGCCTTGCCGCAGGCGCCGCGCCCGGCCCCGCCTAGGCCGCAGCGGCAGGGGTTCATCGCCGCCACCAGTTGGAACCGCGCCGGATAGCGGATGTGGGCGTTGGCGCGGGCCACCACGATCTCGCCCGTCTCCAGCGGCTGACGCAGCGAATCCAGGGCCTGGGCGGAATATTCCGCTGTTATGGCGCAAACACACCTAGCCATCTGAGACGTAATCCGTTGTTCTTGATACGTTCTTTTCATGAAGAACGAGATCGAACGCCCCAACACCGTGCTGGGCCTGCTGGACAAGCGGGCGCAACTCTCTGGCAAATTGAAGTACCTGCGCGCTGAAGAGCGCAAGGTCATCTGTGACCTGGATCACATCGACGCCGCCATCCGGCTGTTCAACGCCAAGCCGAACGAGAACCGGATCGTCCGTTACCCGACCAAGCATCGCGCCAAGAAGGGGGAGGTGGTCCGGATGGTCGTGCGGCTCCTGAAGAACGCCACGACGCCGATGACATCGCTGGACCTCGTTCTGGTTCAGATCGAGGAACGAGGCCTCAAGGCCGACGATGAGACGATCGTGTTGATGCGCAAACGGATCGGCGCGTGCCTCAATAAGTTGAAGCATGACGGTGTTGTTCGAGTGGTGCCGCAGGCGGGCCTCTATCAGGGCTGGGAGTGGGTCCGATGACCCCGATCCAGTTCTGGCGCGGAAGTGATCTCTATCAGATCGCACCAGCGCGCGAAGGCGCTGGCTTCATCGGCCTATGTAGCGGCCGGGTCGTGGCGACGGCGCCGGACCCGTCGAGCGTGATGCGGGCGCTGATCAAGGCCGCCGTCTGGCGTCGCCCAAAACCACAATGACGGCTTGACGACAGCGCCGACAGATACGCTAAAGTTGTTCTCCAGCAATCGAAGATCATCATGGCGCGAATCGATCTCACCACAACGGCCTTTGGCCTGCATCGGATCGATGTAGATCGTAGACCGACGTCGCCTCAAGAAGCGGCGGCCTTGATTGACCTTGTGGTGAGCAGTCAGGAACGCGACCCGCATCCCGACATGGACCAAACGATGTTGAACGCGCTGAAGACCGTTCGGACCTACGTTCTCAAGGCATCACAGTAGGACGATGAGCGGCCGAGACCGGACAGAGTGGGCGCTAACCCTTGGCATGGCTGCGTGCCTGCTGCTCGGCGCGGCGCTGACTGTGATGGGTTGGTTCTGATCCCATCGTGCCGCCACTCTTGGATTGCATGGCGCACACGCCAAGAATCGGCGTAATCTGAGCGTAGTCGCCTCTGTCGGCGGCAAGGAGAAGAACGATGCCGCCACGTAAAATCGTCGATGCCAAGGCTGACGCCAAAGGCAACATTTCGCATGTGAAGTTGCAAAACAACGTCAACTTCACGCCCATCAAGACGGCTGTCAGGATGGCCGACAGAGGTGAGATCGCGGGTGCACACGCCGTGCACCCCTCCGCTGGCAAAGCGCATCTCCGAACGAACCCAAACGGCCGCACCGGCGATAATCTGGATACGATGGCGGGCGACGGCAAATAGTGGCTGCGTCGGGGGCAGGCCCGCATGGCTAAGCAGAGCGTCGCCGGCTGTGGCGGCTGGATCGTCGCTGGTTTGCTGCTTGTCGGGATGATCAGCCAATGCGGGAAGGATAGCCCGAACAATACGAACACCAATGCCGCGATGGCGGCCGGCTCGACCACCGCCGGTGAGCCTTCAGGCCCTTCGCGCTGGTTGTACGTGCAAGCTGACACGCTGAACTGCCGCGCTACTCCTGGCGGATCGTCCACGAAGGTGGAGGCGCTTGAAAGCAACACCGTCGTCAGAGAGATCGAACAGCAGGACGGATGGTCGCTGCTGCGCAGGCCCACGTCGGACTGCTGGGTAAAGTCCTCCTATCTGGATGATGAGCCCAGACCGCGCGCTAGTCGCCAATCCTATCGCCCCACACCTGAGCCGCAGCGGTTCGTTTCGTCGGCACGCTCGGGGAGCGCCTACTACGCCAATTGTTCAGCCGCACGCGCGGCGGGCGCGGCGCCCATAACGCGGGGCGAGCCTGGATATGCTCGAAAGCTGGACCGGGATGGCGACGGGGTCGCTTGTGAATAGCACCGTTGGGAGAAACCATGACGGTTGATCGAATTCAGCTTCTCAGGAACGTCGGCCAGTTCGACTCCGTCAACGCGGGGGCGCAGATCGCCCTATCACCGCTCGCACTGATCTACGCAGAGAATGGGCGCGGTAAGACCACTCTGGCAACGATCTTCCGCTCGCTCGGGACGGGCGACCCGGCGATCATCGAAGAGCGTCACCGACTAGGCACCGCCCAACGTCCCCACATCGTCCTTACAGTGTCTGGTGCCGCTCTCGTCTACCAGAAGGGCGCATGGGGTCAGCCCCTGCCGCGTGTCGCGGTATTTGATGATGCTTTCGTCGCTGCCAATGTCTGCTCCGGCATCGAAATCGACGCATCACACCGCCAGAACCTGCATGAGTTGATCCTCGGCGCGCAGGGCGTCTCTCTCAACACCACGCTCCAGCAGCATGTGACGGCCATCGAGCAGCACAACCGAGAACTTCGGGTGAAGGAAGCGGCTGTTCCAGCGGCGCAAAGGGCCGGCCTGACGACCGATGCGTTTTGCGCCTTGCCCGCCGATCCCGACATCGACCAGAGGATCGAAGACGCGGAAAGAAGCCTTGCTGCTGCCCAGGCGGCTGACGCGATCCGCCAGCGGGCAGATTTTCAACCGCTCGTCCTCCAAAGCTTTGACCTCGAAGCCATTCGTAACCTGCTGAGCCGGACGCTTCCCGATTTGCAGGCCGAAGCGGCTGTGCAGGTGCGCGATCATCTTCGCCGCCTCGGACGGGGAGGTGAGACCTGGGCCGGCGAGGGTATGGCGCTTAGGCGTGAAGCCCATCGAGAGGGTGACAATTCTTGCCCATTCTGTGCTCAGGACCTCGCTGGCTCGCCGCTTATCGCCCACTACGAGGCTTATTTCAGCGACGCTTATCACGGACTGAAAGCCGCCATCACTGAAGTTGGCATATGCGTCAGGGACGCCCACGATGGTGAAGTTCAGGCGGCTTTCGAGCGGGATGTTCGCGTCGCCGTTCAAGGCCAAGAATTCTGGCGCGGCTTCACGGACGTGCCGGAGGTCAATGTTGACACGGCGGCGATCCTTCGGAATTGGATAGCGGCTCGCGACGCCGTGCTGACGGTCCTACGCGCCAAGGCCGCAGCACCTCTTGAAGATATGGCTCTGCCCCCTGAAGCCATCGCGGCGGTCGGGGCTTACGAACAGGACGTCCGAGTCATAGCGGCACTCTCTGCGGCCCTTACGGCTCGGAACCACCAGATTGCCCTAGTGAAGGAACAGGTCGCCGTAGCGAACGTGGCGGCCCTGACCGCCGACCTCGCGACACTACGAGGCGTGAAAGCCAGGCACTCGCCGCCGCTCCAAGCAGCCTGTGATGCGTATGTCGCCGAGAAGGCCGCGAAGGCAGCGACAGAACAGGCTCGCGACGCTGCGCGTGCCGCCTTGGATCAATATCGGGAGGTTGTGTTTCCGGCCTATGGGCAAGCGATCAACGACTACTTGGGACGGTTCAATGCCGGGTTCAGGCTCGGAGGAGTCGGCTCCGTGAATAATCGGGTCGGCTCCTCGGCCACCTACAACGTCGTGATCAACAATATCGCCGTTGGGTTGGCCGCAAACGCCGGCCCATCCTTCCGGACAGCGCTGAGCGCCGGCGACCGCAACACTTTAGCCCTCGCATTCTTCTTCGCGTCATTGGATCGAGACACCAACCTCGCCGACACGATCGTCACTATCGACGACCCGATGACGAGCCTGGACGAGCACCGGACTTTAGCCACGATCGAGGAAGTCCGTGGACTTCTTCCTCGTGTCCGACAGGTGATTGTCCTGTCGCATTCCAAATCCTTCCTCTGTCAAATCTGGGAAGGTGCCGACGCGCAAACACGATCAGCGATTCGCATCAACCGCGACGCAGTTGGATCAACTCTGGCCTCATGGGACGTCCGTCAGGACTGCATCACGGAACATGACAGGCGCCACGCCTTGATCGAGGCCTATATCCGGGCGGCGAACGTCGCCAATGAACGCGCCGTCGCTCAGGCCCTCCGTCCAGTTTTAGAGGCCTACATGCGGGTTGCGTATCCTGGCGAGTTTCCTCCCGGCACCCTTCTTGGCCCCTTCATTAACGTCTGCCGTCAGCGGGTCGGTCAAGCGAACGAGATCATGGCGGGAGCCGACCTCGACGAATTGGATAGGTTGAAGAACTACGGCAACCGCTTCCATCACGACACCAACCCGGCATGGCAGACGGCAGCGATCAACGACCAGGAACTGGCTAGTTTTGCTCGACGGACGCTGCTCTTTACGCGCCGATAGGAAGGTGCGCGTCGTTTGATGGCTTCCCCGGTGCCGCGTGCTTGAAGTGCACATTCGGATTCAATGTCCAGGTGTGAACCGACAGGGCTTGCCCTACTCGATCACAGGAATCCCATCGACTTTTGATGGGGGCGGCCCGTCAGTCCAGTGCCAAGTCTCTGGCGTCCGCTGCATCGCCTGGATCGTCTGGCCGGGCACAGCAGGGATGCCCGTCGGGACGGGGTAGTCCGTTCCAGACGGGACAAGGTTCAGTGTGAAGCGGTGGGGCGCGCCGGCGAAGTTGACCTCGACGACGATTTGGCGCCGCGTCCCTTCCGGGATCAGCAGTTGGTCCGCAAAGATGTAGCCGCCGAATGTCGCGCCGGAGTCGATGGTCGTGGTCTGAAGGACGGTTCGGCCCCAGGCTGACATGGCTTGGCGCAGCCGACTGTCGATCGTGGGGGTGTCCACCGCATAAGAGCCGGAAGCGGTGCGGAAGGCGATCTGACGGCGGGTTCGGTCAGGCAGACCTTTCGTGTCGAGGTAGGCCAAGTATCCCTCCACACCAGCGTCGATCCAGGCCGCGTTGAGGTCGCGCTGGGCTTTAACGCGCTCCTGGTGGCGCAGGTGATCGAAGTCTTGGACATAGAGTGGCGTGCCGTCCTCCAAAAATATTCGGACGTCCTCGGTGCCGAAATTGATCGGCTGACCAGATGTGTTGAACGCGGCCAGGGCGAAGAACATCTTTGACGTCGCGTTGTACCTGACCGGCAGCAGCATCACCGCACCGGCCGGGCCATTCGACACCATCGCGGCGTTGCCGCGCGAGAACCGGACACCGACATTGTGATCGCCGGTCGGGATCATTCGGTATTCGGGTTCCACAGAGGCGCAGCTTGTCAGGACCGCACTCGCCATCAATGTTGCTAGCAGTTTCGATTTCATCAGCGTTTTCCCCGAACGGTGCCGAAGATGCCGATGAGAAGCCCGATGATCGCCCCGATAGGACCGGCAACGAAGAAGCCGACCACTCCGAATATGACGCCCATCAGGCAACCCATTCTGCATCCCCCTTTCAGATAGGACATCTATGTCCTAGAGGGGTTACCGCTCCGCTAACACCATCGCGCCGATGGAATGGGAGAAGATCATCGGCGCGAACATCAAGCGCCTTCGGAGGGAGCGCGGCTTAAGCCAGGAGGCGCTTGCCGGGGAAGCTGGCTTGGCGATGCGGCACATCGGTCGGATCGAACGCGGTGAAGGTAATCCGACAGTGTCGATGGTGGCTAGGATCGCTAACGTTCTCGGCGTCCATCCTGGAGCGCTCTACGATGAGAGCGCCACCACAAAATCTTGACAATTCACCGAATTGTGAGAGAATTCTGGCTTAGATATTTGGCGGGGCCGAAGTCTGTTTGACCGGCACTGCCGACCGCCGCGAGACGTATTTCTCGCGCTATACGATTATATCCATGAGTATTGCCATTATGCGCGCAGATGCACGAGCGGCTGTCGACGCTACTATTTTCAAGTCGTCACTCCCCACGGGGGTAAGTGACGACGCTACCGTCAGACATTTTCTCGACAGCCGCCGCCAAGAGATTGTAGCGGCCGCACGAGGGGCACTTAATGACCACGCGCGTGTTCTCCAACCTGAAATGATCTTGCGCCTGCTTTACGGTGTAGTTTCTGAGGAGGAGTTCTCCATCTTCTCCGCACCGTAGATCGCTATCGCTCGTCCCGAAGCTTTCCACTTCCGAGTTTTGCGCTGTGATTACCGCATCATGATCGGGGTAAAATGTGTCTACTAGCGAAAGACATTCGTGATTGCGATTGGTCATGCGGGTCCTATTAACAACTGCTAGTATACGCTGATTTCCTAACTCTGAGTTACCACCTTATCGGCTGTCACAGCGACAACATGCCCCGCGCCGCTGATCTCCCAGGGGTCGATCACCCAACCAGTCGCCATCAGCGCAGCCGCTGCCAAGTTGATCGCCGGCTCATCTGGCACATCGCTAGGTTCCGTCAATCCCCGCGCCTGAAATGCAGCCAGCGCCATCGAAGCGTCGTCCATGTGCGTGGCGGCTTTCGCCGCACCTGAGACGAACGCCTCCCAAACAAACAGGCCGCCGCGCTCCTGAAACGCAGTCCGACTGGTTGTCGCCAATCGCTTGTTCGTGCCCAACGCGATCTGTGTGAAGCACCAAGGCATTAGTCCGAGCGCTGCTCCCATCGCACCGCAACCGGCGCCGGCGGACCAAGCCCGATTAAACGTGATCTCGGCACCAAGGCGGCGGCTGGTTATCCGCTTCAGGTCTTCGCGTCGCGGTGTCCAAATCGGCGCCTCGAACCCGATCGCAACCGGGGTTTCCTCGTTGAGGGCATCGGCGACGTCCTTCATGATCGTGTCGAGGTCTCGCCCATCCCCTGACCGGCCATTGGATGCGGCCCAGCCAATTTTCTCGGGGCCGCCGACGTCTATCGCGACAACGAGCATCTCGCAGCTATTCATCTTGTCCGGGCTCGCCTAACCGCACCACGTAACTGCCCATAGCCAAACAGCACTCGATGAAGAAGCCGGCGCCAAATCCGCCTCGGTTGATCTGATTCCGAATGTTGGCCTCGTTGGCAGCGGGTCCCGCCCCTCGCTGGCGCAGCGCATCAGCCAGTTCTTTGTAGGTGAACCCCCGCCTCTGCATCTCAGCCTTGAGAATACGCTTGGCCTTCAGGGTCGTATCGTTACCAGCGGTGGGGCCTGCCATGCATCACTCCGGGATTGAACGCATCAAAAACGATGTGTTTACACTTGACTTCATGCGCTCGTTCCGTTCAAACGCATCACATGTGATGCATATGAAGCGGAAAGGACGGTTTGAGCCAGCATTTTCTCCTCTCAGCGAAGGCGCGGACAATTGCCCTCTGCGACATCGCCCGCCTGGGCGAGGAGGAGGCGTATGCGATGTTCAAGTCCATCCGGTTCGCTGAGAACGACGGTGCACCCTACTGCCCTCACTGTGGCATCGATGCCGTCTACGAGTACCGCTCACGTCGCCTCTTCAAGTGTCAGGACTGCGAGAAGCAGTTTTCCGTAACGTCCGGCACAGTCTTCCGCAGCCGGAAGATGTCATACGCAGACATCATGCTTGCGGTGCTCCTGTTCGTGAACGGTGTGAACGGGAACGCGGCGCTACGGATGAGCCGCGATCTGCGCTGTTCGTACAAGACGGCTTTCGTGATCTGTAAAAAGCTGTCGCGGGTCATGGCGGCGATGCAGGCCGAGGCGGTTCTGACCGGAGAGGTCGATATTGACGGCGTCTATATCGGCGGCTCCATCCGACAGGAAAACCTAGTCGAAAACCGCAAAGCGGATGGGCGCAAGCAGTTCAACACGAAGCGCCGCTCTATCGTGACCGCGCGTGAGCGGCGCCCTGGCGGCCGATCTCGAGCCTGGGTCGTCACCAGCGAAAAGGCGGCCGATCCGTACATCAAGAAGGCAGTCAGCGCAGCGGCCCACGTTGTGACGGATGAGTCACCTGCCTATTCACGCTATTTTCTGCACTTCGCGGATCACTCGACCGTCAACCACAGTGTCGGTCTGATGGTCGATGGCGTGCACACCAATCTCGTCGAGGCCCAGCACTCGCGCATCCGGCGATCTGAGCGCGGCGTCTATCTGCACATCAACGGCGCCCACGCTCAGCGCTTTGCCGACGAACTGTCCTGGCGCGACGACTTCCGTCGGCTCGATAACGGCCAGCAGTTCCGCATGGTGCTGACGAACGCGCTCGACCTTACCCCTGACACCGAACTTGTGGGCTATTGGCAGGCAAGACCCGAGCGCCTGCGCGAGATAAGCCGGCGACGCGCACTAAAGGCGCTGACGCTGAAGCGTAAGGGGAAGCCGTCGGCGCCCATTTCGACCTACTCAGCATCTGCCAGCGTGTAGGCCTGCCTTCGATCTCAAGGACGGCGCCGTCGCCGACGCGCTCCTTCATCGACGTCCTGACGGCGTTGTCCAGTTGGTTCACGGCGCGCTGATCTGTGGTGTCGATCTGCAATCCGCCGCCTATGGTCTTGGAAATTTCCCGCGTCGTCATCGGCTCGGAGGACCGCCGAAGGGCCTGATAGGCGGCCTTGGCGATTGAGCCCTTCCGGCGCGTCTTACGGGGATGCAGCGGCGTCAGGTGATGAGGCGTCCACTCTGGATCGACCTGAAGACAAAGCAGGTAAGTCAGCAAGTCCATCTTCTTCTTCAAGACCTGCTTGCGGGCCTGGATGCGGCTACAGGCTTCATCGTGGGACTTCAGGCCGACGGTCCGCTCGGCAGGCTGATCGGCCCGTTCGTATTCGCCCCAGGCGAGGCGGTAGTCACGTTCGAGAGCGACGCGGATTTCATGTTTGGAAGACATGCCTCACGCCTTCGCTTTGTCGGCTGGGAGCGGACATGAACCGGCGGCCACCTTAGAAGCCGCATGGGCGCTCCCGAACGCAGCGTCGCCTATCTGAGTGAAGCAAGCGATTATCGCCACAAACACCGTGATATTCAGCAGATCGCGGAATAAGCGCAGGCTCAATAACGGACGCCCTCGTTCGCGCCATCCATGCCACTCCCAGGAGAGCCCGCGTGTCTCGGAAAGAGCCCAAAGCGCCAGGAGGCCCATGCCGCCATAGATTAGAGCCGTCGCAAAAGCTTTGATGCCGCCCGCCGCCATACAGGCAGCGACTTGAGGGTACGGCGACTCGATAATAGCAGAGCCCATCATGCCGCAGGCTGTCGCTGATGCTGCGACGCCCAACGTCAGCATCGTGAATCGCACCGCCGATGCGTCAAATCTTTCCAACAACGCTATCCCCTCTAAAGGTAAGCTTAGCCTTGGGGGGAAAATGGTAACGAGGCGTGTCCGGTTGGCGTTAATGCGAGAGCCAACATTAGGCGCTCAGTCAACTGCGATCTGGCATGATCGAGACCCTCGACCATACCTTCCGAATCGCTCAGCCTTTGGCTGGTCAATTTAGGAGAGCGAAATGGCTGACATCGGCAACCAACTAAAGATCAAGTACGGCTTAAGCGGCAGTCCGTCAGTGGAACAGCAGCGTCGTTGGGCGGACGCTGTCGATCGGTATTTGGCGCTACGGTATCCCTATCCCCTAGCGGGCGAGGCTGCTGCAAAGGAGGTTTTCTCAGGCGTCGGCTCGCATCTCTACAAATCTGAGGGCGACACGATCGAAATGCTGCTCCGACAGGTTCGAGATAAATAAGGTTGTGAGAGGCCAGCACCGAGAACGAACAAGGTGGATACAAGTCCAGAAAGATTTTCTATCAACCTGAGGATTCGACTCGACCACAGAACGCGAATCGATCAAGCCTGATCATATACGTGGGAGGATCGAATGGCTGACGCTGGCGACAGGCTCAGAATTAAGTATGGGTTGGGAACGAACCCTTCGCGCGATCAGCAGAGGCGCTGGGCCGATATTGTCGATCGGTTGGTGGCCCAGGGTTACTCAAAAGGTCAGGCTGGCCGCATGGCAGCCAAGGAGTTGTTCGTTGATTTCGAAACGAATTTCTACGCGTCGGAGGGTGACACTATAGACTTCCTACTCCGGCAGGTTCGAGACAAGTGACCGATGTGCCGATCTGGGTTCCGCTGGTTTCGGCTTTAGGAGGCGTAATCCTGGGGCGGTTCTCTATGTCTAAAAAAGAGAGAGCCGACATCGACCAAAAGAACTACGAAAACTCGGTGAAAGCGACCGAGACGCACGACGTTGCGTACAAAGCTTATGTCGCGGCGTTGGCAGCTTATGGCAGTGCGGATGACCCGACGATGGATCAGTTCCTAGCGCTGTCGTCGACGGGCGACAGCTACTTCACCCAGATTGCGCGCATGGCTGATACGATCATCTCAGGACGCGTAGATGTCTCGATGCGCGACGCCACATGGCTCCCTAAGATCAAGGTTGCCTACGAGAAATTACTGCCTGCACATTATGGCGCACTACAGGCGCAGGCTCGTAAGAAGAACTACTCTTACACTGGGAAATTACGTCGCTCAGATCACGAAAGCATTTACTCAGTGGCCGAAAAATTCGGTTCGACCGATGCTTGGCTACGGCCCCAGGAAGATTGAAGCCGACGGGAGGCGATTATCAAACAGCACATTCCTCACACGCCTGAATGGTTTGCGGCGCTGAGCCGACAGAACCCCATGCAGGCGAAACAGGCGCGTATGATTGTAGAGGCGGCGGGCAGTCCTGACGTTTGTTCAGTGTGTGGGGATGACCCCACGAACGATTTCCAACTCGCTCCTGGAACATTTCCAATAGACGCTGTGGTGTCTGTCCGACTGTGCGACGACTGTCATGAAATCCGTTCAAATGGCGGCGAACGCCTCATCAATCTGGAGAAGTAGAATGCACATTGAAGTTGAACTTGATTACGAGACGGGAGACCGCGCTGGTGCCGGCGGAACGTTCCAGGTTATCAGCTTGACGGACGACGACGGGAATGACGTCACCGAGAAGGTCGATCAAGGCCGCCATTTCACGTCTATTGCGGAACTGGAGAAAGAGTTGTCGCAAGTCTTTGACACGGAAGTCGCGGTTTCCGAGTTGGAGGGAGGTTGACCCTCAAGCCGCTAGGTGTGTTTGCGCCATAACAGCGGAATATTCAGGCAGTTCATCGAGGAACAGCACGCCGTTGTGCGCCAGGGACGTCTCGCCCGGTTTGGCGCGCAGGCCCCCGCCGGTCAGGGCGGCCATGGAGGCGGAGTGGTGCGGACTGCGGAACGGCCGGTCGCGGGTCAGGGCGCCGCGCTCGATCAGCCCCGCGACCGACCAGACCATGGAGGTCTCCAGCAGCTCCTGCGAGGTCAGCGGCGGCAAGAGGCCGGGCAGGCGCTGCGCCATCATCGACTTGCCCGATCCCGGCGGGCCGACGAACAACAAGCCGTAGTCGAATGGCTACGTCCGGTTCAGGCGTGCACCACGCTCTCCTGAC
>NZ_DALZQC010000048.1:0-23532 GCF_032017145.1 Brevundimonas sp.
GCGCATCGCCCCTTGCGCCGCCGCGTCAACGCCGGCCCCTGCCCCTATGTGAAGGTGCTGTACGATGCCGCCCGCTATGTCGAACTGGAAGGCGGCCGCGCCGCCGTGGCCAATGTCGGCTATACCGGCGAGATCGAGGGCGTGTCGTCGGATTGCGAATACCGGGAGAGCGATCCGATCCGCGTGGACATGAGCGTGCTGTTCAACCTGGGCCGCGGCGCCCAGGCCGCCGGCGACCAGCGCACCTATCGCTACTGGATCGCGGTGACCGAGCGGAACACCGCCATCCTGTCCAAAGAATATTTCGATCTGCCGGTGAACTTCCAGGGCCAGCGCACCGCGTCGGTGACCGAAGAGCGCACCATCGTCATCCCGCGCGCCGAGGCCACCACCAGCGGCGGCAATTTCGAGATCCTGGTCGGTTTCGACGTGACGCCTGAAATGGCCGAGTTCAACCGCTCGGGCAGCCGATTCCGCGTCAACGCCGGAACGACGCCCGCGCCTGCGCCTGCGCCCGCCGCCGCCGCACCCACGAGCGAATAAATGGCTGATCTCAAGACCGTCCTCAGCGAAGCGGTCGGCGCCGCCTTCGCCGCCGAAGGCGTGGATGCAGCCCTGGCCCGCGTCACCCCGTCCGACCGCCCCGACCTGGCCGACTTTCAGTCCAACGGCGCCCTGGCTGCCGCCAAGGCGCTGAAGGCCAATCCGCGCGAACTCGCGGGCCGCATCGCCGAATGCCTGAGCGCCGATCCGCGGTTCGTCTCGGTCGAGGTCGCCGGTCCCGGTTTCATCAATCTGAAGATCGCCGATGCGACGCTGGCACAGCGTGCCGAAGAGGTCGCCGCCGACGCCGATCACGCGGGCGCGGCGGTCGTCGCCGAACCGCGCAAGGTCGTCATCGACTTCGGCGGTCCCAACGTGGCCAAGCCGATGCACGTCGGCCATCTGCGCAGCGCCATCATCGGCGAGAGCCTGAAGCGGTTGTTCCGCTTCCGGGGCGACGACGTCACCGGCGACGCCCACTTCGGCGACTGGGGCTTCCAGATGGGCCTGCTGATCGTCGCCTGCGGCGACGAAGGTCTGGCCGACGCCTTCATGGTCGAGGGCGAAGGTCCCTTCCCGACCGAAAGTCCCGTCACCCTGGCCGATCTGGACCGCCTGTATCCGCTGGCCGCCGGCAAGGCCAAGGAAGACCCCGCCTTCCGCGACCGCGCCCGCAAGGCGACGGCCGAACTGCAGAACGGCCGCCCCGGCTATCGCGCGCTCTGGCAGCACTTCGTGGCGGTCAGCCGCGAGGCGCTGAAGCGCGAATACGGCGACCTCTCGGTCGATTTCGACCTGTGGAACGGCGAGAGCGACGCCGATCCGGTGATGCCGGAAATGCTGGCGCACTTGAAAGAAACCGGCCTGCTGGTCGAGGACGACGGCGCCCAGGTGGTTCACGTCGCCAAGCCGGGCGAGACGCGCAAGAAGAAGCTGGCCGACGGTTCGGTGATCGAGGCCCCCTCGCCCCCGCCCCTGCTGGTCATCAGTTCGGAAGGTTCGGCCATGTACGGCACGACCGACCTGGCCACGATCCTGGACCGCAAGAAGACGCTCTCGCCCGACCTGATCCTGTACGTCGTCGACGAACGTCAGGCCGAGCATTTCGAACAGGTGTTCCGCGCCGCCTATCTGGCCGGATACGCGCCCGAAAAGTCGCTGGAGCATCTGGGCTTCGGCACCATGAACGGTCAGGACGGCAAGCCGTTCAAGACCCGCGCGGGCGGCGTGCTGAAACTGCGCGACCTGATCGATCAGGCGACCGAAAAGGCGCGCGAGCGCCTGCACGAGGCCAAGCTGGGCGACGACCTGTCGCCGGATGAGTTCGAGGCCATCGCCCACAAGGTGGCCATCGCCGCCCTGAAGTTCGCCGACCTGTCGAACGCGCGCACGACCTCTTACGTCTTCGATCTCGACCGCTTCATGAGCTTCGAGGGCAAGACCGGGCCGTATCTGCTGTATCAGGCGGTCCGCATCAAATCCCTGCTGAGGAAGGCCGCCGAACAGGGCGCGTCCGCCGGACCCATTATCGTCGCCGAACCCGCCGAGCGCGACCTGGCCCTGACGCTGGACGCCTTCTCGACCGCCGCGGCCGACGCCTACGACAAACGGATGCCGCACCTGGTCGCCGAGCACGCCTATCGCGTCGCCCAGTCGTTCTCGAAATTCTACGCCGCCTGCCCCGTGTTGGTCGCGCCGGACGAAGCCACCAAACGCTCGCGCCTGGCCCTGTCGGCGGCGGCTCTGCGCCAGCTTGAAATCGCCCTGAACCTCCTGGGCATCGACACGCCGGAGCGGATGTAGCGAGCGGCGTTGCGGCGTGCTATATCTGCTATCAGAGGAGCAGCCGATGCCTGTCAATCTTCATGTCCGCAACGTGCCCGATGAGATCACGCGACGCATGAAGGCGCGCGCCGCCGCCAATGGGCGCTCTGCCGAGGCGGAGCATCGGGCGGTGTTGGAACAGGCGTTCGGCGACGTCGACAAACAAGCCTGGCTCAAGCGTGCAGACGCTCTGCGCGCCACGATTTTGGCCCGACGCGGCGGCGAACTTTTGCCCACTTCTGTCGATCTCGTTCGCGAAGATCGAGACTCGCGGTGATCGTCGTCGACGCCAGCGTCGTCATCACCTGCCTGTTGCCGGAGTCCGAAAGTCAGGCCGCGCGAAACCTGATTGCGTCCGAGTTCTGCGTGGCCCCCGATCTGCTTGTCAGCGAGTGCGTCAACGCCTTCTGGAAGACTGTTCAACTCGGCCGCATCTTGCGATCGGAGGCCGAAATGGCGTTGGAAACCCTGCCGCATCTGGGCGTGGGACTGGTTCCATCCCAGGATTTGGCCGATCGCGCGATGGCGCTTGCTATCGATCTTCGACACCCAGCCTATGACTGCTTCTACCTGGCCCTGGCCGAAAGCCGCCGCGTGCCCCTGATCACTCAGGACAAGACCTTGGTGCATAAGGTGCGCAGTTCATCCGCCTGCACCGCCCCGCTCAGACTTCTAGCCGAGACCATCGCATGACACCTGATCTCGACGCCTATATCGCCGGCCTGCCCAAGGCCGAACTGCATCTGCACATCGAGGGCAGTCTGGAGCCGGAACTGATGTTCGAACTGGCTCAGCGGAACAATGTCGCCATCCCCTACGACAGCGTCGAGGCGGTGCGGGCGGCCTATGACTTCTCCAACCTGCAGGATTTCCTGGACATCTATTACGCCGGCGCGGCGGTTCTGCTGACACGGCGGGATTTCGAGGATCTGGCCTTCGCCTATTTCCAGCGCGCGGCGGCGGACAATGTGCGCCATGCCGAAATCTTCTTCGACCCGCAGACGCATACGGATCGCGGCGTGCCGTTCGGCGTGGTGGTCGAGGGACTGATCGCGGGCATGGACCGGGCCAAGGCGGAGTTGGGCGTGTCGAGCGGCCTGATCCTCAGCTTCCTGCGCCACCTGACCGAAGACGAGGCCTTCGCCACCCTGGAGTCGGCCAAACCCTATCTGCACCACTTCATCGGCGTGGGGCTGGATTCGTCGGAGGTCGGCCATCCGCCGTCCAAGTTCCAGCGCGTCTTCGCCGCCGCCCGCGAGATGGGCCTGAAACTGTGCGCCCATGCGGGCGAGGAAGGCCCGCCCGCCTATGTGCATGAGGCGCTGGACCTGCTGCACATCGACCGCATGGACCACGGCAATCGTTCGATGGAGGACGAGGCCCTGATCGAACGTCTGGCCGCCGAACAGATGACCCTAACGGTCTGCCCGCTGTCGAACCTGAAACTGTGCGTGGTCAAGGACCTGAAGGATCACCCGGTCCCGGAGATGCTGCGCCGGGGTCTGCACGTCACCCTGAACTCGGACGATCCATCCTATTTCGGCGGCTATGTGAACGCCAACTACAGCCAGTTGGCGACGGCGGTCGGTTTGACGCGGGAACAGGTTACCCAACTGGCGAAAAACAGCTTCGAGGGATCGTTCCTGGGCGACGCCGAAAAGGCCGCGCGCATCGCCGAGGTCGAAGCCTACGCGATTATGGAGCGTTAGCTTAACCACGCGCCCGTCATCCTCGGCCTCGTGCTGAGTATCCAGACTCCCGGTGCTCAAGGTTGAGGCTTGGCGGCGACGCCTGAGTGTATGGATACTCGGTACAAGGCCGAGGATGACGGTTTTGTCTGGCGGGAGGTGTCAGCCCAGCAGAGTCGCCGCCTCGATCTCCATCACCCCCAGCGCGCGGAAACTATCGTGGGCGGCCGCCGCCGTTTCCGGGGCGATGGCGCGGCTGGCGTCGGTCACGACCACCGCCTCGAACCCTTGGCGCACCGCATCCTCGGCGGTGAAACGGACGCAGTAGTCCAAGGCCAGGCCCGCCAGAAACGCCCGCGTCACGCCCAGTTCCCGCAACAGGCCGCCAAGGCCCGTCGGCGTCTGGTGGTCGTTCTCGAAGAAGCCGGAGTAGCTGTCGACCGCGGGGTTGTAGCCCTTGCGGATCACGGCCAGCGCCTTGTTCACCACCGGCGCGATATCGCAGTGAAAATCGGCGCCGGGCGAGCCCTGCAGACAGTGGTCGGGCCACAGCATTTGGCGGCCATAGGCCACCTCGATCTCGGTGAAGGGCGTTGCACCCGCGTGGTTCGAAGCGAACGAAATCTGATCCGGCGTATGCCAGTCCTGGGTCACGATCACCCGGTTGAACCGTTCAGCCAGCCGCACGATCAGCGGCATGATCCCCGCCCCGCCCGACACGGCCAGCGCGCCGCCCTCGCAAAAGTCGTTCTGCGGATCGATGACCAGAAGCGCGTCGGTGGGGCCGATCCGCATCAGGCGGCGGCCAGGGCGTCGATTTCGTTCGCCGACCCCAGGGCGACCGGAATACGCTGATGCAACTGCGTCGGCTGGACGTCCAGGATCGGCTGCACCCCGTCCGTCGTCGCCTTGCCGCCCGCCTGTTCGATCAGCAGGGCCATCGGATTGCCCTCGTACATCAGGCGCAGCTTGCCCGGCTTGTTCGGCTCGCGCCTGTCCCACGGATAGATGAAGACGCCGCCGCGCATCAGGATGCGGTGCACATCCGCCACCATGGCCGCCACCCAGCGCATGTTGAAGTTCTTAGCCCGGGGCCCGTCCGCCCCCTTCAGCAGACCCTCCACATAGCGCTGCACCGGCTCGGCCCAGTGACGCTGGTTCGAGACATTGATCGCGAACTCCTTGGTGTCCGGCGAAACGGCGATGGCGTCATGGGTCAGGAACCACTGACCGTCCTGTGCCAGGGTGAAGCCCTTCACCCCGTCCCCGGTCGTCAGCACCAGCATGGTCTGCGGCCCATAGACGGCGTAGAGGGCCGCGACCTGTTGACGCCCTGGCTGAAGGAAGTCGGCTTCGCCGGGCGTGGCGGACGGCGACTTCAGCACCGAGACGATGGTGCCGACCGGCGCATTGATGTCGATGTTGGACGAACCATCCAGTGGGTCGAACAGGGCCAGATATTCGCCCGCCGCATTCGTCGCGATCTCGGCCGCATCCTTCTCTTCCGAAGCCACGCCGGCGATGGCCGGACAGGCCAGCAGCGCCTGGGTCAGCATGTCGTCGGTGATGACGTCCAGCTTCTTCTGCTCTTCGTCCTGGACGTTGATCTGGCCGGATGCGCCCAAGGCCCCGACCAGGGCGCCGCCCGCCACGACCCGGCTGATCTCGGCGCAGGTCTGGCCCACCACGGTCAGCACCGTCTTCAGGCCGTCCGCTACGTCCAGGGCGGAGATATGGGCGTCTAGGCTGGTGCGGGTCATGCGGGTCGGTCCGGTTCGGCTGAGGCGTCCCGCGTTCTTGGCGGGCGGGACGCGCCGCCGCAAGAGAAACCCTCTCCCTAACCCAGCGCCGTCATCCCAGGCTTGCGCCAAGGATGACGGATCTCGTTGTGCAGGATCAGATCGGCAGGATCGCCGTGCCGAAGGCGCGCTTCAGCTCATGGGCGGCGAACGTCTGGGCCGCCGCCGCGTCCGGCACGACCATGGCCATGCCGAAGAACTCGTGCGTCGAGCCGTGGAAGGTCTTGTGGCGCACGTCCACGCCCGCCTGCTCCAGCTTTTCGGCCAGCAGTTCGCCTTCCGACCGCAGCGGGTCGATTTCGGCGCAGATCACGGTCGAGGACGGCAGGCCGCTGAGGTCTGCGTTTTCGACGATGTTGATGCGCGGGTCCTGGGCGTCGGCTTCGTTGGCGAAGATGTGCTTCACGAACCATTTCATCATCGGCTTGTTCAGCGGCTTGGCGTCGGCGTTCTCGACATAGGATTCATTGTCCATGTCCACGCCGGCGACCGGATAGACCAGCACCTGATGCACGGGCAGGGTCACGCCCGCGTCGCGCGCCATCATCGACACGCCGATGGCCAGGTTGCCGCCCGCGCTTTCGCCCATCACCGCCACCTTCTGCGGGTCGCCGTTGAAGCTCTGGGCGTTCTCCAGCACCCAGCGATACGCGGCCATGGCGTCGTCATGGGCGGCGGGGAAATGATGTTCCGGCGCCTGGCGGTAATGGACCGAGACCACGATGGCGTCGGCCATTTTGGACACGCCGCGCGGGCCGCCGTCATAGACGTCCAGATCGGCGATCACGAAGCCGCCGCCGTGGAAATAGACCACCACCGGATGCAGCCTGTCCTCGGAATGGTCGTGCGGCTTGTAGATGCGGGCCTGGATCGGGCCGGCCGCGCCGGGAATGGTGATGTCTGTTGTCTTCACGCCCAGATCGTCGGCCTTCGGCTCCTTGCCGGCCTTGCGTAGCAGGGCGTGAACGGCGTCGGTCGGCGTGGGCTGCTGGCGCGCCTCCTCGGGCGTCAGGGTCTCGATGGGCTTGCCGCCGAGCGCGGCCAGTTCATCCAGCACCTTCTGCATCGGGCCATCGGCCTTGGCGGGCGTGTCGCGCGGCTTGTCGTTGTCGCCGAACAGCTTGTCTATAATCGACATTTTCGTTCTCCTGGGTTGGGATGATGAACTCGTGACGACAACCCGCCCCGGCAGACCTTGTTCCGCCGACGCTTGACTTGGCGCCGGAGTCGATGCCTTAGGTCGAACGCTCTCGCGGGAGAGTTCGGGGACGGGAAACCGGCCGCGACGCCGAAGGCGCAACCGCCCCGGAAACGCTCAGGCAAACGGACCGCGACAGCATACGGACGCTGGAAAGTCGCCCTCGATGGGCGCGCCGACGGAGCAAGGCGACATGATTTGGTCGCCGGAATCTCTCAGGCTTCAGGACAGCGGGGGCGCGAGGACCGGCGGAGCTCCGCCCCAACACGCGACCGCGAAAGCCTGAACCATGACCGATCAGACCCTGAAGACCACGCCCCTGAACGCCGCGCACCGGCGCTTAGGCGCCCGCATGGTGGGCTTCGGCGGCTATGACATGCCGGTCCAGTACGAGGGCGTCCTGGCCGAACACCGCTGGACCCGCGAACACGCCGGTCTGTTCGACGTGTCCCACATGGGCCAGTGCAAGATCACCGGCGCCGACGCGACCGCCCAGTTCGAACGGTTCGTGCCAGGCGACTATGAAATCCTGAAGGCCGGCAAGCAGAAATATTCGGTGCTGCTGAACGACCAGGGCGGGATCATCGACGACCTGATGGCCGGGCGTCCCGACCACGACGGCCTGTTCGTCGTCGTCAACGCCGGCAACAAGGACGAGGACTTCGCCTTCTGGAACGCCAATCTGGAAGGCGACGCCAAGCTGACGGTTCTGGACCGCGCCCTGATCGCCATTCAGGGCCCGGAGGCCGCCGCGGTCATGGCCGCCCACGAGCCGGTGCTGGCCGAGATGGGCTTCATGGAGACGGCCCGCCTGATGCTGTTCGGGGTCGACGCCTATGTTTCGCGCTCGGGCTACACCGGCGAAGACGGCTATGAGATTTCGGTCCCGGCGGACCAGGCCGAGCGCATCTGGAACACCATTTTGGAAGACGCCCGCGTCAAGCCCATCGGCCTGGGCGCCCGCGATTCCTTGCGCCTGGAAGCCGGTCTGCCGCTGCACGGCCACGACATCGACCCGACCACCAGCCCGGTCGAAGGCGCCCTGACCTTCGCCCTGTCCAAGTCGAGGAAGGAGCGCGCCGACTTCAACGGCGCCGACCGCATTCTGAAGGAACTGGCCGACGGCCCATCGCGCGTCCGCGTCGGCCTGCACGTCAAGGAAGGCGCCCCGGCCCGCGAAGGCGCCGAGATCGCCGACGCCGACGGGAACATCATCGGCAAGGTCACCTCGGGCGGCCCCTCGCCCACCCTGGGCAAGAACATCGCCATGGGCTTCGTCCCGCCCGCCTTCGCGGCGCTGGGCACGGAACTGAAGGTCATCGTGCGCGGCAAGTCCGCCGCCGCCGAAGTCGTCGCCATGCCCTTCGTGGCGCAACGCTATTACCGCAAGCCGAAGGCGTGACATTCAGCCCGTCACCCTCGGGCTTGACCCGAGGGCCGGGCGATCAACCGCTCGTGCGAAGACATCGACGCACGAACCGCGCAACATCCGATCCTCGGGTCAAGCCCGAGGATGACGGGACAGGAGAGAAGACATGAAATTCACCAAGGATCACGAGTGGGTCAGCCTGGACGGCGACATCGCCACCGTCGGCATCTCCAAACACGCCGCCGACGCCCTGGGCGACGTGGTGTTCGTTGAAGTCCCGGAAGTCGGCAAGACCGTCTCGAAGGGCGACAGCTTCGCCGTGGTCGAGAGCGTCAAGGCCGCCTCGGACGTCTACGCCCCCGTCTCGGGCGAGGTGATCGAGGCCAACGACGCCCTGTCGACCGCCCCGGAAACCGTCAACTCGGCCGCCGAGGCCGACGGCTGGTTCGCCAAGATCAAGGTCTCGGACGCCTCGCAACTGGACGCCCTGATGGACCAGGCCGCCTACGACGCCTTCCTGGCCACGCTTTAAATCTACAGGCCCGTCACCCTCGGGCTTGACCCGAGGGCCGGACGATCAACTGCTCGTGCGAAGACTTCGGCGCACGAGCCGCACATTATCCGATCCTCGGGTCAAGCCCGAGGATGACGGGTGAAGGAACCGGCAATGCGCTACCTCCCCCTGACGCCCGACGACCGCACGGCGATGCTCGCCGCCATCGGCGCCAAAACCATCGACGACCTGTTCGTTGACGTGCCCGAGAGCGCGCGGCTGGACGGGCCTGTGGACCTGCCCCGCGTGGCTGGCGAACTGGAGGTCGAGCGCGCCCTGTCCGCCATGGCGGCCAAGAACGCGACCGCCGGCGCCGTGCCCTTCTTCTGCGGCGCCGGGGCCTACAAGCACCACGTCCCGGCCACGGTGGATCACGTGATTCAGCGGTCCGAGTTCCTGACCAGCTACACCCCCTATCAGCCGGAAATCGCGCAAGGGACCCTGCAATACCTGTACGAGTTCCAGACCCAAGTCGCGAACCTGACCGGGATGCCGGTCGCCAACGCCAGCCTCTATGACGGTTCGACCGCCATGGCCGAGGGCGTGCTGATGGCCACGCGCGTGACCCGCCGCAACAAGGCGGTGATCTCGGGCGGCGTCCACCCCCACTACGTCAAGGCGACCGAGACCGTGGTTCACGCCGTCGGCGTGGAGACTGAAGTGCTGCCCCCCGCGTTCGACGCCGAGGCCGCCGTCATCGACCAGATCGGCCCCGACACGGCTTGCGTCGTCGTCCAGACCCCGAACGTCTTCGGCACGGCGACCGATGTCACCAAGATCGCCGAGGCCGCCCATGCGGCGGGCGCCCTGCTGATCGTCGTGGTGACCGAGGCCGTGTCGATGGGCCTGTTGAAATCGCCCGGCGAAATGGGCGCCGACATCGTCGCGGCCGAGGGCCAGTCGATCGGCAACGCCCTGAACTTCGGCGGCCCCTATGTCGGCCTATTCGCCACGCGCGAGAAGCTGATCCGCCAGATGCCCGGCCGCCTGACCGGCGAAACGGTGGACGCCGACGGCGAGCGCGGCTTTGTCCTCACCCTGTCCACGCGCGAACAGCACATCCGCCGCGACAAGGCGACCTCGAACATCTGCACCAACTCGGGCCTCTGCACCCTGGCCTTCACCATCCACATGAGCCTGCTGGGCGAGACCGGCTTGAGAAAGTTGGCCCTGCTGAACCACGAAAAGGCCGTCGTCACGCGCGATGCGCTCGCCGCCATTCCGGGCGTGGAGGTCCTGACCCCGCGCTTCTTCAACGAGTTCGCGATCCGCCTGCCCAGGAACGCGGCCGAGGTCGTCGATGCCCTGGCCGCCCATCACATTCTGGCGGGCGTGCCGTACAGCCGTCTGGCCCCCGACGCCGGCATGGACGACGTCCTGCTGGTCGCCGCGACCGAGACGACGCTGGATGCCGACATCCAGATTCTGGCCAAGAGCCTGAGCAAGGTTTTAGCCGGATGAGCATTTCCTTCCTTCCGCTCATCCCCGCGAACGCGGGGACCCAGTCCTTTCGCATGACGGGTCTGGGACATGCGGCTTCGATCATCGGCGAAATCCATCGCCCAAAGAACTGGGTCCCCGCGTTCGCGGGGATGAGCGGTGAAATCAAATGAGCACCATGAACACCGTCGGCCGCCCGACCGCTCCGAACCAAGTCCAGACCAAGCCCGCCACCCTGACCGGCGGCCGCGGCCTGTTGCAGAACGAAGCCCTGATCTTCGAGGGGGACGGCTGGGGCAAGACCGGCGTCGATCTGCCGGAACCCAGGACCGATGCGTCCGACCTGGGCGATCTGGTCCGCAAGGACCCGATCGGCCTGCCCGGCCTGTCCGAGCCCGAGGCCATGCGCCACTATGTGCGCCTGTCGCAGAAGAACCACGCCATCGACCTGGCCATCTATCCGCTGGGCTCGTGCACGATGAAGCACAACCCGCGTCTGAACGAGAAGATGGCGCGTCTGCCCGGCTTCTCCGACATCCACCCGCTGCAGCCGCAATCGACGGTTCAGGGCGCGCTGGAGCTGATGGACACGCTGGCGCACTGGCTGAAGACCCTGACCGGAATGCCTGCCGTGGCCCTGTCGCCCAAGGCCGGCGCCCACGGCGAACTGTGCGGCCTGATGGCCATCCGCGCCGCCCACGAGGCCAAGGGCGAGCATGGGCAGCGCCGCAAGGTTCTGGTCCCCACGTCCGCCCACGGCACCAACCCGGCCACCGCCGCCTTCGTCGGCTATTCCGTCGTCGAGGTCGCCCAGACCGAGGACGGCCGCGTGGACGTCGCCGACCTGGCCTCCAAGCTGGGCCCGGACGTCGCCGCCATCATGGTGACCAACCCCAACACCTGCGGCCTGTTCGAGCGCGACATCATCGAGATCGCGCGTCTGACGCATGAGGCGGGCGCCTACTTCTACTGCGACGGCGCCAACTTCAACGCCATCGTCGGTCGCGTCCGGCCCGGCGACCTGGGCGTGGATGCGATGCACATCAACCTGCACAAGACCTTCTCCACGCCCCACGGCGGCGGCGGTCCGGGCGCGGGTCCGGTGGTCCTGTCGCAAGCCCTGGCGCCCTTCGCCCCCGCCCCCTGGGTCGTGCATGACGACAATGGCTATCGCCTGATCGAGCGTGAGGAAGACGAGGCAGAGCAAGCCTTTGGCCGTCTGTGCGCCTTCCAGGGCCAGATGGGCATGTATGTGCGCGCCCTGTCCTACATGATGTCCCACGGCTCGGACGGCCTGCGTCAGGTGGCCGAGGACGCGGTGCTGAACGCCAACTACATCAAGGCCCGCCTGCAGGACCTGATGAGCCCGGCCTTCCCCGACGGCCCCTGCATGCACGAGGCCCTGTTCGACGACGAATGGCTGAAGGGCACGGACATCACCACGCTGGACTTCGCCAAGGCGATGATCGACGAGGGCTTCCACCCGATGACCATGTATTTCCCGCTGGTCGTCCACGGCGCCATGCTGATCGAACCGACGGAAACCGAGTCCAAGGCCGAACTGGACCGCTTCATCCACGCCATGCGCCTGCTGGCCGAGGCCGCGAAGGCCGGTGATGTGGACCGCTTCAAGGGCGCGCCCTTCCACGCCCCGCTGAAACGCCTGGACGAAACCCGCGCCGCCCGCTCCCCGGTGCTGCGCTGGTCGGCCCCGGAAGGCTCCAACCAGGCGGCCTAATCAGTCCCGTCATCCCAGGGCTTGTCCCTGGGATCCAGACGCCCGGTGGCCGACGACCGCGCACTCTGCGGACACACCGGGCGTCTGGATCCTCGCCACAAGGGCGAGGATGACGGCGGATGGGTTGCAGCGTCGCCCACCGCGCCGGTCGCAGCGTCGCCCACCGCGCCGGTCGCAGCGCCGCCAAGCGCGCACGGCCGATGGGCCGGTCCGAAACCCTTCACGATCCATCCATTCCGCTGCAGGATGGCGTCATGACCCAATGGACCACCCACGACATCCCCGATCAGACCGGCAGGCTGGCCGTCGTCACCGGCGCGACCGGCGGGCTGGGGCTGGAGACAGCCTTGGTTCTGGCGGGCAAGGGCGCAGAGGTGGTTCTGGCGGCCCGCAATCCGGCCAAGGGCGCCGAGGCCGAACGGCTGATCCGCGCCCGGCATCCGGGCGCCGATGTGCGTTTCGATCCGCTTGACCTGGGCGACCTGGCCTCCGTGGCCGCTTTCGCCGACCGGCGCCTGGACGCCGCGCGGCCCATCGACATCCTGATCGACAACGCCGGCGTCATGGCCCTGCCCCGCCGCAGTACGACCAAGGACGGGTTCGAGACCCAGTTCGGCGTCAACTATCTGGCGCATTTCGCCCTGACCGGCCGACTACTGCCCCTGCTGACCGCCAATGCATCCCGGCCGGACGGCGCGCGGGTGGTGCAGTTGTCCAGCATCGCCCATCGAGGGGCACGTATCCATCTGGACGACCTGAACTTCACCTCCGGCTATCGCCCCTTCGCCGTCTATCAGCAGTCCAAACTGGCCATGCTGATGTTCGCCCTGGAGTTGCAACGCCGCAGCGACGCCCACGGCTGGGGCCTGACCAGCGTGGCCGCCCATCCCGGCGTGGCGCGCACGGACCTTGTGGCCAATGGCCTTGGCGACGGCGGCGATCCGGCCGCCTGGGCGTCGCGCCTGTTCATCCGCCTGTTCGGCCAGTCCAGCGCCGCCGGCGCCCTGCCCAGCCTGATGGCGGCGACCCTGCCCCAGGTCAGGCCCGGCGGCTATTACGGCCCGCAAGGCTTCCAGGAGCTGGCCGGATCGCCCGGGCCCGCCCGCATCGCGCCCCAGGCCAGGGACGAGGCCGTGGCCCGGCGTCTGTGGCTGGAATCCGAGGCCCTGACCGGCGTCCGCTACGGCTGACCGGCGCCGCCGGCCGCCATCATGAGCAAAGCTTAATCCGCATGACACCGATCCGCCATCGACGCGGGGCCTGAATGGCGTGTGGCGCGGTCGTCACGGTCGCCCTTTCCTTTCCCGACGAGGGATCGCGCGACCGGGGCGGCCGTTGTCACACAGACCGTGGCTTCCCATCTAGCGTGTTCGTGACCTCCCTGCCTGTCGCCCTTCCTCCGTTCGCCAAGCCCCGCAGCCGCACGCTGCGGACGGTGAAACGCTGGGCGCTGATGATCGGCGGGCTTCTGGTCGTGATGCTGGGCCTATTGATCGCCCCCCTGCCCGGCCCCGGCGGCGTTCCGGTCATCGCGCTCGGTCTGATCCTGATCCTGAGAAGCTCGTTCTGGGCCAAGCGCCAGTTCATCCGCGCCCAATACGCCCGGCCCAAATGGGTCTATCCCTTCCGTCGCCTGATGCGAAAGAAGCCCGAGTTCGCGCCCGTCTTCTGGCAACAGGCGCTGCGGGCCGAGAAGGTGGTCGTCAAACGGTCCGGCCGGCGGCTGTCGCGCGGCCGCAAACAATTGCGTCGCTATTTCCGCAAGTTGGTCCGCTAAGGCCATCGGCGCTTTGAGGTGACGCGGGCCTGAAAGGCGTTCGTCACAGCGGGCACGGCGAGGTCACGACGATCACGACCAGGCTGAACGTTCGGCTCACAAGTCTCAGCCAACCTCCGACGCATCCGCAGCTTCGCCGCCGCAGGCCCTCGCCGAACCCTGTCTCCGTTGTGCTCGCCGTGACCTCGCCGCGCCCGTTGTGAAGAACCTTATCGGCTCTCAGTCCAACTCAACCGCCGAACCATCAAATTGACGTCCATTTCGCGGTTGCGTTGCTGCAACCGCTAACCACGGCATCGTGAACCCGGCCGCCCTCGGACAGGCGTATCCTGACCCCGCGTTATCAGAGAACCACTCAAGGCGTTGGGAGGCGCTAAGGTCATGATGTCACGCGTACAAAAGGGTCTGATCGCCGGGGTTGCGGCGACCGCGGCCGCCTCGTTGCTCGAAATCCCCAATATGTTCCTGAACTGGTTCGACCCGTTCCAGGGCGTGATCGCCTCGATGATCGGCATGCCCGGCAATCTGGCGGTGGGCTGGGTGATCCACCTGATCAGCGGGGTCTTCATCCTGGGGCCGCTGTTCGCGGTCCTGTGTCCCCGACTGCCGACCGACACGCCCGAAACCAAGGGCATCGTCTTCGCGGTCGGCGCCTGGATCATCATGATGGCCGCCATCGTGATGTTCGGAAACTACCGCACCTTCACCGCCGGGGCGGGCTTCGGCACCTTCGGCTGGCTGCTGATCACCCATGCGGTGTTCGGCATCGTGTTGGGCAATGTCTATGCCCGGCTGGTCAGCCGTGAGAAGCGGATGGGCGCGACCGTCATGGGCGGCGCCCCCGCCCACTGAGCCGCATCTGAACCGACCAGCAAAAAGGCCCCGACGTCGCCGTCGGGGCCTTGATGTCTTTGGACCGACCCGGCCTCAGTTCAGGCGGTCGCCGATCTGGGCGATGGCGACGTCCAGCAGCGGGTCCTTGGCGCCCGAGGCCAGGCGCGCGGCCAGGATCTGTTCGGCGGACTTGGCGGCAAGATCGGCGGCGGCTGCCTTGACCTCGGCGGAGGCCTGGGCCTCGGCCTGGGCGATGCGGTTCTCGGCCATGGTCTGACGGCGGGCCAGGGTCTCTTCCAGCTTGACCTTGGTCTCGGCCTCCAGTCGGCGCGCGTCGGCTTCGGCCTGGGCCATCATCTCTGCGGCCTGGGCCTCGGCCTCGGCCTTCTCCTTGCGGATCTGGGCCAGCAGGGCTTCGGCTTCGGCGCGCAGGCGGGCGGCCTCGTCCAGATCGGCCTGGATCTTGACGGCCTTGGCGTCCAGCGCCTTTCCGGCCATCTTGGGCACGCCGGCGGCGACCAGGATGCCGAAGAACAGGATCAGGCCGATCCCGACCCAGATCTCCGCATTGGCGAAGCTCCAGATGCCGTGCTCGAAGATCAGGTTCATCAGGCGGCTCCCTTGACGGCGGCCAGTTCGGCGGCGGTCGCGCCCTTGCCGGTCAGACGCTCGACCATGGCGGCGGTCGTGTCGGCGGCGATGGTGGAGACATTGCTCATGGCGGCGTCGCGCGTCTTGCCGATGGCGGCCTCGGCCTCGGCGATGCGGGCGTTGACGACCGCCTCTTCCGCAGCCTGACGGGCGTTGGCCTCTTCGGCGACGCGGGCCTTGGCGGCGGCGGCCATGGCGCGGGCGTCGGCGCGGGCCTTGGCGACCTCGGCCTGGGCTTCGGCGGCCTGGCCCGCGGCCTCGGCCTGAACCTGACGCGCGGTGGCGACGGCGTTGGAAATGGTGTCGGCCCGCTCATCCATCACCTTGCGAAGGCGCGGAGCGAAGACCTTGGAGACCAGGACGTACAGGATGACGAACAGGATCAGCAGATAGCCGATCTGGCCCGCCCAATGTTCGAACTGGAATTGCGGCAGGCCGCCCGAGCCGTGCTCGGCGGGGGTCGCCGTCTCGGCGTGCAGGTCCGCTTCGACCGAAGGCGGGACCGCGTCGATGGTGTGGGTGCTGGCCATGAACCGTCTGCTGCAGAATCAGATGAAGCGGCGCGCGGGCGAACCCCGCGCGCCGTGATCGGCTGATATCAGCCGAAGATCATCAGGATGCCGAGCACGAAGGCCAGGATGCCCAGGGCTTCGGCCAGGGCGGCGCCGACGAACAGGTTGCCGACTTGGCCGGCGGCGGCCGAGGGGTTGCGCAGGGCGCCGGCCAGGAACTGGCCGAAGATGTTGCCCACGCCCAGGGCCGAACCGATCATGCCCAGGGTGGCGAGACCAGCGCCGATGTACTTGGCGGCTTCAGCGTCCATGATTGTATTCCTAAATTAAAGTCGTTGGTGGTTGGGGTGAAGAGACTGGTCCGGCCCTTTAGTGGGCATGGTCCAGGTTGACCACATCATTGAGATAGATGCAGGCCAGAACGGCGAAGACGAAGGCCTGGAGGAAGGCCACCAGGAACTCCAGCGCGGTCAGGGCGACGACCATGCCCAGCGACAGGGCCGCGACCGGGAAGGCCAGCAGACCGATGCCGCCGCCCAGGCCCAACAGGCCCAGCGACACGACGAAGCCGGCGAAGATCTTCAGCGCGACGTGGCCGCCCAGCATATTGCCGAACAGACGCAGCGCCAGGGTCACCGGGCGAAGCAGGAAGGAGACGAACTCGATCAGGCCCACGACCGGGCGCAGCAGCAGCGGCGCGCCCATGGGCCAGAACAGCTTGAAGAACCCCAGGCCGTTCTTGGCGAAACCGACCACCAGCACCAGGCCGAAGGTGATCAGGGCGAAGGTGGCGGTGATGGCCAGCTGCGACGTCGCCGTGAAGGTCAGGAACAGACCCAGGATGTTCATGCCCAGGATCAGGATGAACAGGGTGAAGACGAACGGAAAATATTTGCGGCCGTCATGACCGATGATCGAATCGGCCAGATTGTCGATCAGGCCGAACACGCCCTCGCCCGCGGCCTGCAGGCGCCCCGGCACGATCTTGGCGTTCGACGTCACGGCGGTCAGGAAGCCCACGATCAGCAGGAAGGCGACGGTCATGGCGATGTGCGAATTGGTGATCGCCAGATCGACGGTCCCCACCACGGGCAGGGTCACGTCGCCAAGGTCGACGACCTTCTGAATCTGAAACTGATGAATCGGATCGGCCATGAAGCCCTATCGTTCCCCGTCTTCGTCGGCCTCGACATAGGGTTCGGCCGGAGCCGACGTTCCCAACGCCTTGGCCTGCGCCATCAGCCGGTTGGCTGTGCGACGCGCCATGTAAATCGACAAGGCGAAGCCCAGAAGGACCCCGCCGATCAAACCCCACGGGCGGGTCCCGAAGACCCAGTCCGCGATGAAACCGAACGCCAGGCCCACGAAGACGCCGCCGAGCAGTTCGGCGATGATCTTGTAGGCCTGACCCGACACCTGCTGGCCGGTCAGCTCGGCGGATTTCTCCACCGTGGTCCGCGCCTCCAATGCGGATGCGCTCTCTTGGAGGCGTTTGATCGCCTCTTCGCGCGATTCCGACATAAGGGACAGGACCTGTTTGCTCGACGTCCGGACGATGGGTCCGAACGGGTCTGAATTCGGCGCGGAAACTAATCGTGAGCGGCCATCAGGTCAAGGCGTCGTGATATCGACCTAAGTGTTCGTAAATATTCAGCTTTCCAAACGCACGGACTGGCCGTGACGATGCGCCGCGATGGCGGACGACAGAATCCCGCCGCGTTTGCGTCGGCCCGACATGGCGATGCGGTGCGGAAACGACTAGGTTGCCGCCATGAACGCCCACGTCCCGCCGCCCGCGCCCTCGCCCCGTCCGATCACCGTGCGCCTGGCGACGCCGCGCGGTTTCTGCGCCGGGGTGGACCGGGCCATCCAGATCGTGGAGCGGGCCATCGCGAAATACGGCGCCCCCGTCTATGTGCGCCACGAGATCGTCCACAACCGCCATGTGGTCGAGCGGCTGAAGGCCATGGGCGCGGTCTTCGTCAAGGAACTGGACGAATGCCCGGACGACCGCCCGGTCGTCTTCTCCGCCCACGGCGTGCCCAAGTCGGTGCCCGCCGACGCCCGCGCCCGCGACCTGCTGTTCCTGGACGCCACCTGCCCCCTGGTGTCCAAGGTCCATGTCGAGGCCGAGCGCCATCACGCCGCCGGCAAGCACATCATACTGATCGGCCATGCGGGCCACCCGGAGGTGATCGGCACCATGGGCCAGTTGCCGGCCGGCGCCATCAGCCTGGTCGAGACCGAGGCCGACGCCGAAGTCTTCGAACGGCCCGGCGACGCCCCCCTGGCCTACGCCACCCAGACCACCCTTTCGGTGGACGACACCGCCGGCATATTGAAGGTGCTGAAACGCCGCTTCCCCGAACTGCCCGATCCGCACAAGGAAGACATCTGCTACGCCACCACAAACCGTCAGGACGCGGTCAAGGTGCTGGGCGAGGGCTGCGAACTGGTGCTGGTGGTGGGGTCCAAAAACTCGTCCAACTCGGCCCGGCTGGTCGAGGTGGCGATGCGCGCGGGCGCCCGCGCCGCCTATCTGGTGGACGACGCCTCTCAGGTGGACTGGGCCTGGTTCGACGGCGTGGACACGGTCGGCGTCACCGCCGGCGCGTCCGCACCCGAGCCCTTGATCGAGGCGCTGGTCGACGCCATCCGCGCCCGGTTCGACGCCACGGTGAGCGAGGACGCCGGCGCGCGCGAGACCGTGACCTTCAAACTGCCGCGCCTGCTGACGGCCTGACCGGGCCCATGCACGGCGCAGACGTTCCGTGGTAGTCTGCGACAGTCGCCCATCAACGCGGGATAAACGTCATGATCAAACGCGCTGTTTCCATCGTCCTGCCGCTGGCCGCGCTGGCCGCCTGCGCGCAGCCGGTCGGCAACACCGGCGCGAAGCCGGTCGGCATGGTCAATCCCGCCTCCAAATACTGCGGCGACATCGGCGGTCGGCTGGAGATCCGCACCGGCGCCGACGGCGGCCAGACCGGCATGTGCCATCTGCCCGACGGCCGCGTCGTGGAGGAATGGGCGCTGTACCGCAGCGCCCACCCGCAGTCCTGACCGACCGGCGCTAGGCCCGCGCCAGCGGCAGGGGAACGCGGAACAGGCTGCCCACGCCCGGCGTGGACACCACCTCGATCTTGCCGCCCATCAGCACCGCCAGCCCATGGGCGGCGGTCAGACCCAGACCCAGGCCCTCGGCGGTGCGGGTGCTGCTCTCGTCGCCCTGGGTGAAGGCGTCGAACAGGCGCGTCACCTCGTCGGGCGTCATGCCCGGCCCGGTGTCCTCGACCTCCAGCACCAGATCGTCGTCGGCGCGGGCGCGCAACGTCACCTGGCCCGACCGGGTGAAGCGCACCGCATTGTCGGCCAGGGCGGCCAGCAGCTTCTCGATATGGACGGGGTCGCCCAGCCATTCGCCCTCGACCGCATCGACGTGCAGGGTCAGCCCCTTGGTCGCCGCCGCGCCTTCGACGTCGTTGGCGACCCGCTGCAGCAGGTTGTCCGGGCGGAACGGCCGTCGTTCCAGCATCACCGCCCCGTCGCGCAGACGTACTACGTCCAGCAGCTCCTCGACCAGCCGCAGTTGCTGACGCCCCGACGCCTTCAGGATTTCCAGCCGTTCGCGCTGTTGGGGCGTGATGGCGTCCGCGCCGATCACCTCGGCCATGCCTAAGACGCCGTTCAGCGGGGTGCGCAGTTCGTGGCTGACGTTGGACAGGAACCGAGTCTTGGCCGCATTGGCCGCCTCCGCCCGCTCCAGCGCCGCCGACAGGGCCGTCTCCGACGCACGCAGACGCCGAATGTCCTGCGCCACCCGCCACAGCAGGGCGCCGCCGCCCACCAGCAGCAGCGTCAGCAGCATCAGCAGCAGCGGCCCGGCCTGACGCAGGATGTCCGCGCCCGGCCGTTCCGGCGTCCAGACGATCCGGCCCAGCAGCACGCCGTTGGGATCGCGGATATCCACCGCCTCGCGCCCCTGCGGCGGCGGCGCATCGCCGATCGAGAAGACGGGATCGACCAGCCCGAGGCGGTCGTGAATCTGCGGAATGATGGTGTCGAAGCGCTTGAACGACGCCACCGCCGGATCGGATGCGGGGACCTGCCCCTTCAGCGTGTGCCGCACGATGGTCGAGGTCCCCATCAGATAGACGGTCCCATTCACCTTCACGATGGCCGGCTTCAACGTCACGGCGTCCAGCGCCACGGTCGAACGGTCACGCCGCGCCGCCGCCGCTCTCAGCGCGTCGACGATGGGGCGCGCGGACTGGGCGAAGGGGTCGGAGGCGTCCGCCCCGGCCGGTCCGCCGTTCTTGGAGATGCGAAACAGACGCCCGGCGTCGTCATACCCCAGGCTGACCGGCAGCTTGCTCTGCGCCTCGTAATAGCCGCCCAGATGCCGGTCCCACCAGGCGACGTCGCCGGCGCCCGTCATATGCTCGACTGCATCGTCCCAGACCGCGGCCGTGGTCAGATCCTCGCCTATGGCCTGCAGGGCGCGGGCGACGCGGCGCTCGACCAGCTTCTGTTCCTTGACGGCCTGGTGCGCGTCGATGGCCTGGCTGACGACCGCCAGGACCGCGATCATCCCGGCCATCGATCCGATCAGCAGGATCGCCGCGAGCCGGAAGGCGACCCACGCTTGCGAGCCGGATTTTGAAGCAACGCCACGAGACATGACCAACCGCTACCATTGGCCCGATAAGACAAGATGAACGCCGCGCAGACGCCCGGATCGGATCAGCGGTCGTCGGTGACGAAGTCCTTTGCGAACTCCGGCGCCTCGTCCTCGATTGGCAGGGTTCCGTCCTCGTCGTCGGCCTCTGAGGCGCGGCTGGGATCGGGAACCTCGAACCCGACCGGCAGCGACAGGTCCAGCAGACCCGCCGCCTTCATCTCCTGCACGCCCGGCAGGTCGTACAGGGTGGCCAGGCCGAAATGCTCCAGGAAGCGGTCGGTCGTCGCATAGGTCACGGGCCGCCCCGGCGTGCGCCTGCGCCCGCGCAGCCGCACGAAGCCCATCTCCAGCAACAGGTCCAGCGTGCCCTTGGAGATGCTGACGCCGCGCACGCTCTCGATCTCGGCGCGGGTGACGGGCTGGTGATAGGCGATGATGGCCAGGGTCTCCAGGGCGGCCTTGGAGAGGCGGCGCGGCTCCTCGCGCTCCTGGGTCATCATGAAGGCCAGGTCCGGCGCGGTGCGGAACCGCCAGCGGTCGGCGACGCACTCCAGCTCCACCCCCCGCCCCTCGTAACGGGCGCGAAGACCGGCGATGGCGCGCGCGACATTGCAGTTCTCGGGCAGGCGAGCGGCGATCTCGGCGGCGGTCAGCGGCCCGGCGGCGGCGAACAACAGCGCCTCGACCCGCCGCTCGATCTCGGCCTCGTCGGGCTGGAAGGCGAGATCGCTCACCCCCTCAGCTCCAGCGGCTGCCCCGGCCCGCGCCGCTTCAGATAAAGCTCGGCGAACGCCTGCGCCTGTCGGATGTCCATCGCCCCCTCCTTCACCAGCTCCAGACTGGCCGACAGGGTCGAGGCGGTAAAGCTGGCCTGGCTGGGGCCGTCCTCGTCCTCGCGGATCGGCGCCACCCGCTCCAGCGGGGTCCAGTCGGCCAGTTTCGGCATAATCTCGCGCAGCCAGTCGCGTGCGGCCTCCAGCGGAAAAGCCTCGACCCTCTGACCGGGCGCATAGCGCCGGGCCTCCTCGCGCCGACGCTGCACCACATAGGCGCTCATCAGTTCGTACAGGCTGGCGTCGATGCGGTCGGAGGGCGTGATCACCGTCGCCTCCGGGTCCCCGCGCGTGAAGACGTCGCGTTTCAGCTGCGGCCTGGCCATCAGCTGTTCGACCGCCTTCCGCATCGCCTCCAGCTTCTGCAGGCGGAACGCCAGGGCGGCGGCCATCTCTTCGGCGGGCGGCTCCTCGGCCTTGCCCTTGTCGGTGCGCGGCAGCAGCAGGCGCGACTTCAGATAGGCCAGCCACGACGCCATCACCAGATAGTCGGCCGCCAGGGCGAAGTTCCTGCGCCGCGCCTCATGCACGAAGGCCAGATACTGTTCCGCCAGTTGGGTGATCGACAGCTTCAGCAGGTCGACCTTCTGGTTCCGCGCCAGGGCCAGCAGGACATGCAACGGCCCCTCGTATCCGTCCAGATCGACGACGAAGGCTTCGCGGTCCTCGACCTCGGCGGCGGCTGTGAAGTCCAGATTGGGCTGGAAGGCTTCAGACATTTCCTGGGCCTGCCGCGCTTCGCGCTGCTTGAGGCCGCGCCGTGCCGATCACGCCTGCGCCTCCCCCACGTCCGGCCCCTTGGCGACATCCAGCCGCCCGCCCATCGCCTCGAAGAAGCGTTGATGCCCGGCCGCCGCGTCCAGCGGTTCCGGCGCGCGCACGATCCGCGCCAGCGCCGCCTCGGCCCGCGCCCTTGCCCTGCCCTTCAGCTTGCCTGTCGCCTCGGCCACCGCCTGCATCTCGGCCAGATCGCCGTTGCAGTGCAGGACCACGTCGCACCCGGCCTTCAGCGACAGATGCGCCCGTTCGCCCAGCGCTCCGCTCAGCGCCTGCATCGACAGGTCGTCGGTCAGGATAAGGCCGGTGAAGCCCAGATGCTCGCGCATCGTCCGCACCGCCTTCTTCGACTGGGTCGCCGGCCGCTTCCGATCCAGGGCGGTGAAGACGATGTGCGCCGTCATCGCCATCGGCATGTCCGACAGGGCCTTGAACGGCGCGAAGTCCCAGCCGTCCAGCGTCTCGAAATCGGCGTGGACCGTCGGCAGGTCCTTATGGCTGTCGGCGAAGGCGCGTCCGTGGCCCGGCATATGTTTGAGGCAGGGCAGCACCCCGCCGGCCAGCAAGCCTTCCGCCGCCGCCCGGCCCAGCAGGGCCACCGTCTGCGGATCGCGGCCATAGGCCCGGTCGCCGACGATGTCGTGCGCCCCCGGCACCGGCACGTCCAGCACCGGCAGCAGATCGACGGTGATCCCCACGTCCCGCAGGTCGTGCGCCATCAGCCGCGCGCCCAGCCGCGCCAGTTCGCGCGCCTGCATCGGATCGTTCGCGGCCTTCAGATAGGCGTCGCCCGGCGGATATTTGGGCCAGTGCGGCGGCCCCATGCGCTGGACCCGTCCACCCTCCTGATCGATCAGGATCGGCGCCTCGGGGTCGCCGACGCTGGCGCGCAGATCGTCGGTCAGCGCCCGCACCTGTTCCGGCGTGTCGATATTGCGCCGGAACAGGATGAAGCCCCACGGCCGCGCCTTGGCGAAGAAGGCGCGTTCGTCCTCCGTCAGCCGATGACCGGCGCAGCCGTAGAGGGCGGCGGAGGTCACCGAACGATGCAGTCCCGGCCCGCCGCCTTCAGCGCATTGCAGAAGGCCGTGGCCCGTTCGCGCGACAGGCCCGAGAAGGCGGTGCGGTAAAGCGTCGATCCGCTGGAGGTCGTCACTTCGGTCACCCGCTTTTCGGCGCCCGACGCATACTGGCCGAAGCGACCGGCGACGGCGGCGTATTCCCGGTCCGCGATCTCGGTCGAGGAGAAGGCGCCGATCTGGACCGAGGCCGAACCGCGCGCGGCGGCAGGGCGGCCGGCGCGGGCGTCGTCGCG
>NZ_DALZQC010000049.1:0-23320 GCF_032017145.1 Brevundimonas sp.
GCCGATGGCCGCCGCCGTCAGCCGCTCGGCCCGACTGGCCAGCCCGCCCGGCGGACGCAGCAGCTGGCGCGTCTGGCGCGCCAGGCTGTCGGCCAGGGCCAGCCGTTCCGTCTCGGTCGCGACCGCCCCCATCCGCCGCGCCGCGCAGGCCAGATTGACGACCCGGCGCGCCAGGATGTCCGGCCCCCAGGCGAAGGGCGACCAACGGGCGAAGGCATTGGTCCAGGCCAGGGTCAGGCGCAGGGCCTCGCGCGCGCCGCGATCCCCCTGAGCCATCAGGGCCGGCAGCCAGGCGAAGGCGTGCAGTTCGACCGCGAACGGCCGGGACGGGCTGGGTCGGTTCCACGGATCGCCCGACGCCTCCACCTCCATGGCGGCGCCGGCCAGCATGAACCGCCCGGCCAGCACATTGTGGCCTGGCGTGGGATCATGAGGGCGAAAATCGCGCGGCGTGGCGGCGAAGGCGCTGACCTTGCGTCCCTTCAGCGTCAGCCCATAGCCCGGCAGGCCGTAAAGCTCGATCCACAGCTGGCGCGTCGCTAGCCGCCCGGCGATGGCGAGCCACAAGCCGAGACCGGCCGTCGTGTCGCCAGCGCGCACGGGCGTCCGCACGGGCGCTCCGGGCAAGCCGGGAATCTGGCCGGACGCCACGTCCAGACCGGCGTCCTGGCCACGCGGAGCGAAGGGACCGAGCGGGCTCATGCGCGGGCCGGGGCCGCCTTCAGGGCGGCGATATTGGCCGCATAGTCGCCTTTTAACACGAAGGAGCCGGCGACCAGGGCGTCGGCCCCGGCGGCGACACAGGCGGCGGCGTTGGCCGAGGTGACCCCGCCGTCCACCTGCAGATGCGCCGACGAACCGGCGCGGTCCAGAATGGCGCGCGCCCCGGCGATCTTGCGCAGCGAACTGTCGATGAACTTCTGCCCGCCGAAGCCCGGATTGACCGACATGATCAACACCAGATCGACCAGATCGACCACCTCTTCCAGGATCGACAGCGGCGTGGCCGGATTGAACACCACCCCGGCCTTGGCCCCCAGCTGACGGATGCGACCCAGGGTGCGGTGCAGGTGCGGTCCGCTTTCGGGGTGGACCGTCAGGATGTCGGCGCCGGCGTCGCGAAACGCCTCAAGCCACGGATCGACCGGCGCGACCATCAGGTGCACGTCGAACGGCAAGGTCGTGTGCGGTCGGATCGCCTTCACGATGTCGGGTCCAAGCGTGATGTTCGGCACGAAATGCCCGTCCATCACATCCACATGAACCCAGTCGGCGCCCGCGGCCTCCAACGCACGGACTTCTTCGCCCAGCCGCGAAAAGTCGCTGGCGAGGATCGACGGACAGATCAGAGGGGTAACGGCCATGGCCTGGGGATAAGGCGCGGCGCCGACGGGAGCAACCGGCTTGGCGAGGAAGCCCCGACATGTTCTACTCTTGTTCACGCCAAACTTGCGCAGGAAGTCATGATGTCGATGCAAGACCCGTCTGCCGCCGAGCCCGTGCGCGTGTTCGAGAACGGCTCCGGCGACCGCTTCCTGATCTATGGCGGCCATGATGGAGCCAAGGTCGAAATCCGCTTCGACGGCGATGCGCTGTGGATGAGCCAGGCGCAGATCGCGAGCCTGTTCGGTCGGGACGTCTCGGTCATATCGAGACATATTGCGGCCATTCTGGAAGAGGGCGAGTTGGGCGAGGCCGCCGATTTGCATTTTATGCAAATTAAGGGCCCCGCTGATCGGACCGTCAGGGCCTACAGCCTCGATATGGTGATTTCGGTGGGCTACCGGGTCAGTTCGGCGCAGGCGACCGTGTTCCGCCGTTGGGCCACCGGCGTCTTGATCCGGTTCGCCACGCGCGGCTTCGTGGTCGATGTCGAACGGATGAAGGCGGGCGGCGTGCAGGATCGAATCCGCGAACTGCGCGATATCATTCGCGACATCCGCAGCGAGGAAGCCAACCTCTATGCGGAAATCCGCCAAATCTGCAGCCTGTGCCAAGACTACGATCCGAAGTCGGACGCTTGGCGCACCTTTTACCGCAACACTCAGGCCAAGCTCTGCCACGCCGTGACCAGCCATACGCCTGCCGAGATGCTGATGGCGCGTGCCGATGCGGCAGAGCCTGATATGGGGCTTCAGACCTGGAAGGGCGAGCGGATCGCCGCAGCCGACGTGACCGTGGCCAAAAACTTCCTGGCGCCGGCGGAGGTGCGCGAGCTGAACCGTTTGACTGATCTGCTGCTGACCATATTCGAAGACCAGTTGGAGACCGGCCGCCTGACAACGATGGCGCAAGCCTCCGCGCTTTTGGACGCTCAGTTGAAGGGGTTGGGTCGCGTGGTTCTGTCCAACGGCGGTCGTGTCTCCAAGGACGAAGCCGACCGCCATGCTAAGGCGGCTTACAAGGCTTTCGACATCCAAAGACGTGCACTGGAAAAAGCTCGGGTGGAGCAGGAGTACGCCGACCTACGAAAAGCCGCCGACGCCCTGCCCGCTTCGAAGCAGGCGCACCGAAAGACTTAGGCGATACGTTCCAGCCTGGCCGCGAAGAAGCCGTCCAGCCCGCCTTTTTCGGCCCACATGGAGGGCAGGATGCGCAGCCAGCCTTCGGGGGTCAGGGCCTCGGGCGGGGCGCCGAGGGCGGCGGGGTCCGCAGGTGTGGTGCGGAAGGCGGGGTTGCGGCGCAGGAAGGCGATGATCTGGGTTTCGCCCTCCTCGCGCTCCAGCGAGCAGGTGCAATAGACCAGACGCCCGCCCGGCTTGACCCGCTCGGCGGCGGCGTCGAGCAGGCGGTGCTGGACGTCGGCCAGTTTGGCGATCTCGGCCGGACGGGTGGCGCGCAGAACCTCGGGGTTGCGACGGAAGGTGCCGGTGGCGGTGCAGGGCGCATCCAGAAGAACGGCGTCGAAGGTGCGGGCGGCCGCCCAGTCTTCGGCCGGGACGGCGACGACCTCGGCGCTAAGGCCGGTGCGCTCCAGATTTTGGGTCAGGCGCTTCAGGCGCGTGGCCGAGCGGTCAAGCGCGACGACCGAGGCGCCGGAGGCGGCCAGTTGCAGCGTCTTGCCGCCCGGCGCGGCGCACATGTCCAGCGCGGTTTCGCCGGCCTTCACGTCCAGCAGGCGGGCGGGCACGGCCGCAGCGGCGTCCTGCACCCACCAGTCGCCGTCCTCGAAGCCGGGCCAAGTCGCCACATCGCCGCGACGGCCGGTGCGAACCGTGCCCCCGGACAAGGCTTCGCCCTCTACGGCGGCGGCGACAGCGGCGGGATCGACGCCGGGCTTCAGGCTGAGATCGGTCGCCGGCTCCTCGCGAGCAGCCAGCGCCAAACCGACCAGCGCCGCCTCGCCATAGGCCGCCTTCCAGCGCGCCGCGATCCAGTCGGGCAGATTGCTTTCGGCGGTCGTCAGACCGGGACCGTCGCGGCCCACGCCCCGCAGCACCGCATTGACCAGGTTTTTGTAGGGTCGGGTCTTTGGATCGCGTTCGGCCAGTTTCACAGCGGTGGAGACGGCGGCGAAGGCGGGCGTCTCCAGCACCAGGGTCTGGGCCAGGGCGATGCGCATCAGGGTGCGGACGGCCTCGGGCGGCGACTTCTGCAGGCGGCGATCCAGGATCTGATCGATCTCGCCCAAGCGACGCAGGGCGGCCATGGCCACCGCGCGGGCGAAGGCGCGGTCCACCGGCGCCAGGGCGCGGGCGGGCGGCTGGGACAGGGCCTCGTCCAAGCCGTTGCGCTTCTCCAGGGCGGCGTTCAGCAACAGGCCGGCGACCACGCGGGCCTCGACGCCGATGTCGTCCTGAGGCGGAGCAACGGCGTCCGCCGTCGCGGCGGGGCGCGGACGGCCCTTGGTGGCCATGCGCCGTCCGCGCGCCTGCGAACTCTGTCCGCCTCGTCCTTCGGTCATACGGCCACCTGCGCGCCCAACTCGACCACGCGGCCGGGCGGGATGTGGAAGAAATCGGTCGGATTGGCGGCGTTGCGCATAAGGAAGATGAACAGCCGATCCTGCCACAGCGGCATGCCCTGACGCGCCGAGGGGATCAGCGAACGCCGGCCCAGGAAGAAGCTGGTCGACATGATGTCGAACTTCAGTCCCTTCTTGCGACACAGACCAAGGGCGCGCGGCACATTGGGCGTCTCCATGAAGCCATAGGTCACGGTGACCTTCTTGAAGTCGTCGTTGATCGGCTCCATCCGCACGCGGTCGGCCTCCTTGACGCGCGGCCGTTCGGAGGTGCGCACCGTCAGGATCACGTTCTTCTCGTGCAGCACCTTGTTGTGCTTCAGATTGTGCATCAGGGCGACGGGGGCGACGTCGGGATCCGAGGTCAGGAAGATGGCCATGCCGGGCGCGCGGTGCGGCGGGCGGGCCTGCAGCATCTCGATCAGGTCGGTCAGGGGCAGGCTGTCCTTGCGCGTCTTGGCGGTGAGAATCTGGGTCCCCCGCACCCAGGTCCACATCACCACGACCAGAAGGGCGCCCAGCACCAGCGGCATCCAGGCCCCATCGGGAATTTTCAGCAGGTTGGAGGTCAGGAAGACGCTGTCGATGAAGGCGAACGGGATCAGGGTTCCGGCCACGGCCCACATCGGCCACTTCCAGCCTTTACGGATCACGGAATAGGCCATCAGCGTATTGACCAGCATGGTGCCGGTCACCGCGACGCCATAGGCGGCCGTCAGATTATGCGAGCTCTGGAACACCACCAGCAGCACTAGAACCCCGACCATCAGGAAGGTGTTGACCGCCGGCACGAAGATCTGGCCGGCCTGGGTCTCGGACGTATTCTTGATGTCGATGCGGGGCAGAAGGCCCAGTTGCACCGCCTGTTGCGTCACCGAGAAGGCGCCGGTGATGACGGCCTGGGACGCGATGACCGTGGCGGCGGTCGCCAGGATCAGCATGGGCCAATAGGCGACCTGGGGCACCATGTTCCAGAACGGGTTCTGGGCGGCGTCGGGGTTATCCAGGATCAGGGCGCCCTGGCCCAGATAGTTCAGCGTCAGGCAGGGCAGGACGAAGGCCAGCCAGCCCATGCGGATCGGCGCCTTTCCGAAATGGCCCATGTCTGCATAGAGGGCCTCGGCCCCCGTCACGGCAAGAAAGACGCTGCCCAGGATGACGAAGCCCAGGAAACCGTCGTGCAGCAGCAGGCTGACGCCGTAATAGGGCGACAGGGCGCGCAGGATGGTGATGTCGTCGAAGATGTGGATCAGGCCCAGGGCCCCCAGGCTCAGGAACCAGACCGCCGTGATCGGCCCGAAGTATTTGGCCAGTCGGGCCGTGCCGCGCGACTGCACCAGGAACAGGGCGATCAGGATGCCGGCCGAGATCGGCACGATGAAGGGATCCAGCTTGCCCGACAGGCCCGGAGCGTCCTGCAATCCCTCGACCGCCGACAGCACCGAAATGGCCGGCGTGATGATGCCGTCGCCATAGAACAGCGCCGCCCCGCAGACGCCCAGGATGAAGATCCAGGCGCTGCGCCGACCAACCGCGAACTGGGCCAGGGCCATCAGCGACAGGGTGCCGCCCTCGCCCTTGTTGTCGGCGCGCATCAGGAAGAAGACGTATTTGAACGTCACCACCACCATCAGCGCCCAGAACGCCAGGGACACCACCCCGACGATGGCCAGATCGCCGCCGACGCCGCGCTGGGCGTGGCCGATGGCTTCGCGAAGCGCATAGAGCGGGCTGGTGCCGATGTCGCCGAACACCACGCCGATCGCGCCCAGCGTCAGCGCCCACATCCCGCCGTGCTTGGCGATCTGACCGCCCGGAACATGGGATTCCGGGCCCGTGGCGGGGGTGGACGTTTCCGGCGTATGCGACGCGGGCGAGGGAGCGCTCGCGTCGTGGGGAGTATCCCCGGCCATTGGTATCCTCCGGGGCGCCGACGCCCTGTCGGTCCCTTCAAAGCGGCGAGCCTTTAGGCCCATTCCGCGCGGTCTTCAATCGCGCCCGACAGGATTCGGTTTCGCCGTTCCGCGACCGATTTGTGATTCCAGGCGCGAGCGCCTATTTTCACCCTAGGAACAAAATCATGTCAGACAGCCAGCGCTTCCCCGTCGCCGCCCACGCCTTGGCCTATATGGCCCACAAGGGCGCCTATGGGCCTGCGCAGGCCGCCCCCAGCTGCGTGCTGGCCTCGTCCATCCCGACCAATCCCGTCGTGGTGCGCCGCGTGACCGCCCTGTTGGCCAAGGCCGGGCTGATCGCCACCCGGCCGGGCGCCACCGGCGGTTCCTGGCTGCTGCGCCGGCCCGAGGACATCCGCCTGGACGAGGTTCTGAAGGCGGTGAACGGCTGCGCCCACATCGGCTCGCCGCCCGCCGGGGCCAAGGGCTGCCCGATCAGCGAACACATCCCGCGCCAGGTGGCCAAGGCCCTGACCGCCGCCGACGAGGCCGCGACCGAGGCCCTGTCCAAGATCACCATCGCGGATCTGTTGGCCGAGAACCCCGCGTCGCTGGCGGCGTTTGCGCCGCACACATCCTGCCCCGTCGCGGCCTGACCGGGCCGTGAGCCGCGCCGTTCTGATCACCGGCGCCTCGGCCGGCATCGGTGCGGCCCTGGCGCGGGTCTATGCGAGCGAAGGGTGGAACCTGATCCTGACCGCGCGTCGCGAGGCGCCGCTGCTGGCCTTGGCGGACGAACTGGCCACCGCCCACGGCGTCGCCGCGACCGTGATACCCGAAGACCTGAGCGACCCGGCGGCCCCCGAACGCCTGGTCGCGGCCATCGCCACGCGCGGCCTCATCGTCGACGGCCTGGTCAACAATGCGGGCTTCAGCCGCGTCACCGGCTTTCTGGACACGGACCTCGGCGCGCATCGCGCCATGATCCAGGGCATGCTGACGGCGCCGGTCGAACTGTCGCGCCTGCTGCTGCCCGGCATGATCGAACGCGGCTTCGGCCGGGTGCTGAACGTGGCCTCCCTCGCCGGCCGGATGCCCGCGACCGGCGGCGACACCCTGTATGGACCGATCAAGAGCTTCCTGATCAAGGCGTCTCAGGGGCTTCATCTGGAAACGCAGGGGACCGGCGTTCACGTCACGGTCCTGAACCCGGGCTACACCTTGACCGAGTTCCACGACGTCAACGGCTCGCGCGAGCAGGTTTCGACCGCCTATCCGCCCTGGATGTGGATGGACGCCGCCCGCGTCGCCCGCATCGGCTGTGACGCCTGCGAAGCCAACCGTCCCAGCGTCACCCCCGGCGTCATGAACAACGTCATGGCCGGCCTGGCGCGCTTCCTGCCAGACGGGCTGGCGCTTCGCATGGTGGCGAACCACGCCAAACGGCTGGAGCGGCTTTAGGGGCGCTTGCCGGTTACATCCGACCTACCTCCACCCAAAACGTCATCCTAGGCCTTGTGCCTAGGATCCAGAATCCCGATGTCGGGGCAGGGTGAGACGCCTTCCATGCCGAGCGTATGGATCCTAGGCACAAGGCCTAGGATGACGTAGTGAGAGGCGCTGAACTTAGGCAGCAGTTTCAAATATGGATCGCGTGGCCCAGGGCGCGCAGGGACGCCTCGTGGAAGGCTTCGCCCAAGGTCGGGTGGACGTGGATAGTCCCCGCAACATCCTCCAACACCGCGCCCATCTCCAGCATCTGGGCGAAGCTGTTGGACAGTTCCGACACATGCTGACCCACCGCCTGGATACCCAGGATGCGATGATCGCCCTTGTTCGCGATGACACGCACAAAGCCGCCGTCCTCGCCCGCCTCGATGGCCAGGGCGCGGCCGATGGCGGCGAAGGGGAAGACGGCCTGGATCACGTCGTCACGGCCCTCGACATCCTGCGGGCCGACGCCTGCGGATACGATCTCGGGTTCGGTGAAACAGACGGCGGCGATGGTGACGGGGTCGAACACGCGATCATGGCCGGCGATGATCTCCGCGACCACTTCCCCTTGGGCCGAGCCCTTGTGCGCCAGCATGGGTTCGCCGGTCAGGTCGCCGACGGCCCAGACGTTCTTCATGCTGGTGGCGCAGCGCTGGTCGATCTTCACGAACGGGCCGCTCATGGCCACGCCCATGTTCTCAAGTCCCCAGCCCTGGGTCCGGGGCTTGCGGCCCACGGTGACCAGAACCTTGTCGGCGTGCAGTTGCAGCGGCTCGCCGTCCCTGGTGGTGACGTTCAGCTTGCCGTTGCCGAAGCCGCCCGCGCGGGCGCCCAGATGCAGTTCGACGCCGTGGCTGATCAGCCATTTGGCGACGGGGTCGGTCAGGGCCTTGTCATAGAGAGGCAGCAGGCGGTCGGCCATTTCGACAATGGCCACCTGGGCGCCCAGTTTGCGGAAGGCGATGCCCAGCTCCAGCCCGATATAGCCGCCGCCGACCACGACCAGCTTCTTGGGAACCTCGGGCAGGCTCAGCGCCTCAGTCGAGGAGATGACGTCGCCGCCGAACGGCAGGAAGGGCAGTTCGACCGGCTCGGACCCCGTGGCCAGGATGACGTGTTCGGCGTTGATCTTCACCTCGCCGTCGTCGGTCTTGACGATGCAGGTCTTGGCGTCCTCGAAGTTCGCCCAGCCCTTGATGACCTTGACCTTGGCCTTCTTCAGCAGGGCCGCAACGCCGTTGTTCAGTTTGCGGACGATCCCGTCCTTCCACTCGACCGTCTGTTTAAGGTCGATGGCGGGCGCGGCCGCCGTGATGCCCAGCGTCCCGCCGTCCGCCGCCTTGGCCACCGTCTCGAACTTGCCCGCCGCATGGATGATGGCCTTGGACGGAATACAGCCGACGTTCAGGCAGGTGCCGCCGAGGCCGTCTCCGCCATCCACCAGCACGGTGTCGAGGCCCAGCTGGCCGCAGCGAATGCCGGCGACATAGCCGCCGGTGCCCGCGCCGATGATGAGGACTTTGGTTTTCAGGGTCTGGGTCATCGCCGATAACGCTCTAAGATTTCACGTATTTTAGACAGGTCATTCGTATAGGGAAGCACTTGAAGATCTTCCTGATAACCCGGATCGCCTTCAGCACGAGAAGGCATTTCGAGGCGTGCGGATTCCATGATCTCGGCATATTGACGACGCGCTTCGGCAGGATCCGACTCCAGTAGAAGCAAGACGCGCTGGCCTCTCTTCACTTCGTAACTCGGGCCGCAATCATCATTTTCCGCCCACCGGTATTTCGGCACATTTCTTGGCGGGACAGGCCCTGTGAGTTTGAACTCAGCTTCGCGAACTGGTCCCAAGCTGCGCTCCCAGTCCATCGGGAAAACCCGACGAACTCGAACTACCTCTGCTTCGAACATCGCCGGCTCAGTCAGAAACATCATATTGAGAGGGATGAGCGTGCAGGCGTCAGCCCTGCTTGACGCAAGCAAGGTAAGCAATGTCGCAGCCAACGCTGAGGCGAACCTCATCGCCTCACCCCATCCACAGCGTCGCCGGGTTCTCCAGCAGCCCCTTGATCCGCTGCACGAAGACCGCCGCGTCATGGCCGTCGACGATGCGGTGGTCGAAGCTGGACGACAGATTCATCATCTTGCGCACGACCATCTGGCCGTCCTTGACCACGACCCGTTCGGCGATCTTGTTGGGGCCGACGATGGCGACCTCGGGGTGGTTGATGATCGGGGTGTGAACCACCCCGCCCAGCGTGCCCAGAGAGGTGATGGTGATGGTCGAACCCGACAATTCCTCGCGCTTGGCCGAACCGTCCTTGGCCGCGCCCGTCACACGCGCGATCTCCAGCGCCGTATCGTAGGGATCGCGGGCCTCGGCGTGGCGGACCACCGGCACCATCAGGCCGTTCGGCGTCTGGGCGGCGATGCCCAGATGGACCGGGGCGTGCTGGGTCAGGACCCCGGCCTCGTCGTCATAGGTGGCGTTGATCTGGGGCTGGTCCCGCAGAGCCACCACGATGGCGCGGGCGATGAAGGGCAGCAGGTTCAGCTTGGGCTGGTCCTTGGCCCCCATTCCCTGGATTCGGGTCGCATTCAGGTGGACGCGCAGCTCCTCCACCGCCGTCATGTCGATTTCCTCGACATAGGTGATGTGGGGAATGCGACGCACGCTCTCGGCCATCTTCTCCGCGATCTTGCGGCGCAGGCCGATGATGCGGACCTCGGTGGTTCCTTCGGCGCGGGCGTAGGTCGAGCCGCTGGCGGTCGGGGCCGAGGCCGGGACCGATCCGCCCCGGGCGATGAAGCCGTCCAGATCCTCGTGGGTGATCCGACCCGCCGGACCCGAACCCGGAACGAAGGTCAGGTCCACGCCCAGATCGCGCGCGCGGTTGCGCACGGCGGGCGAGGCGGACGGGCGCTCGCCGGGCGCGCGGCCTGTCAGGGCGGGGGCGACAGACAAAGCCTCTCCACCACGCCCTGCGGGCACGGTCCCCCTGGCCGCTTCATGGGGAGGGGACGAAGCGGCGACCGTCTCCTCCCTGCGCGGAGCGGGGGGAGGCGGCTCGGAGCGAAGCGGAGAGACGGAGGGGCTCTGAGCGATATTGCCCCGGCCCTCGACGTTGAACGACACCAGCGGGCCGCCGACGGGCACCTGTTGGCCTGCTTCGCCATGCAGGGCGGCGACGGTTCCGGCAACGGGCGAGGTGATCTCCACCGTGGCCTTGTCGGTCATGATGTCGGCGATGATCTGGTCTTCCTGGACCGCGTCGCCGACCTTGACGTGCCAGCCGACCAGCTCGGCCTCGGCCGTGCCCTCGCCCACGTCGGGCAGTTTGAAGACGTAGTTGCCCGACGATGGTGCGGCGTTAGAGAGCCCCTCCACCGCTGCGCGGTCCCCCTCCCCCCTGACGTGGCGAGGAGACGACTGAGCGGCCGTCTCCTCCCCCCGCGAAGCGGGGGGAGGCGGCTCGGAGCGCAGCGGAAAGACGGAGGGGTTCTCTTCGGCATTGCCCGCCCCCTCGACCTCGAACTCGACCAGCGCGCCGCGCACGGGGATCATCTGGCCGGGTTCGCCGTGCAGGGCGACGACCTTGCCCGAGACCGGGGCGGTGATCTCGACGGTGGCCTTGTCGGTCATGACGTCGGCGACGATCTGGTCTTCGGCGACCGTGTCGCCGACCTTCACGTGCCAGCCGACCAGTTCGGCCTCGGCGGTGCCTTCGCCCACGTCGGGCAGTTTGAAGACGAAACGACCCATCTTAACGACCTCCCGTCATGACGCTCTTCAAGGCGTCTGCGACCCGTTGCGGTCCGGGGAAATATTCCCATTCGAAGGCGTGGGGATAGGGCGTGTCCCAGCCGGTGACGCGCGCGATCGGCGCTTCCAGCGAATAGAAGCAGCGCTCCTGCACCAAGGCCGACAGTTCGCCGCCGAAGCCCGAGGTTTTCGGCGCTTCGTGCACGATGACGCAGCGGCCGGTCTTCCTGACGCTGGCCTCGATGGTTTCGATATCCAGCGGGACCAGGGTGCGCAGGTCGATGACCTCGGCGTCCACGCCCGCGTGTTCGGCACCCGCCATGGCGACCCAGACCATGGTGCCATAGGCCAGGATGGTGACGTCGTTTCCTTCGCGCATGACGCGGGCCTTGCCGATGGGCTCGACATATTTGCCGGTCGGCACCTGGGCCAATCCTTGCGTCTTCCAAGGCGAGACCGGCTTCTCGTGCCAGCCGTCGAACGGGCCGTTGTAGAGGCGTTTCGGTTCGAAGAAGACGACCGGGTCGTCGTCCTCGATGGCGGCGGTCAGCAGGCCCTTGGCGTCATAGGGGTTGGAGGGAATGACGACCTTCAGCCCCGCGATATGGGTGAACAGGCTTTCCGGCGACTGGCTGTGGGTCTGGCCGCCGAAGATGCCGCCGCCATAGGGACTGCGGATCGTGATGGGCGAGGTGAACTGACCGCCCGACCGGTAGCGCATCTTGGCCGCCTCGGAGACGATCTGGTCATAGGCCGGATAGATATAGTCGGCGAACTGGATCTCGACGACGGGACGCAGGCCATAGGCGCCCATGCCGATGGCGGCGGCGACGATGCCGCATTCCGAGATCGGGGCGTCGAAGCTGCGGGTCAGGCCGTGCTTCTGCTGCAGCTTGTCGGTGACGCGGAAGACGCCGCCGAAATAGCCCGCGTCCTCGCCGAACGACAGGACATTGGCGTCCTCGGCCATCTTGACGTCGATGGCCGAGTTCAGGGCCTGGATCATGTTCATCGGCTGGACGCCGGAGCCTGTCGCCTGCGAAGCCGGGGCCGCGTTATGATCGACCATGTCGGGCTCGATGCCGTCGGCGCGGTCGGATTCTGTGAAGGCTTGCTCGGTCATCAAAACTCACCACTCATCCGCGCACCAGCGCAGGAAAGACTCATCACAGCGAACACGGAGGGTGCACGGCGAGCACGACGGGAGCGTCGTTGCGTCCACGAATCGGGTCTCGTTGTGCTCTCCGTGAATTTCGCCGTGATCGCTGTGACGAACCGGCTCACGGCGATCATCATGGCGTCCAAATCAGATGAAGGGCCTTCGGCAAGGACGGCTGAATAGAAAGAGCGCATCAAACCCCCACCTCGCGGCGCTGTTCGATCAGCCGCCAGTCCTCGGTCGCATAGACCTCCTCGAACATCGTCTTCACGCTGGGGCGCGACTGGCCCAGGGTGCCGATGGCCTCGGATTCCTTGCCGGCGGCTCGGACCCGTTCGACGGCGTCTTTCAGGGCTTCGGCGTGTTGCGCGTCGTCCCACTCGCCGATGAGGGTCAGGTGCTGGCGCAGACGCTCCAGCGGATCGCCCAGCGGCCATTTCTCGTGCTCGTCGCCGGGGCGATAGCGGCTGGGATCGTCGGAGGTCGAGTGCGGGGCGCCGCGATAGGTGAACAGTTCGATCACCGTCGCGCCTTGGTTGGTGCGCGCGCGCTCCTCGGCCCACTGGGTCGCGGCCCAGACGGCCAGGAAGTCGTTGCCGTCCACGCGCAGGGCCGGAAGCCCATAACCGATGGCCTTGGACGCGAATGTGGTTTCAAGGCCGCCCGCGATGCCCATGAAGGACGAAATGGCCCACTGGTTGTTGACCACGTTCAGGATGACCGGGGCGCGGTAGACGGCGGCGAAGGTCAGGGCGTTGTGGAAGTCGCCCTCGGCCGTGGCGCCGTCGCCGATCCAGCTGATGGCGATCTTGTCGTCGCCCTTGTAGGCGCTGGCCATGGCCCAGCCGACGGCCTGCGGAACCTGGGTGCCCAGATTGCCCGAGATGGTGAAGAAGCCGTAGTCCTTGGCCGAATACATGATCGGCAGCTGGCGGCCTTTGATCGGGTCCGCCGCGTTCGAGTAGATCTGGTTCATCATCTCGACCAGCGGATAGCCGCGCGCGATCAGCAGCCCCTGCTGTCGATAGGTGGGAAAGCCCATGTCCTCGCGGCTGAGCAGCATCCCTTGGGCGACCGCGATGGCCTCCTCGCCGGTGCATTTCATATAGAAGCTGGTCTTGCCCTGACGGTGGGCGCGGTGCATCCGGTCGTCGAAGGCGCGCGTCAGGATCATGGCCTTCAGGCCGCGACGCAGCGTCTCGGGGTCCAGGCGCGGATTCCACGGGCCGACCGCATTGCCCTCGTCGTCCAGCACCCGAATCAGGCGGAAGGCGAGATCGCGCATCTGATAGGGCGTCGACCCGACCTCGGGCCGTTCCACCGCCCCGGCGGGGTCCATCTGCAGATGGCTGAAGTCGGGGGCGTCGCCCGGACGGCCGGACGGTTCCGGCACGTGCAGCGACAGGGGCTGGCTGTTCTTTTGGCTCATTTTGTCGTTCATGCGGGCGTCCATGTCCGTTCGGGGGTCCGTCCGTGTTTCCTCTGGACGTTTGATAACACGGCCCCTAAGCAGGCGCTCGCTCAAATTGACCTTGCTAAATCCCGATTTCGGGTATTTTATTTCGCCATAATCATAATCGGAGAAACGCCTTGGCGGACGAACTCGATCCCATCGACGCCCGTATCCTGGATATCCTGCAACAAGACGCCGGGCTGTCGGTCGCCGAGGTCGCGGATCGCGTCGGATTGTCGGCCTCGCCCTGTTGGCGGCGGATCAAGCGGCTGGAGGATTCCGGCCTGATCACCAAGCGCGTCACCCTGCTGAACGCCAAGCTGCTGGGCCTGGACTTCGAGGTGTACGCCATCGTCAAGCTGATGCTGCCCTCGGCGGACAATCTGAACGTCTTCGAGGCCGCCGTGGCCAAATGGCCGGAGGTGGTGCAGTGCGCCACCATCACCGGGCGCGAGGACTATGTGCTGCGCATCATCACCTCGGACATGCACGCCTTCGACCTGTTCCTGCGCGAGAAGCTGCTGGCGCTGGGCATCGTGTCGGACTGCGAAAGCCATATCGTGACGCGCGGCGTGAAGAATGTGACCGCCCTGCCTCTTGGCATCATCACGCCTCACGTCGGATAACGTCGCTCAGGCGGCGCGGGCCGCTTTGGGAGCCGACACATGATCGAACTGGTGATCGACGCACGCCGCAAGGACCTGGGCGGGTTCGAGGTCGGGCGCGTCCTGCCCTTCCATTCACGTCGGATGGTCGGGCCCTTCATCTTCCTGGACCAGATGGGACCGGCCGAGTTCGCGCCCGGCGCCACAGCCATCGACGTGCGACCGCATCCGCATATCGGCCTGTCGACCCTGACCTATCTGTTCGAGGGCGAGATCATGCACCACGACAATCTCGGCTACGATCAGGCGATCCGGCCGGGCGAGGTGAACTGGATGACGGCCGGCAAGGGCATCGTCCATTCCGAACGCACCGACCCCCTGACCAAGAGCCGGGGCGGGCCGATGCACGGCATGCAGGCGTGGGTCGCCCTGCCGACCGAGGCCGAGGAGACCGATCCGTCCTTTGTTCATCTCGGCGAGGACGCCCAGCCGACCTATGAGAACGGCGGCCTGTTCGCGCGGCTGGTGGCGGGTGAAGCCTATGGCGCCAAGGCCGATGCGCCGGTCTCCTCGCCGCTGTTCTACATCCATTGGGAGCTTCAGCCCGGCGTGCGCACCGCGCCGCCCGCCGCCAAGGGCGCCGGCGGCATGAGCGAACGCGCCCTTTTCGTCGCCAAGGGCTCTATCGAGGTCGGGGACCGCACCTTCCACGAAGGTCAGATGGTGGTGCTGGCGTCCAGCGCCGAGCCGACGGTCAAGGCCCTGACCCAGGCCACCGTCATGGTTCTGGGCGGGGAGCCGGTGGGCGAACGATTGATCTGGTGGAACTTCGTCGCCTCCAGCCAAGCCCGCATCGACCAGGCCAAGGCGGACTGGCAGGCGGGACGGATGAAACTGCCCGACGCCGACGATCTGGAGTTCATCCCCCTGCCCGACGAACCCGCAAAGGCGCAGGCGGAGCCCGCGCCAGTGACGCCCAAGCCGACCGATCCGGTCTAGCGGGCAGGCAGAAGGTGACGCGGCGAGGCCGGATCGCTACATGCGGCCTATGAACTTCGATTTCGACGCCCAGGTCACCGCCGCCCTGTTCGACAACACCGGCGCCGTCTTCGCCCTTGGCGACGGCTCGGTCCGGTTCGAGGACCGGACGCGGGTGGAGGCGCACGACGGCGCCGTTCTGTGCGCCTGCGTCCACCCGTCCGGCGACGGGATCGTCACCGGCGGCGATGACGGCCAGGTCGTCTGGACCCGCCGCGACGAAGAAGCCGTCGTCCTGGCCACGGCCAAGAGCCAGTGGATCGACGCCATCGACGCCTCGCCTGCCTCGGGCCTGGTCGCCTTTTCCTTCGGCCGCACCCTGTCGGTGATCGACCCCAAGGACGTGGGTTTCCGTCGCGACTTCCAGCACGAACGCACCGTCTCCGGCGTCGCCTTCGAGCCGAAGGGGCGCCGCATCGCGACCTCGACCTATGGCGGGGCGGCGCTGTGGTATGCGCGGATCGAAGAACAGCAGCCCGTGAAACTGGCCTGGGCCGGGTCGCACACCGGCGTCGCCTTCTCGCCCGACGGCGCCTTCGTCGTCACGACGATGCAGGACAACCAGATGCACGGCTGGCGCATCAAGGACGCCAAGAACCTGCGGATGGGCGGCTATCCGGGCAAGGTGCGGTCGATGGCCTTTCTGGCCGATGGTCAGCTGATGGCGACCTCGGGCGCGCAGGGCGCGGTCCTGTGGCCCTTCGTCGGATCGAACGGGCCGATGGGGCGCGAGGCGACCGAGATCGGCTATGACGATACGACCCTTGTCAATCTGGTCTCGGCCCGCGCCGATCAGGGCCTGCTGGCCGCCGGACTGATGGACGGTCGGGTGTGGGTGGCCCATCCGGCCGCCCAGGGCCTGAACTTCGTCAAGGCCGAGAAGGGATCGGCCATCGTCGCCCTGTCGCTGAGCCCCGCCGTCGATAAGGTCGCCTGGGCCGACGAGGACGGTCGGGCCGGCGTGATCGTCCTCTGATGGCCAAGGGGCGCAAGCGGGGGCGGCGGGTGCTGCTGATCGTGCTGGTGATCCTGGTGCTGTTCCCGATCGTCGGCGTGCTGGCGACAGCCGTCGTTCCGCCGCCGGCGACCATACTGATGCTGCGCCAGGCCGTGCGGGGCGAGGGGCTGGACTATCAATGGCGCGGGCTGAACCGTATCTCGCCCAATCTGGTCAACGCCGCCATCGCATCCGAGGACGCGCGGTTCTGCAGCCACCGCGGCTTCGACATGGACGCGATCCAGAAGGCGCTGGACCATAACGCCGAGGGCGGGCGCATCCGGGGCGGATCGACCATCAGCCAGCAGACCGCCAAGAACGTCTTCCTGTGGCCCGGCCGCGACTGGGTCAGAAAAGGTCTGGAGGCGGGCTACACCGTGCTGATCGAGACGGTATGGGGCAAGCGCCGAATCATGGAGGTCTATCTGAACGTGGTCGAATGGGCGCCCGGCGTCTATGGCGCCCAGGCCGCGTCGCGCCATTGGTTCGGCAAGGATGCGGCCGACCTCAGCCCGCGCGAGGCGGCGCGCCTGGCCGCCATCCTGCCCGCCCCGCGCCGCTACGAGGCGGCCGATCCCGGCCCCTATGTCCGCCGGCGGGCCGCGCGCGTCCAGGCGGCGATGGGGGCGGTGCGGAACCAGGGTCTGAACGTCTGCGTCCTGGGCCGGGGCGGCTGAACCGTCCCGCTTGACGGGCCTCGCCGCCTCCCCTCTCCTGCACGCGCTGTTCAGGAGATCCATCATGAAGCGTCAGATGATGACCGCCGTCGCGGTCTGCGCCCTCGCCTTCGCCGCCGGCTGCGCCAGCACACCCGAAACCAAAGCGCGCGCCGCGGGGCCCGAACAGACCGCCTCCACCACCACGCCGGCGCCGGCCGCCACGGGGATCAAGGCCGACTATCCCATCACCGCCGAGGGCGCGACCGCCTTCGTCGCCGACGCCGAAACCCAATGGGCCGCGACCAGCGAATATGTCGCCCGCATCCAATGGGCGCGCGCCACCAACATCACCTTCGACACCATGTGGCTGGAGTCCAAGGCCAACGCCGAGGCGACCGAGCTTCAGGTGCGGATGGCCAATCAGGCCGCCAGGTTCAATGACACGCAAGTCGATCCGGTCGTGCGGCGCAAGCTGGACCTGCTGCGGCTTGGGCTGGTGCTGCCGGCGCCGAACCGGCCGGGCGCGGCCGATGAGCTGGCGCAGCTGACCACGCGGCTGGACTCCACCTATTCGACCGGCAAGTTCGACTTCAAGGGCCGCAGGATCACCCTGGACGAGGCCTCGCTGATTCTGGCTGACAGCCGCGATCCGGCCGAGACCAAGGCGCTGTATGAAGGCTGGCGCACCATTTCACCGGTCATGCGCGACGACTACGCCCGCATGGTCGAGATCGCCAACGAAGGCTCTCGCGAACTGGGCTTCGCCGACACCGGCGCCCTGTGGCGCTCAGGCTATGACATGCCGGCGGACGACTTCGCCGCCGAGACCGACCGGCTGTGGGCGCAGGTCAAGCCGTTCTACGAGAACCTGCACTGCTATGTGCGCGCCCGGCTGAACGCCCGATACGGCGATGCGGTCCAGCCCGACCACGGCCCCATTCGCGCGGACCTGTTGGGCAATATGTGGTCCCAGCAGTGGGGCAATATCTATGACGTGGTGGCCCCGGCGTCGGGCGGCGCCTCCAGCTATGACCTGACCGAACTGCTGAAGGCGGCCGATTACGACGCGACCAAGATGGTCAGGACGGGCGAGGGCTTCTACGTCTCGCTGGGTCTGGATCCCCTGCCCCAGACCTTCTGGGAGCGTAGCCAGATCACCCGGCCGCGCGACCGCGAGGTGGTCTGCCACGCCTCGGCCTGGGACTTGGACAACGCCGACGACATCCGCATCAAGATGTGCACCAACGTCAACGGCGACGACTTCTACACCGTCCACCACGAACTGGGTCACAACTACTACCAGCGGGCCTACAAGAACCAGCCGATGCTGTTCAGGAACGGCGCCAACGACGGCTTCCACGAGGCCATCGGCGACTTCGTGGGCCTGTCGGCCCTGACCCCTACCTATCTGAACCAGATCGGTCTGTTGAAGACGACGCCGGGCGCCGAGGAGGACATTCCCTTCCTGCTGAAGATGGCGCTGGACAAGATCGCCTTCCTGCCGTTCGGCCTGATGGTCGACCGCTGGCGCTGGGACGTCTTTTCGGGCCAGACGGCGCCGGCCGCCTACAACACCGCCTGGACCGCCGACATGCTGCAATATCAGGGCCTGGTCCCGCCTGGCCCGCGCCCGGCCAACGCCTTCGATCCGGGCGCAAAATACCATGTGCCGGGCAACACGCCCTATACCCGCTACTTCCTGGCGGCCATCTATCAGTTCCAGTTCCAGCGCGCCGCCTGCAAACAGGCCGGATGGACCGGACCGCTGCACCGCTGTTCGGTCTATGGGAACAAGGAGGTGGGCGCGCGCTTCAACGCCATGCTGCAGATGGGACAATCGCGGCCGTCGCAGGAGGCGATGAAGGCCTTCACCGGCGACGACGGCAACGACGCCTCGGCCATCGCCGACTATTTCGCCCCGCTGAACGTCTGGCTGGCGCAGCAGAACCGCGGCCATCAATGCGGATGGAGCGCCGCCTGACCGACAGACGCGGTTAACCCTTCCCCTTCAGCCTTCCCTTAACCGCCCGGCGCCAGACTGTCGGCTGATCGGGCGGTCATGCGGCCGTACGCGCCCACGGGGATGGTCTTGGCGAACGCTTCCATACTGATCAGTCGAGCGCTGCGCGGCCTTCGCGGCCTGGCGTCGCGTATGGCCTCGGATCGCGGCGGCAATGTCGTGATGATCTTCGCCCTGGTCATGCCGGCCCTGCTGATGATCACCCTGGGCGGGATCGACCTGAACCGCATCACCACGGTCAAGGCGCGGGTGCAGGACGCCCTCGACGCGGCGACCCTGGCGGCCGCGCGGTCATCCTACACGGACTCGGAAAACCTCCAGAAAGTGGCCCTGGTCGCCCTCCGGGCCAATCTGCGCGGCTCCTCGGTCGAACCGTTCGCCGACAGCGACGTCAAGATCGTGCTGACCGAGAATCAGGTGGTGGTGGCGGAGATGCGGGTGCAGGTGAAGACCCTGGTGGCCAACATCGTCCTGCCGCCCTACGGCAAGCTGATGGACGACACACTGCCGGTCAGCGTCCACTCCGAGGTCAACCGCTCTTCCAAGGACATCGAGGTGTCCTTGGTGCTGGACATCACCGGCTCTATGAGCGGCAGCCGGATTCGCGACCTGAAGAACGCCGCCAATCAGCTGATCAAACTGGTGGTGCAGCCGTCCGAGAAGCAGACGCCCTACTATTCGCGCATGGCCATCGTGCCCTACTCGATCGGCGTCAATCTGGGCTCCTGGGCCGATGGCGCGCGGGGCGCGGAGATCGGCGACACCGCCATCACGGGCGCCTCCTGGGCCGCCGCGCCAAGCCGGTCGATCAGCAACATCACCCGCGCCTCACCCGGCGTCGTCACCGCGAATGGGCATAACCTAGCGTCCAATGACTATGTCTGGATCAGCGGCGTCAATGGCATGACCCAGGTCAACGACCGGATCTACCGGGTCGTCCGCATCGACGCCAACCGCGTGTCGCTGCAATACCAATCCAACGACGCCTGGTACACGCTGAACACCACCAGCGGGAACGGTTTCAGCAGCTACAGCTACGGCGGGCAGATTCGAAAATGCACGCGGTCCGACTGTTTCGTGACCGTCACCTCGCGCAACCATGGCCTGTCGGAGGGCGAGGGCGTGGCGATCTCCGATGTCCGCGGGATGACGGCGCTGAACACCACGAACGGCGGCCTCTACGAAGTGTATGAGCGGCCGACCAACGACACCTTCGTCCTGCCCCTGGGCGGCGCCGCCTACGCCGACTATACCAGCGACGGCGCGGTGCAATGCGGGCGCGACGGCTGCGCCATTCGCGTGTTCCGCGACGCGCAATACAATCGCCTGACCCGGTTCGACAACACCACCTGCGTCAGTGAACGGACGGGTTCGGCGGCCTACTCGGACGCGGCACCGCAGAGCGGAACCTATGTCGGGCGCAACTATCCGGCGATGAAGCGGTCGTCGCCTCAATCGCAGGGCAACCCGTGCCCGAGCGCCACGATCCAGCCGCTGACGTCGAACATCGAAACCCTGACCAAATTGGTGAACGGCCTGACTGTGACGGGATCGACCGCCGGTCAGATCGGCCTGGCCTGGGGCTGGTATGCGGTTTCCGATCAGTTCAACCGGCTGTGGCCCTCCAACACGGCGGCCGCCTATGCGCCGACCAAGGTGCTGAAGGCCGTGATCCTGATGACCGACGGCGAGTTCAACACCCCCTATTGCGGCGGCGTCGTCGCACGGGACGCCGGATCGGGTTCCGGCAACTCCTATGACAAGATCGCCTGCGACGCGACCAACGGCGACCCGTTCGACCAGGCGGCCAGACTGTGCGACAGCATCAAGGCCAAGGGCGTGATCGTCTACACCGTCGGCTTCTCCATCGCCCAGGGTAGCGACGCGGCGCGAATCCTGAGCACCTGCGCCACCGACAAGGACAAGGCCTTCCTCCCGCAGTCGGGGGCGGACCTGTCCAGCAACTTCCAGGCCATCGGCCGCGACATCACCCGGCTCAGGATCTCGCGATGATCCGTCAGAGCAGGCGGATTTCCCGCAGCCTTTCGGTCAGATAGTCCTCGGCCAGGATGGTCTTGCCGGCATAGCGGTCAGGGTTGTCCGGCGTGATCGCGCTGGGCAGGGTCTCGATCGGGAAGTCCGGGTTGAAGTGCAGGAAGAAGGGCGTTGAGTAGCGCGCGAAACCGCGACGTGCCGGCGCAGGATTGACCACGCGGTGCGTCGTCGACGGCAGGACGTGGTTGGTCAGCCGCTGCAACATGTCGCCGATGTTGACGACCAGGGCGCCGGGCGGCGGCGCGATGTCCAGCCAGCTGCCGTCCTTGTCCTTCAGCTGAAGCCCGGCTTCTTCGGCGCCCAGCAGCAGGGTGATGACATTGATGTCCTCGTGGGCCCCGGCCCGCACGCCGGGCGCATCGGCCGGCACGGGCGGATAGTGCAGCATCCGCAGCACGCTGTTGCCCATTTCCACCTTGTCGGCGAAGAAGTCGTCGCCCAGCTTCAGATAGCGGGCGATGGCGCGCAGGATCTTGGCGCCCAGCGCATCCAGATCCTCGAACATGCCGTACAGGTGCTCGCGGAACCCCTCGACCTCGGTCGGCCAGACGTTGTCTCGCATGTAGCGACGGTAGGGATGCCCCTCGGGCAGTTCGCGGCCGACGTGCCAGAACTCCTTCAGATCCACGGTCTTGGCGTCCTTGGCCGCCTCGACCCCGAACGGCGTCAGGCCGCGCGCCCCGCCCGTGCCGGGCTGGTGGTACTGGCGCTTGATCTCTTCCGGAAGGGCGAAGAAAGCCTTGGCGTCGTCGATGGCGGCGGCGATGCGCCCCTCGTCCAGGCCATGGTCGGCGATCACGGCGAAGCCGTAGCGCTTGAAGGAGGCGCCCAGAGCGTCGCTGAACGCCTGGAAATCGGCGTCATGCTGCTTCATCGAAACCGGCGTGATGGCGCGGTCCTGCGGGCGGGTGTCTTGGGTCGCGCTCACGGGCGTCGTCCTTCGGTCTATGAGGTGTGCGGCCTCCCTTACGCCTAATCCCGGCGATTGTCAGTTCGCGGAACGGCGGAGCGACGACCGTTCATCCGGCATACAGGTTGGAACCTTCACAGTAAGCATACGTTTCCGCGCCAGATCGCAAATACGAAGAGGACCCGTCCATGCGCGCCAAATTCATCGTCGCCAGCGTCTCCATCGCCGCCCTGCTGGGCGCCGCCGCCTGCACCACGACCGATCCCTATCAATCCGGCCCCGTTCGCAACAACACGGGCACCGGGGCCATCGCCGGCGCTCTGGGCGGCGCCCTGCTGGGCTATCTGACCAACACCTCGAACGGCGAACAGGGCCGCAAGAACGCCCTGATCGGCGCCGGCGTCGGCGCTCTGGGCGGTGCGGCCGTCGGCCAGTATATGGATCGCCAGCAGCGCGCCATGGAATCTCAGCTGTCGGGCTCCGGCGTCGGCGTCGCGCGTCAGGGCGACACCCTGGTCCTGCGCATGCCGTCGGACGTGACCTTCGCCACCAATCAGTCGTCCATCGACCCGCGCTTTCTGCCGGTGCTGCAGGACGTGGCCCGCGTGCTGCAGCAGTATGACCAGTCGACCGTCGATGTGATCGGCAACACCGATTCCTCGGGCGGCGACGCGATCAACCAGCTCCTCTCTGAGCGTCGCGCCAGCAGCGTCGCCGCGGAACTGGTGCGCAACGGCGTTCTGGCCCAACGTCTCTATGTCGCCGGCAACAGCTCGCGCAACCCGGTGGCGTCCAACGCCACGCCGGAAGGCAAGGCCATGAACCGCCGCGTGGAAATCCTGATCCGCCCGTTCACCGGCTGATCACGAGCGACATCAAAAACATGATCAGGGCGGCGTCGTACGACGTCGCCCTTTTTTGCATCCATATCCTCCGCTCGCGCTTGCACGATGTCGAACATCGCGGTTAGGCCAGTCGTCATGTCCACAGGAGCGAAGCCGTGACGCCGGACGACTGGGATTTTGGGCAAGGCCTGAAGCTGGCCGCCATCGCGGTGGTCTGCGCGCTTTTGACGGCGACCGTCGTGATCGCCGTCGGCGAAGCTATTCTGTCCCGACAATCATCCAGCGAACCAAGCATGTCGCTGGCCGCAAACGTCTCAGACTGATCCTTTCACGCAAACAGAAACGCCGCCTCCTTTCGGAGACGGCGTCAAAGTCGTTCGACATCTGATCCCCTGGATCGCCGGTCTGGATGTCCAGACCGGCTTTCCTTTGGGTCTTAGAAGTTGATGTCGATGGTCGC
>NZ_DALZQC010000050.1:0-23053 GCF_032017145.1 Brevundimonas sp.
TGGGCGTCTGGGCCGGCGTCGGCATTGGTCCCGGCGTCGGGTCGGCGCCTGGGATCGGCCGCGAGCAACGTTCCAGCACCGCCACGCCCGTCGTTCCGTCCGGCCCCAGCCGGCTCAGCGTGCCGCTCTCCTGGCCGTCGCGGGTCGCCGTCCACCACTCCATGCCCGCCCCGACATAGCGGGCGCCGCTGGCCGACTGGACCGAGCGCAGGGCGTAGGCGCGGTTCTGATAGGTCAGTTGGGCGCTGTCGCTGTCGGCATATTGCACCTGCAGGGTCGCCCCGCTTTCACAGGCGTATCCGACCGCCGGCGCGGTCGAAGTCTGGGCCGGTTGCGGCTCGGCCGGCGCGGTCGGCTGGTCAGGGGCCGCCTGCGAACAGGCGGCCGCGCCCGTCAGGGCGGCGATGGCGACGAATGCGGTCAGGCGGTGCGACATCATGTCGTGTCCTCTCGTTTCGCCATCAACGAGCGAACCGCCTGAAAGGCTCCGCTTGACGCGCTCAGTGACCGTCTTTCGGCGTCTCCATCAGTTCGATCAGCACGCCGCCCATGTCGCGGGGATGCAGAAACACCACCGGCGTCCCGTGCGCCCCGATGCGCGGCTCGCCCGTGCCCAGGATGGTCACCCCCTTGGCCCGCATCTCGGCGATGGCGGCGTGGATGTCCGCGACCTCGAAACAGACGTGGTGCTGGCCGCCCTTGGGGTTCTTGGCGAGAAAGCCGGTGATGGGGCTGGTTGCGTCATAGGGTTCGATCAGTTCGATCTGGGCCGTCGGCGTATCGACGAAACAGACCTTCACCCCCTGGGCCGGCAGGTCGAACGGCTCGCCGATCCGGGTCGCGCCCAGCACGTCGCGATACAGCTTGATCGAGTCCGCGATGGAGGGCGTCGCCACGCCGACGTGGTTCAGGGCGCCGATCATGACTTGTCCTTGTTGGGTGCTGGCTGGGCGTAGCCCAGGCGCTGGTTCAGTTTCTCGATCAGGTCGACCGCGGTGTTCGCAATGGCCGATCCGGGCGGATAGACGGCCGCCGCGCCCATATCCAGCAACGGCTGCACGTCGGAGGGCGGAATGACGCCCCCCACCACGATCATGATGTCGGGCCGGCCCAGCCGCTCTAGCTCGGCCTTCAATTCGGGAACCAGCGTCAGATGCCCCGCCGCCAGGGACGAGGCGCCGACCGCATGGACGCCCTTCTCCACCGCATCGCGCGCGGCCTCGGCCGGGGTCTGGAACAGGCTGCCCGCCGTGACGTCGAAGCCCAGATCGCCATATCCGGTGGCGACCACCTTCTGGCCCCGGTCGTGCCCGTCCTGCCCCAGTTTGGCGATCAGGATGCGCGGCGGGCCGCCGTCGTTCTCCACGAATGTCGCCACCATGTCGCGCGCGCGGGCGAAGCGCGGATCGCGTCCGGCCTCCTTGGCATACACGCCCGAAACGGTCTGGACCGTCGCCACGTGACGGCCGAAGGCGGCCTCCAGGGCGTCCGAAATCTCGCCCACCGTCGCCTTGGCGCGAGCGGCCTGCACCGCCAGTTCCAGCAGGTTGGCCTTGCCCCGCGCGCCGTTGGTCAGGGCCTGAAGCGCCGCATCGGTCGCCGTCTGGTCCCGCTCGGCGCGCAGCCGTTTCAGCTTGTCGATCTGGGCGGCCAGAACGGCGGCGTTGTCGACCTTCAGCATCGGAATGTCGTCGACGTCGGGGTTCAGATATTTGTTCACCCCCACCACCGTCTGCTGACCGGTGTCGATCCGGGCCTGGGTCTTGGCGGCGGACTCCTCGATGCGCAGCTTGGGAATGCCCGCCTCGATGGCCTTGGCCATGCCGCCCAGCGCCTCGACCTCGGCCATGTGGGCGCGCGCCCGTTCGGCCAGTTCGTGGGTCAGCCGCTCGACATAATAGCTGCCGCCCCACGGGTCGATCACCCGCGTCAGCCCCGTCTCCTGCTGCAGCAGGATCTGCGTATTGCGCGCGATCCGGGCCGAGAAGTCGGTCGGCAGGGCCAGGGCCTCGTCCAGCGCATTGGTGTGCAGGCTCTGCGTCTGGCCGCCCGCCGCCGCCATGGCCTCGACCATGGTGCGCGGCACATTGTTGAACACGTCCTGCGCCGCCAGCGACCAGCCGGACGTCTGACAGTGGGCCCGCAGCGACAGGCTCTTGGGGTTTTCCCCGCCCTCGCGCTTGACCGCCTCGGCCCAAAGAAGCCGACCGGCCCGCATCTTGGCCACCTCCATGAAATAGTTCATGCCGATGGCCCAGAAGAAGCTGAGGCGCGGCGCGAACCGGTCGATCGGCATCCCCGCCGCGACGCCCGCCCGCAGATATTCGATCCCGTCCGCCAGGGTGTAGGCCAGCTCGATATCCGCCGAAGCCCCCGCCTCCTGCATATGATAGCCGGAGATGGAGATGCTGTTGAACTTGGGCGTCTCCTGCGCGGTCCAGGCGAAGATGTCCGCGATGATCCGCATCGAGGGTTCGGGCGGATAGATGTAGGTGTTCCTGACCATGAACTCCTTCAGAATGTCGTTCTGAATGGTCCCGGTCAGCTTGGCGTGATCGACGCCCTGTTCCTCGGCCGCGACGACATACAGCGCCAGGATCGGCAGCACCGCCCCGTTCATCGTCATCGACACCGACATCTGGTCCAGTGGGATACCGTCGAACAGGGTCCGCATGTCATAGATGCTGTCGATGGCCACGCCCGCCATGCCGACATCGCCCTTCACCCGAGGGTGGTCCGAGTCATAGCCCCGGTGTGTCGCCAGATCGAAGGCGATGGACAGGCCCTTCTGACCCGCCGCCAGGTTGCGGCGATAGAAGGCGTTGGATTCCTCGGCGGTCGAGAAGCCCGCGTATTGGCGGATCGTCCACGGATTGCCCGCATACATGGTCGGATACGGCCCGCGCACGAAGGGGGCGAACCCCGGCAGGCCGTGAAGCTGCTCCAGCCCCTCCAGCGCCTGCGGACCATAGGCCGTCTCGACCGTCAGCCCCTCGGGCGTCTTCCATGGATCGCGGACAGGCCCCCGCCCGGTCGCGCCGAGGTCCAGGGTGATCTTGCCGAAGTCGGGAAAGGTCATTGGCCTGCCTCCTCGAAGGCTGCGGCGAAGCGGATGGGGGCCAGCGGCTCCACCCCACCCGTCCTTCCGGGGCTACGCGCAGCGGAGAACCCGGAACCCAGGGGTTCGAGATGCCCTTCTGGGCTCCGGGTTCGCTCTTCGATCGCCCGGGAAGGACGAGCAGTTTCAACCGGCGCCTGCCGCGGTTCGGGATCGACATACTTCGTCACGCCGATGATCTGGGCGGCGCCGTTCGCCAGAGCCGCCTCTCGCACCTGACGGGCCCGGGCGATGCGCGGCTGGATGACGCCGCCCTTCAGCGCCTCCACCAGACCGCCCTCGGCCTCGACGGCCTGGAACTCGGTCCAGCCTGCCAGCGCCAGATCATGGGTCCGCGCGTCCAGATACCAGCTGCCCGCCGCCGGATCGTCGACCCGGCCCAGATTGGCCTCCTCCATCAGGACCAGTTGCGTATTGCGCGCCTGCCTGCGGGCGAAGGCGTCGGGCCGCCCCGAGGCGCGGGTGAAACCGTCCAGCACCACCACATCCGCCCCGCCGACCGCGCCCGCGAACCCCGCCGCCGTCAGCCGCAGCAGGTTCGGCCAAGGGTCGCGCGCCGACAGCATCCGCCGCGACGACCGCGCCTCGATGACCGCAGGCGTCTCCGCCCCGAATGCGCGGGACAGATTGGCCCAGATCAGCCGCATGGCCCGAACCTTGGCCAAGGCGTCGAAATACTCCTGATCGACCGACAGGCCGATGACCACGCCCTTCAGCGCCGCCTCGACCGACAGACCCGCCGCGACCGCCGCCTTCACATAGGCGACCCCGCCGCACGCCGCGAAGGCCAGTTCCTGCGCCGCCGATCCGCCCGCCTCATGCGCCACGCGCCCGCTGGCCAGAAACAGGCTGGCGTCGGGATAGACGCCCGAATGACGCACGGCCGCTTCGGCCGCCGCGCCCAGATCGTCGTCGATCCCGCGCGGCGATCCGCCTGCCTCTGCAAAGGCCGAGATCGGGTCCAGATGGAAGCGCAGCATGGCGCGGGGCGAACCCTTGGCCACGACCGCCAGCGTCTCCGCCGCCTCGACGCCCGCGAACCCGGCGTCCAGCGCCACCGGCGCCAGCTCCAGCGCCACGCCCTCCAGCGCCCGACCCAGCGTCGCCGCATCGGCCAGCACCCCGCCGCTGATCAGCACCGACGCCGCCCCTTCCTGCAGATCGGTCAGGATGGCGGCGTTCACCGCCTCGGCGTCATCGCCCTCGACCGAGGTGCGCAGGTCCCACGCCCGTCCTTCTGCATCCGATGGGCGGGGCGCGAACACCGCCTGCACCCCGGTCGCGTCTGCGTACAGGGGGCGTGTGACCAGCTGGTCCGCATCCAGATGCAGCAGCGATTCCAGCGGCCGGTCCTTCAGCGCCTTCTCAGCCGACTCGCGCCACTCCAGCGGCGTGGGATTGGGGAAGGTCATGCGACGCCGCCCGTGCGTCGTGAAGAACCCCTCCACCGCTTCGCGGTCCCCCTCCCCGCGAGCGGGGAGGAGACAGGCTCTCGTCTCCTCCCCATGCAATGGGGAGGTGGCTCGGAGCGAAGCGGAGAGACGGAGGGGCTCTTCAACGCGAGCATCACCCGAACTCCACCAGCACATCGTCCGCCGCCACCGGGTCGCCGTCCTTGGCGCCGACGGCCTTCACCACGCCGTCGCGTTCGGCCTTCAGGATGTTCTGCATCTTCATGGCTTCGATGATGGCCACGGTCTCGCCGGTCTTGACCTCCTGGCCCACGACCACCGGGATCGACACGACCAGCCCCGGCATGGGCGACAGCACCATCTTCGACGTGTCCGCCACCGCCTTTTCCGGCAGGCGGGCGTACATCTCGGCGACATGGGGCCGCAGCACCCGCACCCGCGCCTTGGCCGCGCGGTGACGGATGTCGAAGCCGTCGGCGACGCGCTTGACCTCGGCGGTGAACGCCTCGCCGTCCAGATCGGCCTTGAACTGGGCCAGACCGGGCCGCCAGTCGATGTCCGACAGGCGGATGTCGCCGCCACCCGTCAGGGTCAGGATCATCTCCTCGTCCTCGTCATAGGACAGGCTGACGCCGTGCGGCGTCTTGTCGATCATGACGATCCAGTCGGTGCGCTCGGACGGGTCGCCGTCCTGTTCGGCGATCACCTCATGCATCGCCAGGGCTGAGGCGATCAGGATTCGTTCCTGTTCAACGGTCGGCTTCAGCCCGTGGAAGCCGTCCGGGAACTCGTCCTTGATATAGCTGGTCGAAAGATTCCCCGACTTGAACCGGTCCTGATCCATCACCGCCGCCAGGAAGGGCACATTGTGCCCCAGGCCCGACAGGTGCGTGTCCTCCAGCGCGCGGGCCAAGCCCTCGACCGCATCCGCCCGCGTCTCGCCCCAGGCGCACAGTTTGGCGATCATGGGGTCGTAGAACATGCTGATCTCGTCGCCCTCGCGGACGCCGGAGTCGTTACGGACCGTGTAGCCCCCCTGATCGCCCTCCTCCGGCTGCTCGTAGCGAACCAGCCGGCCGATGGACGGCAAGAAGCCGCGATAGGGATCCTCGGCGTAGATGCGGCTCTCGATGGCCCAGCCGTTGATCGACAGGTCCTTCTGCTCGAAGGCCAGCGTCTCGCCCCAGGCCGAACGGATCATCTGTTCGACCAGATCTACGCCCGTGATCAGCTCCGTCACCGGATGCTCGACCTGAAGGCGGGTGTTCATCTCCAGGAAGTAGAAGCTCTTGTCCTGCCCCGCGACAAACTCGACCGTGCCTGCTGAATCATAGTTCACGGCCTGGGCCAGGGCGACGGCCTGCGCCCCCATGGCCGCGCGGGTAGCCTCGTCCAGCAGGGGGCTCGGCGCCTCTTCGATGACCTTCTGGTTGCGGCGCTGGATCGAGCATTCGCGCTCGAACAGGTGAACCACATGGCCGTGCTTGTCGCCCAGCACCTGGATCTCGATGTGGCGCGGATCGACGATGAACTTCTCCAGGAAGACCCGGTCGTCGCCAAAGGCGTTCAGCGCCTCGGCCTTCACCGCCGCGAACCCCTCGGCCATGTCGGCGTCCGAATGGGCCACGCGGATGCCCTTGCCGCCGCCGCCGGCCGACGCCTTGATCATGATCGGATAGCCGATCTCGTTGGCGATCCTGACCGCCTCGTCCGGCGTCTCGATCAGGCCCATATGGCCCGGCACGGTCGAGACCCCCGCCTCGGCCGCCAGCTTCTTGGAGCTGATCTTGTCGCCCATGGCCTCGATGGCCTCGGGGTTCGGGCCGATGAAGGCGATCCCCTCGTCCCTCAGCCGCCGTGCGAACCCTGCGTTCTCGCTCAGGAACCCAAAGCCCGGATGCACGGCCTGCGCCGCCGTCTGGCGCACCGCCTCGACGATCTTGTCCGCCAGAAGATAGGACTGCGCCGCCGGCGCCGGCCCGATCAGCACCGCCTCGTCGGCCATCTCGACCGCCAGCGACCCGGCGTCAGCCTCCGAATAGACCTGCACCGTCTGGATGCCCATCTTGCGGCAGGTCTTGATGATCCGAACCGCGATCTCGCCCCGGTTGGCGATGAGGATTTTGGAGAACATGGCTATATTTCCTCTGCCGTCATCCTAGGCCTTGCGCCTCGGATCCAGAAACTCCGTCGCGGCCGGTGGGCCACGAACGATAGCGGGAGTCTGGATCCTCGGGACAAGCCCGAGGATGACGGGATATGGGGGATGCGATGGTGGGCCGCGACAGCCTGATCGGCTGCTACATCATGACCAACCGGATGCATGGAACGCTCTATATCGGCGTCACCAGCCAACTGATCACGCGCGTCGGCGAACACCGCGCTGGCGTCATCGAAGGCTTCTCCAAACGCCACGGTCTGAAACGGCTCGTCTGGTATGAATTTCACGAGACCATCATCGGCGCGATCCAACGTGAGAAGTCGCTGAAGCGCTGGCCGCGCGATTGGAAGACGAACCTGATCGAGCGAACGAACCCGGATTGGAGCGACCTGTTCGAAGGGTTGGTGCGAGCGGCGGGCATGGAGCCTGATTGGGACGCCTACCGTGACTGGACGCCGCCGGAGGAGTAACGCCCTCCTCCCAAATCCGTCATCCTCGCCCTTGTGGCGAGGATCCAGACTCCCGGTGTTCGACGGTGCGCCCCGTCCTCGACGGAGTCTCTGGATCCTAGGCACAAGGCCTAGGATGACGAGTGAAGGGGGTGCCAAAAACGCCATCCTCACAGCGGAATATTGTCGTGCTTCTTCCAGGAGTTCTCCTGGACCTTGTTCTTCAGCGTCCGCAGCGCCTTCACCAGCCGCCGCCGCGTCCCGTGCGGCATGATGACGTCGTCGATGTATCCCAGGCCCGCCGCCACGAAGGGGTTGGCGAACCGGTCCTTGTACTCGGCCTCGCGCGCGGCCAGGGCGGCGGGGTCGCCGGCCTCTTTCCTGAAGATGATCTCGACCGCGCCCTTGGCGCCCATGACCGCGATCTCGGCGGTGGGCCAGGCGTAGTTGACGTCGCCGCGCAGGTGTTTGGAACTCATCACGTCATAGGCGCCGCCATAGGCCTTGCGCGTGATCAGGGTCAGCTTCGGAACCGTCGCCTCGGCATAGGCGAACAGCAGCTTCGCCCCATGTTTGATCAGGGCGCCGTATTCCTGCTTGGTCCCCGGCATGAAGCCCGGCACATCCACCAAGGTCACCAGCGGAATCTCGAAGGCGTCGCAGAAACGCACGAACCGCGCGGCCTTGCGGCTTGAATCGATGTCCAGCACGCCCGCCAGCACCTGGGGCTGGTTGGCGACGATGCCGACCGTGTGGCCGTCCAGCCGCCCGAAGCCGGTGATGATGTTCTTGGCGAAGTCAACGCCGATCTCGAAGAAGTCGGCCTCGTCGACCACCTTCAGGATCAGCTCCTTCATATCATAGGGCTGGTTCGGATTTGCCGGGATCAGGGTGTCCAGCGACGGCTCGTCCCGCTCGGGCTCGTCATAGCTTTCGCGCACCGGCGGCTTTTCACGGTTCGACAGCGGCAGGAAGCCGATCAGGCGGCGCACCTCCGACAGGGCCTCCAGATCGTTCTCGAACGCCCCGTCCGCCACGCCCGACTTGCCGGCATGGACGCGGGCGCCGCCCAGGTCCTCATGGCTGACGACCTCGTTGGTGACGGTCTTCACCACGTCGGGGCCGGTCACATACATGTAGGAGGTGTCCTTCACCATGAAGATGAAGTCGGTGATGGCGGGGGAATAGACGTCGCCGCCCGCGCACGGCCCCATGATCACGCTGATCTGGGGAATGACGCCCGAGGCCAGGGTGTTCTGCAGGAAGATGTCGGCGTATCCGGCCAGGCTCTCGACGCCCTCCTGAATCCGCGCGCCGCCGGCGTCGAACAGGCCGATGATCGGCGCGCCGGTGGTCAGGGCCATCTTCTGCAGCTTGACGATCTTGGCCGCATGGGCGCCCGACAGCGATCCGCCGAAGACGGTGAAGTCCTTGGAGAAGACATAGACCAGCCGCCCGCCGATGGTGCCGCGCCCGGTCACCACCCCGTCGCCGGGGATGCGCTGGTCCTGCATGCCGAAGTCGTGGCTGCGGTGCTCGACGAACATGTCGGTCTCCTCGAAGGAGCCCTCGTCCAGCAGCACGTCGATGCGTTCGCGCGCCGTCAGCTTGCCCTTGGCGTGCTGGGCGGCGATACGCTTTTCCCCACCGCCCTGTTTCGCGGCGGTGCGACGACGCTCCAGTTCTTCAAGGATGGCTTGAGTCATGATGGGTTTACGCCTCTTGTTCGTGGAGAAAGGCGTGGCGCCTTCATTGCAAACATGCAAACGCAACTTTGCAAAAAGTGTGGAACTGCGCCGACTTGCAAAGGACTTTCCGATGATTTGCAAAACTGCAAATGGCTGAGAAGCTTTTTCTCGGCGCGAAACTTCGCAAGCTGCGCGAGGCGCGCGGCTGGACGCTGGAGGCGTGCGCCGAACGTCTGGGCCTGTCGCCCTCCTATCTGTCGCAGTTGGAGACGAACCAGCGGCCGGCCACGGCCCGGGTGCTGATCGCCCTGACGCGCGCCTTCCATGTGGACGCCAGCCTGTTCGATCTGGAGGGCGACGCGCGACTGCTGGCCGACCTGCGCGAAGCCACGACCGACATCGCCGGGCCGACGACCGGCGGCGCCGAGCCGCCCACCGCCGCCGAGCTGAAACAGGCGGTCGCCAACCTGCCGCGACTGGCGCGGCAATTCCTGGCCCTGCACCAGACCTTCCGCCGTCTGGACGAGCGGGTGAAGGCGCTGGACGACACCCTGGGCCGCGACGAATACGGCGCCAGCGTCGCCCTGTTGCCCTATGAGGAGGTGCGCGACTTCTTCCACTATCGCGACAACTATATCGATGCGCTGGACACGGCGGCCGAGGCGCTGGCGGCGACCCTGCCGCAGGAGGGTCAGGTCGAACGGGCGCTGGAGGCGGCCCTGGCCGAGACCCACGGCGTGCGGGTCGTCTACGCCGCCGGGCAGGATGCGCTGCGCCGCTATGATCCGGCCAGCCGCGTCCTGACGCTGGACGCCTGGCAGCCGGGGGCCAGCCGGTCGTTTCAGTTGGCGCACCAGTTGTCCCTGCTGTCCTTCCGCGACCTGATCGAGGCGGAACTGGATCAGGCCGCCTTCCGCACCGACGCCGCGCGCGCGGTGGCGCGCGTGGGTCTGGCCAACTATGCGGCAGGCGCCCTGCTCCTGCCCTATCGCGCCTTCCTGGAGGCGGCGCGGGAAGAAAAGCACGACATCGACCGGCTGCTGACCCGTTTCCAGGTCAGTTTCGAACAGGTCTGCCATCGGCTGTCGACCCTGCAGAAGCCCGGCTGGCGCGGCGTGCCCTTCTATTTCGCCCGCGTGGACATGGCCGGCAACATCACCAAGCGCCACAGCGCGACACGGTTCCAGTTCGCCCGTTTCGGCGGCGCCTGCCCCTTGTGGAACGTGCATGAAGCCTTCGCCGCGCCCGACCGGATCGGGGTGCAACTGGCCGAGATGCCCGATGGATCGCGCTACATCTCCATCGCCCGCAGCGTGTCCAAGCCCAGCGGCTCATACCTGGCCAACGACCGCCGCTACGCCCTGTCGCTGGGGTGCGAGGTCGAACACGCCTCGGCCCTGGTCTATGCGGCCGGCCTGGACCTGAACGGCCCGGCCACCCGCATCGGCGTCAGTTGTCGCATCTGCGAGCGCACCGACTGCACCCAACGCGCCTTCCCGCCCATCGACCGCGCCCTGCACGTGCCGGAGAACGAGCGCGGCGTGGTGCCCTATGTGCTGGATGGCCCGCGTCCGGACCGCTATTGATCGGGGCATGACCTCAACCGACCCCATCGGCGTCGCCGTCGTCGGCTATGGCCTGGCGGGCCAGACCTTCCACGCGCCGCTGATTTCCGCGACGCCCGGCCTGGCCCTGCGCGCCGTCGTCTCGTCCCGGCCCGACGCGGTTCACGCCGATTGGCCCCAGGTCGAGGTGCTGTCCGATCTGGACAGTGCGCTGGCGCGCGAGGACATCGGCCTGATCATCGTCGCCACACCGGACTCCCTTCACGCCGAACAATCCATCGCCGCGCTGAGGGCGGGCAAGTCGGTCGTCGTGGACAAGCCCTTCGCCGCCACCCTGGCCGACGCCGAAGCCGTCGCCGCTGTGGCGAAGACAGCGCCGGGCGTATTCAGCGTGTTCCAGAACCGCCGCTGGGACGCCGACTTCCTGACCCTGCGCCGCCTGATCGCCGAGGGCGCTCTGGGCGAGATCGCGGTGTTCGAAAGCCATTACGACCGCTTTCGCCCACAGGTCACCGACCGCTGGAAGGACCAGCGCGACGGCGGCGTCTGGGCCGACCTCGGCCCGCATCTGATCGACCAGGCGGTGCAGTTGTTCGGGCCGCCGCTGGGCGTCTATGCCGACCTTCAGGCCCAGCGTCGGGGCGCCACGGCCATCGACTACGCCCACGTCCTGCTGCGCTACGACCGGCTGCGCGTGATCCTGAACATGGGGCATCTCGCCGCCGAATCCGGCCTGCGCTACGTCGTGCATGGCGACGGCGGCAGTTTCGTCAAACATGGTCTGGACGCCCAGGAGGGCCAGTCCAAGGCGGGTCTGCGCCCCGGCGACGCCGACTGGGGCGTCGATCCCTCGCCGGGCGTTCTGACCCAGGTGATCGACGGCCACGCGGCGCACACGACGCCGAGGCCGGAGCGCGGCGACTATCCAGCCTTCTACGCGGCGATGCGCGACGCGATCCGGCGCGAAGGTCCGCCCCCCGTTCCCGTCGATCAGGCCCTGACGGTCATGCGGATCATCGACGCGGGCCTGCAAAGCGCGGCGGAACGACGCGAGATCGCGCCTTAGCCCTTTTTGCGGCCCTTCGACGTCGCCGCCGGCGCATGGGCCAGCCGCAGCAGATTGGCGGCGCCCGGCGCGCCGAACGGCGTGCCGGCCAGGATCAGGATGCGCTGGCCCGGGTCGGCCAAACCATATCGCACGGCGCTGTTCACCGCATCGTCCGTGACCGCCTCCAGCGAATCCGGTTGCTCGCCCAGGCGCGGCTCCAATCCCCAGACCAGGGCCAGCCGGCGCGCGGTATTGGGATTGGGGGTCAGCACCAGGATCGGCTTCAACGGCCGCTCGCGCGCCATCCGCCTAGCGGTGCCGCCCAGGGTCGTGAACACCACCAGACAGCCGGTCGAAGGCGCGTTAGCCGCCATCCGCGCCGCCCCGACCAGGGCGTCCACATCATGTTCGTCCATGCCGGCGTGTTCGGCGCCCATCAGGCTGGGCCACATGGGATCGCGTTCGACCCGTTCGATGATCCGGCTCATGATCCCGACAGATTCCAGTGGATAGTCGCCCGACGCCGTTTCGGCCGACAGCATCAGGGCGTCCGCGCCCTCGTATACGGCGTTGGCCACGTCTGTCGCCTCGGCGCGGGTCGGGGCCGGGGCGCTGGTCATGGATTCCAGCATCTGGGTCGCCACGATCACCGGCACGCCGCGATTGCGGGCGGCGCGCACGATCTGTTTCTGCGCCACCGGCACATCCTCGGGGTCCAGTTCGACGCCCAGGTCGCCGCGCGCGACCATGACCCCGTCGCAGTAATCCAGGATGGCCTCCAGATCGGCCAGGGCCGCCGGCTTCTCGATCTTGGCCAGGCAGGCCGCCTGACCGTTCACGATCCGCTTCAGCTCGGCCATGTCCTCGGGCTTCTGCACGAAGCTGAGCGCCACCCAGTCGACGCCGAGACGCAGCGCAAAGGCCAGGTCTTCGCGGTCCTTGGGCGTCAGGGCCGACACGGGGATGACCGCTTCCGGCACGGCGACGCCCTTGCGGTCCGACAGTTTGGAGCCGCTCTCGACCGTCACATCGGCCCAGTCGTCGGTGCGTTCCCCGACACGCAGACGCACCCGCCCGTCGTCCAGCAGCAGCAGCATGCCGGGGCGCAGGGCCTTGAAGATTTCGGGATGCGGCATCTGCACCCGCGTCTCGTCACCTGGCGTCGGGTCCAGGTCGAAACGCATCTGGTGGCCCGGCTTGACCGCGATCTCGACGTCCTTGAACCGCCCCAGACGCAGCTTGGGCCCCTGCAGGTCTGCCAGTATGCCCAGCGGGCGCTGCAGCGCCATTTCAGCGCCGCGCACGGCCTTGAAGGCGGCGGCGTGGTCTTCGTGCGAGCCGTGGCTGAAGTTCAGGCGGAACACGTCCACCCCGGCCTGGGCCAGCGCCTTGACGGTGCTGGGCGCGCGGCTCGCGGGCCCCAGGGTCGCGACGATGCGGGCGCGGCGGGCTCTGTTCATGGATGTTTCCTGTCAGCTCTCGAATGTCACCCTTGCGGACGACATGGGCGATTTCGCCCCTTGTGCCTTTGAAACTTCCTTAGAGTAAGGCCGCCAGCCCGCCGGGAAACATGAGTTTATGGCTCCGAAACAGGAGTTTATCGCGCTGGCGTCGATTCCGTCGCCGGGCAATCCGAAACGGCGAACCCGTTCAGGTCCATGCAGCGGCCCTCCACCTTGGGCGCGGGCACGCCCATGACGTGGGCCAGGGTCGGGGCGATGTCGATGGTGCGGATCGGCACGAACCGCTCCTCGCCATGCGCGCCCGGCCACCAGAAGATGATCGGCACGCGGCGGTCATACTCCCACGGGGTCCCGTGACCCGCCAGAGTGCCGCCGACGCGCCCGCCCAGGTTCGCCACCTGCGCGAAGGCGATCATGATGTCGGGCGAACGCTCAGCCAGGGTCGACAGGCGCATCCGTTCACGCACCGTCATCATCTCGGGCTGACGGGTGTCAGGCAGAGGATCGGCCAGCAGGCGGTCGCGAGTCTCCACGAAGGCGACGTCCGGCACGGCGCGCAGCATCTCGACGGCGGCCTCGGCCACCTGCGTCCGCAGCGGATCGGGCAGAGAGCGCAGTTGCTTGTCCGCCACCATCAGGCCGCTGCCGCCCATCTGCAACGGATTGTCGGCCAGGTTGAAGCGCTGGCGCAGGCTGTCGTTGATCGCCGCGATCGGCGCCAGATCGACGCGGTGCGCCTGGGGATAGCCGTGATGGTGCAGGCGTTCGACAAAGTCCGACCCGCCGTGGTCCGCCGTCAGCACGACCAGCGCGCCGCCCGGAACCTGGGACAGCTTGTCGAGGAAGGCGCCCAGGGCGGCATCCAGACGATACATCTGTTCGCACATCTCCGGCCCCTGGGTGCCGTACATATGGCCGATGCGATCGGTGGCGGACAGGCTGACGCCCAGCATGTCGGTGGTCGCCCCCTGCCCCAGCCGCTGGCTGTCCAGCAGGTACTCAGCCGCCTTCAGCGTCTGTTCGTCCAGCAGGGGCGAGGTGTCGAACTTCAGGCCCGCAGGCGGCAGGACCGAATGAAAGGTCTGTCCGCGAATGGTCCAGTCGCCCGCCAGCGCACGGCATTCTTCGCGCTGATAGTCCCAGGTCACCGGGTTCGCCGCCATCCAGGCCTTGAAACCGGTGTTGAAGGCCGCCACCGGCGCCAGCTTCGCCTCGGCCGTCTGGCCCGGCTCGACATAGGTGGTCAGGCCGAAGCCGTCGGTGAACCAGAAGGCCTGACCCCGATGGCCCGCCAGATTGATGGCGCCGCGATCCTTGCCCGACACGGCCATGACCTTGCTGGCCGGGCTGACGGCCTTCAGCCAGTCGCCGACCGTGGTGACGCGCAGCTGGTCAGGCCCCACCGGGCCGTTGTCGGTGTCGTCGCGGCCATGCGCCAGATGGTTCTGCGGCGCGGCCAGGCAATAGACCTCCTTGCCCGTCTTCGTGTCGATCCAGTCGTTGGCCGGAATGCCCGTCTCGGTCGGATGCATTCCCGTCAGAACGGTCGAGTGGCCGGGGCAGGTCTCGGTCAGACCGTGGGTCTGATAGCCGTTGATCGAAACCAGACCCTGATCGGCCATGCGGCGCAGACCGCCCGCGTAGCGGCTGCGGTACTGGTTGAACAGATTGGCGCTGAACTGATCCACCACGATGGTCACGATCAGCTTGGGCGGGGTCAGGGCCGCCGTCGAAGCCTGGGGCGCGGGGCGATCAGGCGCGGCGACCTGCGCCTTGGCGACACCCGTCATCGACAGGGTGGCCAGCACCGCCAAGGCGGCTTTACGCGACACGGACCGGACGCAGGGCTTGATCGACGACATGACAGAACACTCCAACGACAGGCAGGCGGCCTCTAGCGGCTGCGGATTGCATCTGGATGACAGGCGCCGAGGACAGGCCCGGCCCTAACGCGATTCCTTGCCGCGCAGGCGACCGATCTGATGGACGACCAGCACGACCAGACCGCCGACGATCAGACCGACCACCGACGACGCGACAGCCGTCGTCAGCCACCCCGTCACCGGCCCCAGCGGTCCGCTCGCGGCCGCGACCGCGTGCGACAGATGCTCCAGCGGCACGGCGGGCCAGTGCAGGCCCAGCGTATGGGAACCATGCACCAGGATGCCGCCGCCGACCCACAGCATGGCCGCCGTGCCGATCACCGACAAGGCGCTCATCACCACCGGCATCCCCTTGACCAGCCCCCGGCCCAGGCCGCGCACCCCGCCGTTGTCGCGGCGCGCCAGCACCAGGCCGATGTCGTCCATCTTCACGATCAGACCGACCGCGCCATAGACGGCGATGGTCATGGCCACCCCCACCACCACCAGCACCGCCGCCTGGGTCAGGATCGGCTGGGCGGCCACATCGGCCAGGGCGATGGCCATGATCTCGGCCGACAGGATCAGGTCGGTCCGCACCGCGCCCGAGACGGTGGTCTTCTCCAGGGCGGCGGCGTCGCCCGTCTGGACCGCCGCCTCGCCGTGGCCGCCATGGCCCATGGCCTCCAGCAGCTTTTCCGCCCCCTCGAAACACAGATAGGTCCCGCCGCACATCAGGATGGGCGTGATGGCCCACGGCGCGAAGGCGCTGAGCAGCAGGGCGGCCGGCAGGATGATGATCAGCTTGTTGCGAAACGACCCCAGGGCGATCTTGCCGATGATCGGCAACTCGCGGCTGGGCGACAGGCCGGTGACGTAGCGCGGCGTCACCGCCGCATCGTCCACCACCACCCCCGCCGCCTTTGTCGAGGCCCTGCCGGCGGCTGCACCCACATCGTCCAGCGAGGCGGCCGCCAGTTTGGCGATGCCGGCGACGTCGTCCAGCAGCGCGATTAGTCCAGAGGGCATGGTGGATCAGTCTTCCCGGCTGGGCGGCACATTGACGCCCTGCGATTTCAGATAGGCCTTCACGTTGCGCGCCGCCTGCCGGATGCGCTGCTCGTTCTCGACCATGGCGATGCGGACGAAGCCCTCGCCATTCTCGCCATAGCCGACGCCCGCCGCCACCGCGACCTTGGCGTGGGTCAGAAGTTGCTTGGAAAACTCCAGACTGCCCAGATGCTTCAGGGCCTGCGGCAGCGGCGCCCAGGCGAACATGGAGGCGGCGGGTTTGGGGATCTCCCAACCGGCGCGGCCGAAGCTGTCGATCAGCACGTCGCGACGGCGGTGGTAGAGTTGACGGTTCTGCTCGACGATGTCCTGCGGCCCGTTCAGCGCCGCGCACGCCGCCGCCTGGATCGGGGTGAAGGCGCCATAGTCCAGATAGGATTTCACCCGCGACATGGCCGCGATCAGTGTCTTGTTGCCGACCGCGAAACCGATGCGCCAGCCCGCCATACTGTAGGTCTTGGACAGGGAGGTGAACTCGATCGCCACGTCCTTGGCGCCCGGCACCTGCAGGATCGAGACGGTCGGCTTGCCGTCGTAATACAGCTCCGAATAGGCCAGGTCGCTGATGATCCACAGGTCGTTGGCCTTGGCGAAGTCCACGACCCGCTCATAGAAGGCCAGATCGACCGTCTCGGCCGTCGGGTTCGACGGATAGTTCATCACCAGGATCTTGGGCCGGGGCACGGTGAAGGCCATGGCCCGCTCCAGCGCCTCGAAATATTTCTCGTCCGGGGTGGTCGGCACGCTGCGGATCGCGGCTCCGGCGATGATGAAGCCGAAGGTGTGGATCGGATAGGACGGATTGGGCGCCAGGATCACGTCGCCCGGCTCGGTGATGGCGGTGGCCAGGCTGGCCAGACCTTCCTTGGAGCCCATGGTGACGATGACCTCGCTCTCGGGGTCGACGTCGACGCCGAAGCGGCGGCCGTAATAGTTGGCCTGGGCGCGGCGCAGGCCCGGAATGCCCTTGGACTGGGAATAGCCGTGGGCGTCAGGCTTCCTGGCGACTTCGATCAGCTTGTCGATGACGTGCTGAGGCGGCGGCAGGTCGGGGTTGCCCATCCCCAGGTCGATCACATCCTCGCCCGCTGCGCGGGCGGCCGCTCGCATCGCATTGGTCTCGGCGATGACATAGGGCGGCAACCGCTTCATGCGGTAGAATTCTTCGGACATGACTGGCTCGTCGTTCGGGGTGTGGGCCTAAGAATGGCCTGCCAAGCGATTAGCGCGCCTGCGACCGCCCGCACCAGCGAGAAAGGCGGTTTTTGCCTCCGATTACGACGAAATCTCCAGCCGCGCGCACGATACGCGCCGAAAGCGCGCCCCGCCCGCTCCGATGCGGCCGTCAGACCACCCGTGCGTGCCGGTTGGCGATCGCGACGGCGGCCGGGTCGAAGGCGGCGCAGACCGCGCGAACGAACGGACGGCCCAGCGCCGTGACGCTTAACCGATGGCCGTCGATCTCGACCAGCCCGTCCTCGGCGAACCGTTGCAGGAGGGTCCAGGCCCCCACGACGCTTTCGACTGGGCGGTCGTGGCGGGCCGCGACCTGGGCCACATCGACGGCGAAGTCGCACATCAACCGCTCGATGATCGCAGCCACGAAGACGTCCTGCGCGTTCAGCGCCACGCCCCGCGCCGCCGGAAGACGGCCCGCGGAGACGGCGGCCCGCCACTCCCGCTCCAGCGACAGGTTCTGGACATAGCCGTCCGGCGTGCGGCTGATCGAAGAGACGCCCAGGCCGATCAGAACCGGCGCCTGGTCGGTGGTGTAGCCCTGGAAGTTGCGACGCAGCCGACCTGCGCGTTGCGCCGCCGCCAGCCCGTCATGCGGCAGGGCGAAATGATCCAGGCCGATCGGCGTCCAGCCCTTGCCGGTCAAATAGCGCGCCGCCGCCTGGCTCTGCAGGAAACGCAAGGGCGCGTCGGGCAGTTCGGCGTCCTTGATCAGCTTCTGGTGCGGCTTCATCCACGGCACATGGGCATAGCCGAACAGGGCGATCCGCTCTGGCCGCAGGGTCGTGACCAGCCCCAGGGTGGTGACGACGTTTTCCGCCGTCTGGCGCGGCAGGCCGTACATCAGGTCCAGGTTCAGCGAAACGAGGCCCTGGGCGCGCAAGGCCTGGGCCGCCCAGCGGATGGTCTCGAACCGTTCGGGCCGGTTGACCGCCGCCTGCACGTCCGGCGACAGATCCTGCACCCCCAGGCTGGCGCGGGTCAGGCCGATCCGCCCCGCCGCCTCGACCCATTCCGGCGTCAGCACTTCGGGGTCCAGTTCGGCGGCGATCTCGAAACAGTCGCCCAGGTCGAACCGGGCCGCCAGACCGGCGATCAGCCGTTCCAGGTCGGCGGGCGCCAGCATATTGGGGGTGCCCCCGCCAAGATGGATCGAGCCGACCCGAACGGGCCGCCCGATCCGCGCCAGCACAAGATCGGCCTCGCGCAGCAGCAGATCGACATAGCTGGCGATGACGCTTTCGCGGTTCATCGCCCGGGTGTTGCACCCGCAATACCAGCACAGTCGCTTGCAGAACGGGATGTGCAGATAGAGCGACACCGCCTCGTCCATCGGCGCGCGGGCCAGCCAGTCGCCCCATTGTTCGGCCCCGACGGCGGGCGTGAATTGCGCCGCCGTCGGATAGGAGGTGTAGCGCGGCGCATTGGCGTCGTAGCGCGCGATCAGATCGGCGGACGACGCGACCGGCGATGCGACGGCGGGACTAGAGAGGGACATCGACCTCTTTCGATGCGTCGGGCGTGGACAGGCCGGCGTCGCCTTCGTCGAACAGGTGGAACTCGTGCCACAGGCCGTTCAGCACGCCGAAGCCTACGGCCAGGCCAAGCCCCAGGATCCAGGAAAAATACCACATGGTCGTGTGCTCCTAAGGCTCAATACAGGTCGGGGTTGGTCTTGAGGGCGGCGGTCGAGGTCCGGCCCCACAGCACGCGATAGACCCAGGCGGTGTAGATCAGGATCAACGGCAGGAAGATCACCGTCACAATCAGCATGATGAACAGCGTCAGATGGCTGGACGAGGCGTTCCACACCGTCAGGCTGGACTGCGGATTGACCGAACTGGGCAGGATGAAGGGGAACATCGACAGGCCGACGGTGGAGATGATGCCGACCGCCGACAGGGACGACCCGCCGAACGCCAGACCTGCCGACCTGCGCCACATCCCGATCAGCCCCATCACGGCGCCCAGGAAGCCCAGGGCCGGCGCGATCAGCATCCACGGATAGCGGCCGTAGTTGTCCAGCCAGGCGCCGGGCGCGGCCTCGACGGTCGTACGCAGCGGGTTGGAGAAGCCGTTGATGTCCAGCGCGCCGGTGATCCGATAGCCCAGACCGCCGTACGCAACATAAAGGCCGCCGGCCGCAAACAGCACCAGGGCCAGGATTCCGGCGACGGTGCCGAAGGTGCGGGCGCGGTCCAGCACCGCCCCCTGTTCGGCCTTGACCGACAGCCAGGCCGCGCCATGCAGCACCAGCATGGCCACCGACAACAGGCCGGCGATCAGGCTGAAGGGCGTGAACAGGCCCAGCAGGCTGCCGTCGTAGAAGGCGCGCAGGTCGCCATCCAGATGGAAGGGCGCGCCCAGCAGGACGTTGCCCACCGCAACACCGAACACCAGGGCCGGAACGAAGCCGCCGATGAACAGGCACCAGTCCCAGAACGACCGCCATTGCGGCGATGTCCGCTTGGACCGGTATTTGAACGACACCGGCCGCAGGATCAGCGCGGACAGCACCAGGAACATGGCCAGGTAGAAGCCCGAGAAGCTGACGGCATAGACGAAGGGCCAGGCGGCGAAGATGGCGCCGCCGCCCAGGATGAACCACACCTGGTTGCCTTCCCAGGTGGCGCCGACGGTGTTGATCACCATGCGGCGCTCCTCGTCGGTCTTGGCGACGAAGGGCAGGAGGGCGCCGACGCCCAGGTCGAAACCGTCGGTCAGGGCGAAGGCGATCAGAAGCACGCCCAGCAGTCCCCACCAGATCAGGCGGAGCGTGGCGAAGTCGAGGGGAAGATCCATTGTCGGATGTCCTAAGGTCTTGGGTCAGGCCACGGCGGGCGCGGGAACGCGCTCGGCCGGCGCTTCGGGGCTGGGTTCGCCGAACGTCTCCTGTTCGTGGAACGGCCCCTTCTTGATGGCGAACAGCATCAGCCGCACCTCGACCACCGCAAGCGCGCCATACAGCAGGGTGAAGCCGACGATGGTGGCCCACAGCTGCGGCACGGTCAGGGACGAGGCGCCCAGGAAGGTGGGCAGCACGCCCTCCACCGCCCAGGGCTGGCGACCGAACTCGGCCAGGATCCACCCGAACTCGATGGCGATCCACGGCAGGGGAATGGCCAGCACGGCCAGGCGCAGGAACCACTTCGTATGATGCTTGCGCAGGGTGCACAGCACGAAAGCCGTCCCGAACAGGGCGATCATGAACATTCCGACGCCCGCCATGATGCGGAAGCTCCAGAACAGGGCCGGCACGTTCGGCACCGTCTCCCACGCCGTCTGCTTGATCAGTTCGGGCGAGGCCATGCGCGGGTCGGCGACATGGCGCTTCAGAAGCAGGCCGTAGCCCAGGTCGCGGCGATGGGTCTCGAACACGCCGCGCGCGACGGGATCGGCCGGGTCAGCCTTGACCTTCTCGAGCGCATCATAGGCGATGACGCCGGATTCGATGCGGTCCTCGGCCGTGGCGACCAGTTCGAAGATGCCCTCGACCGGCTTGTCGATCGTGCGGGTGGCGATCAGGCCCATGACCCACGGCACGTGGACGCCGAAGTGGGTCTCGCGATCCTTCATCGAGGGAATGCCGATCAGGGTCAGGCCCGCCGGCGCCGGCTCGGTGCGCCACATGGCCTCCAGCGCGGCGAGCTTCATCTTCTGGTTATCGGTCAGGGCATAGCCGGACTGGTCGCCCAGCACGACGACCGACAGCGACGCCGCCAGACCAAAGGCCGAGGCCACCGTCATCGACCGCTTGGCGAAACCCACGTGCTTGCCGCGCAGCAGATAGAAGGCCGAGACGCCCAGCACGAAGACCGAGGCGCAGACATAGCCGGCGCTGACGGTGTGAACGAACTTGGCCTGGGCCACCGGGTTGAACAACACGGCCATGAAGTCCGTCACCTCCATCCGCATGGTGTCGGGATTGAAGGCGGCGCCGACCGGGTTCTGCATCCAGCCATTGGCGATCAGGATCCACAGGGCCGACAGATTGGTGCCCAGCGCGACCATGAAGGTGACGAACAGGTGGGCGTGCGGCTTCAGCTTGTCCCAGCCGAAGAACATCAGGCCGACGAACGTCGCCTCCAGGAAGAAGGCCATCAGCCCTTCGATGGCCAGCGGCGCGCCGAAGATGTCGCCTACATAGTGGCTGTAGTAGCTCCAGTTCATGCCGAACTGGAACTCCATGGTGATGCCGGTCGCGACGCCCAGCACGAAGTTGATGCCGAACAGCACGCCCCAGAAGCGGGTGATGGTCCGCCAGATGGGCCGGCGGGTCATCACATAGATCGACTCCATGATGACCAGCATGAACGACAGCCCCAGCGTCAGGGGCACGAAAAGGAAGTGATAAAGGGCCGTCAGCGCAAACTGCAGCCGGGACAGGTCGACGACCGCGAGGTCGATCATGGCTTTGCTCCGTCACGCCAGTCCGGTCGCCGGCGTTTGGATGGCCCTAGAAGCACGCCCGGCTGGTCGCCTTGATCTCGATCAAAGCGCCCGCACGACGGCGGACCTATTGGACGGTTCGTCCTTGGACATTCCGCCCAACGGCGTTTTGTCCAGAGGCGCCGCGCGCCGGGACGTGCTGGAGTTCGCCGATGACCACCCTGTCGCCCGACGCCGTCGCGCCTTCCGCCTGGCTGAAGGCCGCCGGTCGACCCTGGCGCAGACTGGCGATGCTGGCCGGTCTGCTGGCCGTGGCGGACGTCGCGCCCGCCGTCGGTTTCGCCGCCGGCCTGGCCCTGGCCATCTCGAACTTCGGCGATGGCCTGGCCGCAGCCGCCCCCTGGCTGGCGCTGGCGGTCCTCAGCCTGATGGCGCGCGCCCTGATCGGCCAGGTCGCCGTCGTCGTCGGCGCGCGGCTGGGCCGGGCGGTCAAGACCCAGGTGCGGGGGCGGTTGCTGGCGGATCTGTTCGGGCGCGGCGTGCGCTCCAACGACCGCCTGACCGCCCTGGTGGAGGGCGTCGGCGCGCTGGACGGCTATTTCGCCCGGTTCGCACCCTTGCGCCTGGCCGCCGGCCTGTCGCCCCTGCTGTTGATCGCGGCGGCGGCCGTCGCCAGCCCCGTCGCGGCGGGCGTGCTGCTGTTCACCCTGTTCCCCTTCATCGTCGGCATGGCCTTGGCGGGAACGGCGGCGGCGGGCGAAAGCCGGCGTCAGTTCCAGGCGCTGGAGCGGCTGTCGGGCCTGTTCGTCGACCGCATCCGCACCCTGCCCGCCATCCTGGCCTTCGACGCCGCAGCGCCGACCACCGACCGGATCGCCAGGGCGTCGGACGAACTGGAGCGCCGCACCGCGCGGGTCATGCGCATCGCCTTCCTGTCATCGGGCGTGCTGGAGTTCTTTTCGGCCCTGTCTGTCGCCCTGATCGCCGTCTATTGCGGATTCAACCTGCTGCGGCTGCTGCCCTTCCCCGTGCCGGAGGCCCTGGACCTGCCGCGCGCCTTCTTCGTCCTGGCCCTGGCGCCCGAGGTCTATCAGCCGCTGCGCCGCCTGGCCGCCGCCTATCACGACCGGCAGGCCGCCGAGGCCGCCGCCCCATCGCTGGTCACGCCGCCGTCGATCCGGCGTTCGCACGCGGTGCTGGGCGACCTGGCCCCGGCCATCCGGTTCCGCGACGTCGCCATCGCCTACGACGGTCGCGCGCCCGTGGTTCGCGACTTCGACCTGGACGTCGCGCCGGGGCAGATCGTGGCGCTGATGGGGCCCAGCGGTGCGGGCAAGTCCAGCATCCTGCATCTGCTGCTGGGCCTGGCGCCCCTGACGGGCGGCGAGGTCGAGATCGGCGCGGCCCGGCTAAGCGTGGACGGCGACGTCGCCGGCCGCATCGCCTGGGCCAGCCAGCAGCCCGTCGTCGTGCCGGGCGACCTGGCCCACAACATCGCCCTGGCCGATCCCGCCAGTTGCCCCGGCCGGGTGGCGATGGCGGCGCGCACCGCCGGTCTGTCGGGCGACCTGGGCCGCCGCATCGACGAGCG
>NZ_DALZQC010000051.1:0-22316 GCF_032017145.1 Brevundimonas sp.
TCCATAGGTCCGGCTGATGTAGTCCTTGATCGTCTGGCTGGTCAGGGCGGCGGCCGGGATCGCTGAAGCCGTCGCGGGCGCCGATCTGGTGATCGAGGCCACGCTGGAGGACGAGGCCGTCAAGAAGGCCGTCTATGCCGAGGTCGTGCCGCATCTGGGGCCGCAGACGCTGATCGCATCCAACACCTCGTCCATTTCGATCACCCGCTTGGCGTCGGCGACGGATCGGCCGGACCGGTTCGTGGGCCTGCATTTCATGAAGCCGGCGCCGATCATGAAACTGGTCGAGATCGTGCGCGGCATCGCCACCTCGGCCGAGACCCATTCGGCGGCCGTCGCCTTCGCCGAAAGCCTGGGCAAGACCACCACGGACGCCGAGGATTTCCCGGCCTTCATCGTCAACCGCATCCTGGTGCCGATGATGAACGAGGCGATCTTCGCCCTGTACGAAGGGGTCGGCAACGTCGCCTCCATCGACAAGGCGCTGCGCCTGGGGGCCAACCATCCGATGGGGCCGCTGGAGCTGGCGGACTTCATGGGGCTGGACGTGGTGCTGGCCATCATGAACGTGCTGTACGATGGCCTGGCCGACAGCAAATACCGCCCCTGCCCGCTGCTGGTGAAATATGTCGAGGCCGGGTGGCTGGGCCGCAAGAGCGGGCGCGGCTTCTACGACTATTCCGGCCCCACGCCGGCGCCGACGCGATGAGCCGGTTCGAGACCTATTCCGACCTGCCCGGTCAGGCGACCATCGCGGCGCGCCCGGCGCCGCTGTATCCCGTCCTGGCCTGTCTGGCGGGGGCGGCCTGGCCGCCGCTTTGGCTGACGCTGCCGATCTGGCGACCCCATGCGGTCATGCCGGGGCGCGATATGGACTGGCGTCTGGTGGCGCTGGTGATCGGACTGATCGCGGTTCCGCTGGCGCTCCATCGCGTTCTGAGCGAACGTCGGCGGGAGGGCCGGCCGGGCACGCGGCTGGGCGTGGTCTGGCGCTTCATGCTTTACGGCGGCCTGATGGCGGCCTTGTTGCAGATCGTCGTCGCCCTGGGCATGAGCGTGATCGGCTGGTTCGGGGCCGCCGATGTCATGCAGGCCCTGGGCGCCACGGAGACGACGCTGCTGATCTTCGGCGTCGGCGGCCTGCCTATCGCCATGGTGGTGGGCGTCAGCTACGCCCTTTGGGCCGGCCTGTGCGCCGCCTTCATCGCCTTCGAGGCCAAGCCGGCGGTCAAGGATCGCCTGGGCCTGATGCCCAAGGATTAAGGGCGCGCGTCGGGGATTGACGCCGACGCCCCGGATGCGGAACTCTGGCCCCAACAAGGATCCGGGGGCCTTCAGGATGCTGCAGTCAGACACGCCCCCGGCGCCCGCCGTCGAGCGCATCGCCACCCTGGACCTGGTGCGCGGCCTGGCGGTTCTGGGCATATTGGCCGTCAATGCGGGCGGGTTCGCCGCCACCCTGTCGGCCTATGGCAGTCCGGCGCTGTGGCCCTTTCCCGACACGGGGGCGTCGGCGGCGGCCCAGTGGGTCGTGGACGCCCTGTTCCATCAGAAGTTCATCTCCCTGTTCTCGATGCTGTTCGGGGCCTCGTTGTTCCTGGTCGGAGGAGAGCGGGCGGATGTTCAGCGCGGCCGGCGGGTCCGGCGTCGGCTGGCCTGGCTGGCGGTCATCGCCCTGATCCACGGCCTGGCGATCTGGTGGGGCGATGTGCTGCTGCTCTACGCCTGGTCCGGCCTGTTCGTGATGCTGGCGCGGTCGTGGCGGCCGGTCATGCTGTTTCGGGTCGGGCTGGTGTTGTTCGGGCTGTTTTCGCTGGTCCAGATCGTGGGGCCCCTGAGCCTGTATTTCGCGCCTGCCGACGTGCAGGCGCGCGTCGTCGCCGAACTGACCCCCACCGCCGCCCAGATCGGCCAGGTGCGGGCCGACATCGCCGAGGCGGCCGGGTCGCTGGCCGGCGCCTATCGCCAGAATTTCAGCGCCTGGGTGGAGCTGCAGCTGTCCAGCCTGATGGTCTTCGTCTTCCCGACCGTCGGGCTGATGATGATCGGCCTGGGCCTGTTCAAGACCGGGTTTCTGAGCGGGGCCTTGTCCGTGAGCCTGTATCGCGGCGTCGTGGCGGCGGGCGCCGTGGCGCTGGCGGTCGTCGCCGGCCTGACCTGGCTCGACGACATGGCCCATGCCCGGATCATGTGGACGGCCGGGATCGAGGGGCTGCTCAATCCGCTGATCGGCCTGGGCTACGCCTCGATCCTGATCCTGCTGTGGAAGGCGGGCAGCGCCGGCGCGCTGAGGCCGCTGGCGGCGGCGGGGCGGATGGCGCTGAGCAACTATCTGGCACAGTCGATCCTCATGACCAGCCTGTTCTGGGGCGGTCGGGGTCTGGGGCTGATGGGCCAGGTGGATCGGCCGATGCTGTGGGCCGTGGTGATCGGAGTGTGGGTGCTGCAACTGATCTGGTCGCCGCTGTGGCTGTCGCGCTTCGCCATGGGGCCGGCCGAATGGGCGTGGCGCTGTCTGACCTATGGGCGGCGGCTGCCGATGCGAAAACCGGCCTGACGACGCTTTTATCGCAGGCGCGAACCGACTAACTGAAGGGCATGGCCGCCCAGGACACCCCCGCCGAAACCTTCAAGCGCGCGCTGGGCCACGCCGCGCGGGCCCTGGCCGAGCAGCCGGAGCTGGAGGTGGCCTTCGGATCGGACGGGCCGCGCCTGTCGAACGGCGTCCTGACCCTGCCCCATCCGCCGCGCGATCCGTCCGGGCCGGAGAGCGCGGCCCTGCGCGGTCAGGCCGACCGACTGGCCCTGCGGCTGGCCAACCACGACCCGGCGCTGGACGGCCGGATGCGGCCCGCCGACGCCAAGGCGGCCGAGGTGTTCGACGCGGTCGAACAGGCGCGGGTCGAGGCGTTCGGATCGGAACATCTGGCCGGGGTGCGCGACAATCTGGGGGCCGCCCTGGTGACGCGGCTGGAAAAGAGCGGCGCCCTGCGCATCAGCGAGGCCGAGCGCGTGCCGGTGTCCGAGGCCGTGGCCCTTCTGGTGCGCGAACGGCTGACCGGCCGGCCCGCGCCGGACGGGGCCAGGGCCATGCTGGATCTGGTGCGCGCCAATATCGAGGCCAAGGCCGGTGCGCGACTGGACGCCCTGGCCGGGACCGCCGGCGATCAGGAAGCCTTCGCGCGCAAGATGCACGAGGTGCTGCGCGCCCTGGACCTGGACCCGGGCGACGGTCGCGGCGAGGACGCTTCGGAGCCCCCTGGCGACGAGGAGCCGGATCCCCAGGACCCCGCCTCCGACGAGGATCAGGACCAGGAGGAGGAAGAGGACGGCGGCGAAGGCTCACAGTCGATGGAGGGCGACGCCGACGATCAGTCCTCGGACGAAGAGCGTGAAAGCCGCCCGGACGGCGCCTCCGCCGACCCGCAAGGCGAAGGCGCCGACGACGGCCCCGAGCTTCAGGAGGGCCAGCAGCCCAATCGTCAGCAGACGGCCGACGACGGCCGCGCGGTCGATTTCTACCGCGTCTTCACCACCGCCTTCGACGAGGTGATCGACGCCGCCGACCTGTGCGACCCGGTCGAGTTGGACCGGCTGCGCGCCCTGCTGGACGGACAACTGGCCATCCTGTCCAGCGTGGTGTCGCGGCTGGCCAACAAGCTGCAACGCCGGCTGCTGGCGCAACAGAACCGTTCCTGGGTGTTCGATCTGGAAGAGGGGATGCTGGACACCGCGCGCCTGACGCGTATCGTCACCGACGTCACCGCCCCCCTGTCATTCAAGGCCGAGAGCGAAAGCCCGTTCCGCGATACGGTGGTGACCCTGTTACTGGACAACTCCGGCTCCATGCGCGGGCGGCCGATCATGGTGGCGGCGGTCTGCGCCGACATCCTGGCGCGGACCCTGGAGCGGTGCGGGGTCAAGGTCGAAATCCTGGGCTTCACCACCCGCGCCTGGAAGGGCGGCCAGAGCCGCGAGGCCTGGATCACCGCCGGCAAACCGCAAAATCCCGGCCGCCTGAACGACCTGCGCCACATCATCTACAAGGCCGCCGACGCGCCCTGGCGCCGGGCCAAGAAGAACCTGGGCCTGATGATGCGCGAGGGCCTGCTGAAGGAGAATATCGACGGCGAGGCCCTGCAGTGGGCGCACGGCCGCCTGTTGGCGCGCACCGAGCAGCGGCGCATCCTGATGGTCATCTCCGACGGGTCGCCGGTCGACGATTCGACCCAATCGGCCAATGCGGCGCTGTATCTGGACAAGCATCTGCGTCAGGTGATCGCCGAGATCGAGGATCGGTCGCCGGTCGAACTGCTGGCCATCGGCATCGGCCATGACGTGACCCGCTGGTACCGTCGCGCCCTGACCATCGTGGATGTGGAGCAGCTGGCCGGCGCCATGACCGAGAAGCTGGCCGAACTGTTCGAGAACGAAGGGGCGGCGGCCCCCGCGCGCCGGTCCCGGCGCAAAGTCGCGGCATGAGCCGGTTTCGCCGTCTGGCGGTCCTGTGGGCCGCCCTGTCCCTGACGGCCTGCGCCGCGTCGCTGGGTGCGCCCCGCCCCTATCCGTTGTCTGAGGACGGCTGGACCCCGGCGGTGGCGGAACTGCGCAGCGTGGGCCTGGGCCTGCCTGGCGGGGCGACACTGGCGCCGGGCGTGCATTTCGCGGGCGGGCTGAACATCCTCGCGGCGCCGATGTCGCCCCTGCACAGCCTGTCGGACCTGAAGCTGACCGGCGACGGCGGCTTCGTCACTGTTTCGGACGTAGGCGACCTGGTGCGCGCCGACATCCGGCTGGACGCGCATGGCCGGCTGGTCGGCCTGGATCGTTTTCGCACCCGCAGGCTGACGCTGGCGGACGGCCGGCCGATCTCCGACAAGCAGGACGGCGACGCCGAGGGCCTGGCCCTGACGACGTCCGGCGATCTGCTGGTCAGTTTCGAACGGCGCCACCGCATCTGGAACTATGGGCCGCTGAACGCCCTGACCGACCGGCCGACACCGATGCGCGCACCCGACTTCCCCTTCACCGAAAACGACGGGATGGAGGGGCTGGCGGCCGGGCCGAACGGCTGGCGCGTGGGCGGCGAGGCCGGCGGGGTCTGGGACTGCACGCCCGCCCGCTGCGCCGTGGTCACCCCGCCGCCGACCGTGCCCATCCCCGACAGCGAATACCGCATCACCGGCATCGACCGCGATCCGTCGGGCGACGGCTGGTTCGTGGTTCAGCGCCGCTATCGCGCCCCGATCGATGCCCGCGCCCATGTACGCCACATGGCGGCGGACGGGGCGCTGGGCCCGGTGCTGATCGAGCTGAAACTGCCCGGCACCACCGACAATTTCGAGGGGATCGCCGCCGAGCGCCGCAATGGGGCGACACGGCTCTACATCCTGTCGGACGACAACTTCAGCCCGGCCCAGCGCACACTGATGCTGGCCTTCGACATCCGCTGATCGTCACGCCGCCCCAGCCCACTGGGTCGACTGGGATGTCGCCTCGTCCGAGTTCAGCGCCCGCACGAAATCGTCGCGCCAGATGCCGACGTCGGTGGCGCGCACCACCTCCATCAACGCCTGCCATTTGCGGATCCGCTCGGCCTTGGGCATGGTCAGGGCCTTCTGGATCGCGTCCGACAGTTCCTCGCGGCTATAGGGATTGACCAGCAGGGCCTCGCCCATCTGTTCTGCCGCCCCGGCGAAACGCGACAGGATCAGCACGCCCGGATCGTCCGGGTTCTGCGCCGCCACATATTCCTTGGCCACCAGATTCATGCCGTCGCGCAACGGCGTCACCAGCCCCACCCGCGCCGCCCGATAGATGCCGGCCAGCTGATCGCGGCGATAGGTGCGGTTCAGATAGCGGATCGGCTGCCAGTCCATGTCGGCGAAGGCGCCGTTGATCCGCCCGGCCAGGGCGTCCAGACGCGAGCGGATGTCCTGATAGCTGTCCACGTCGTCGCGCGAGATGGGCGTAACCTGCAGCAGGAAGACCTCGCCCCGCATCGAGGCGTTGTCGTGCAGGAACTGCTCATAGCCCAGCAGCCGCTCCTCCAACCCCTTGGAATAGTCCAGCCGGTCCACCCCCACGATCATGGACCGGAACGCCGCCGAGGCCGCCATCCGGTCGTAGGTGCGCGCGCCCAGGGTCGAGTTTCGCGCCGCCAGGAAACCGTCCACGTCGATGCCGATGGGGAAGACGCCGGTCTGGACGCGCCGCCCGAAACACTCCAGCCCGCCGTGGCCGAACAAGTCGCCTTGCGCCTCCGACACCACATAGTCGGTGAACAGGTCGCTCCATTCCCGGGTGTGGAAACCGATCAGGTCGAAGTCGAACATCGATTCCACCAGCCGCCGATGGTGCGGCAGGGTCACCAGCAGCTGACGCGCCGGCCAGGGGGTATGCAGGAAGAAGCCGATCCGGTTTCGGATGCCCAGACGGCGCAGGTCCCGCGCCATCGGGATCATGTGATAGTCGTGGACCCAGATGACGTCGTCCGGCTGGATCAGCGGCGCCAGCACCTCGGCGAAGCGGCGATTCACCCGCTCATAGCCCTCGCCATACGACCGCTCGTATTGGGCCAGGTCGATGCGGTGGTGGAACAGCGGCCACAGGGTCTTGTTGGCGTAGCCGTTGTAATATTCGTCGACGTCCTGGGCCTCCAGATCGACCAGACCCACGGTCACACCAGCGCGATCTTCGATCTTGACCTCGCCGGTCCAGTTCTCGACCGTCTCGCCGGACCAGCCGAACCACAGGCCGTCGTATTTGCGCAGGGCGGCGGACAGGGCCATGGCCAGGCCTCCGGCGGACCCTGCGGCAGGGTCCGTCGGGGCAGACACCCGATTGGATACGACGATAAGTCGGCTCATGATTTCACTTCGTTCGGCGGCCCCAGCCCCGGGACCAGACAGATCAACGCACGTCGGTCCAGGATCGGCTCAACAACACGGCACAATTGATGATGCCGACCAGCGAATAGGTCTGCGGATAATTGCCCCACAGTTCGCCGTCCTCGATGGAGATGTCCTCGCTGAGCAGGCCGGCGGCGGTGCGGCGGTTCAGCATCTCCTCGAAGATGGCGCGCGCCTCCTCGATCCGGCCGTTCTGGTGCAGGGCTTCGATGAACCAGAAGGTGCAGAAGTTGAAGGCCGTCTCCGGCTCGCCGAAGTCGTCCGGCTCGACGTAGCGGAACAGGTGGCTGCCCTTCTTCAGGTCGCGTTCGATGGCGTCGAAGGTGGCCACCTGGCGCGGATCGTGCGCCTCCAGGAAGCCCAGGTCGGTCATCTGCAACAGGGAGGCGTCCAGCTCTCGCCCGCCATAGCTGGCGGCGAACCGGCCCTCGTCGGGCAGATAGGCCTCGGCCTCGATCCGTTCGCGGATGAGACGCGCGCGTTCCCGCCACACCTCGGCCCGATCCGGCAGGTTCAGATGGTCCGCCGCCTTGGCCAGACGGTCGCACGCGGCCCAGCACATGACCGAGGAATAGGTGTGGACCCGCGCGATGGTGCGGAACTCCCACAGGCCGGCGTCGGTCTGGTCGTGCATGGCGAAGGCCCGCTCGCCGACCTTCTCCAGCGCATGGAAATCCTCGATGGTGCCAGGGCGCAGCAGGCGCTGGTCGTAGAAGGCCTGAACCAGCGGCAGGACGATCTGTCCGTACACGTCATGTTGCAGATGCTCGTGCGCCTGATTTCCGATCCGCACCGGCTTCATGCCGCGATAGCCCTGGACCGTCTCGACGATGCTCTCGCCGATGCCCGGCTCCAGCCCCACGCCATAGACGGGCTGGACGTGGCCGCCGGCGGAATCATCGACCAGATTCCGCAGATAGACGAGATAGTTCTCCAGGATGTCCACCGCGCCCAGCCGGTTCAGCGCCCGCACCGTATAATAGGCGTCGCGTATCCAGCAGTAGCGGTAATCCCAGTTGCGCCCGCTCTCCTTGAACTCGGGCACCGAGGTCGTCATGGCCGCCACGATGGCCCCCGTCTCCTCGTAGGCGCACAGTTTCAGGGTGATCGCCGCCCGGATCACCGCCTGCTGATAATCCAGCGGCAGATAGAGTTTGCGCACCCAGTCCTGCCAATAGGCGACCGTGCGATCCAGCGCCGCCTGGACCCCGTGGCCCACGTCCTGATCATAGCCCTCGTCCGGCCCCAGGAAGAAGGCGTGGGCGCGTTCCAGCCGGAAAACCCGCTCCTCCAGAATATGCGACACCGGGCAGTCGGTGGTCAGGCGGAACGTCACCTCGGCGCATTGATAGCGGATGTGGTTGGACCCGGACGTATGCGGCGCCGGCCGCGCGCCCCAGTCGGTCGAGGGCCGCAGGCGCACGCGAATGCGCGGCGTACCCGACAGCGGCCGCACGATGCGCGCGAACGCCAGCGGCCGATAGGTGCGCGAATGTTTCGGGTGGCGAGGGGCGAAGTCGATGATCTCGCACGACGCCCCGTCCTCGCCCGTCATCACCGTGCGCAGGACCGGCGTGTTGCGGACATAGCCCTGTTCGATCGACGTCATGCCGTCCATCTCGACCGACCAGAAACCGTGATCGGGGCTCGATCCGTCCATCAGGGCCGAGAAGACGGGATCGCCGTCAACGCGCGGCGCACAGGCCCAGACGAACCGTCCCTGACGGTCGATCAGGGCGCTGACCGCGCAGTTGCCGATGGGAAAGAGGTCCAGATTGGGCGTCATCGGTTCAGGCCTTTGCAACGGCTTCGAGCCAGGTCAGGACATCGTCCACGTCGTTCAGGCGGTATCGCGCCGCCGTTTCTCGTTCGGGGCCGACCAGGACGCCGTAACCGCCCAGGGCTGCGGCGGCCTGAAACCCGTATTCGTCGGTCAGGTCGTCGCCCAGCATGACGGGCACGCCGCCCTTGAACGGCGCCTCGCGCATGAAGGCGGCGACGGCGGTGCCCTTGTCGGCGCCGGGCGTCTTCAGCTCCAACACCATATGGCCGGGCTGACAGGTCAGGCCGGTCTCATCCGCCAGATCCCCCGCCAGCGTGGTGGCGGCCCCGGCCGCGTCGGGGGCCATACGGTAATGCAGACCGGCCGAGACGCCCTTGTCCTCGACGATCACGCCGGGCCGGTCGGCGGCGAAGGTCTTGAAGGCGGCAAGCGCGCGGGCCACGCCCGCGTCGGCGGGGCGGCGCTCGATCGACCCGTCCTTGAGACGCCGCTCCAGACCATGCACGCCGGAGCCGGACACAAGGGCGTTGTCGGAAATCCGGTCGATCTCTGCGAGGGTGCGGCCGCTGACGATAGCGACGCGCCCCGCCAGACGCGCATCCACCGCCCTCAGCGCCGCCGTGCGGCGCGCGACGGGTCCCACGGCGTCGGGGGTCGGCGCCATCGGCGCCAGCACCCCGTCCATGTCCAGAAACAGTGAAATCCCGTCGGCGACGACAGGCGGGCGCGCAAGCAACAGTTCGGCGGCTCCGGCGTGAGACGGCATGGATCGTAAGGCTCTTGTTCAACTTCCCCAGCGACGACAACGCGCCAGCCCGGCAAAGGTTGACCCGAAACCGACAAAGTCGTCTGAAAGGGAGACGCCGCATCGCCTCGCGCAACCGTCGCGGGGCGTTCGTCTCGACAATAAGGAGAGCCCGGTTGCGGGCCGCTGGGATCAATGACCGAGATCACGCCTTCCGCGCCCCAGGACATCGCCGCCATGACTGACCGCGCCCGAGAGGTGGTGCGGTTGAACATCGAGGCGCTGGAGGCGCTGGAACGCTCCATCGACGTCTCCCTAGCGCGCGCCGTCGATGTGATCATGAGCCGACCGGGCTATGTCGTGGTCACCGGCATGGGCAAGTCGGGCCACATCGGGGGCAAGATCGCCGCGACCCTGGCCTCGACCGGCACCAACGCCTTCTTCGTCCACCCGGCGGAGATGAGCCACGGCGATCTGGGGATGCTGCGCCCGGACGTCACCCTTCTGGCCATCTCCAATTCGGGCGAGAGCCGCGAACTGCGCGATCCCCTGATCTATTGCCAGCGCAACAACATTCCCGTGATCGCCATCACCCAGCGGCCGACCAGCTTCCTGGGCCGCAACGCCGCCGTCTGCCTGACGATGCCGCGCGTCGCCGAGGCCTGCCCCAACGGCCTGGCGCCCACCACCTCGACTCTGATGACCCTGGCGCTGGGCGACGCCCTGGCCATGGTCTTGATGGATCGTCGCCAGTTCACGGCGATGGACTTCGGCCTGCACCATCCTGGCGGGGCCCTGGGCATGAGCCTGCAGAGCGTGCGCGAATGGATGGGCGACAACGCCGCCGTGCCGGCCAGCGTGGCGCTGAACGCCGATTTTGGCGAGGTCGTCTCGGCCATCACCGAGGGCCGCAAGGGCGCCGTGGCGGTGCTTGACGAGGCGGGCGCCCTGGCCGGGATCGTCACCGACGGCGACCTGCGCCGCGCCTTCCAGCGCGACACCACCAATCTGAAGGCGTCCGACATCATGGGCGCCAATCCGATCACCGTCGAGCCGGACGCCCGGATGAGCGACGTCGTCGATCTGCTGACGGCCAACAAGATCGCCAACCTGTTCGTGGTCGAGGATGGGCGGCCCACGGCCATCGTCCATATCGCCGAACTTATGCAGGCCGGTTACGTCGCCTGATCATGCGAATCCTTTATGACGCCAGCCGGCTGATGAGCCGGGCCGACCGTTCCGCTCCGACCGGCGTGGACCGGGTCTGCCTGGCCTATGCCGAATGGCTGCTGAAGACGCCGGGCGTAACCGTTCTGCCGGTACGCGGGCGAAAGAACCGGCTGGTGCCGGTCGATCCCGCTTGGTTCGGCCGTTTCGTCGCCGATCTTCGCAGCCGCTGGAACGGGGCAGCCTCGACGGCCGCGGATCGCGCCCACGAGGCGCGGCTGCTGGAGGCGCTGACGGCGTCGGCGCGTCCGGCCGCCTCGGTGATCGGCGCCCCGCCCGCGCCGGTTCAGGACAAGCCGGCCGACAAGGCGCGGGTGTTCAAGCAGTTCTTTCGCTCGAGGCACGCCACGCCCCTGCCCGACGCCGACCTTTACCTGACCGTTGGTCACACCACCCTGCAGGAACCGACAGCACTCAGGGATCTGGAGGTCGCCGGCATCGAACGGGTCGTGCTGATCCACGATCTTATCCCGGTGACCCATCCCGAGTTCTGCCGGCCGGGCGACGGCGACAAGCACCACGCCCGCGTCGCCAACACCCTGCGCCACGCCAGCCGCATCATCGTCAACTCGGCCTATACGGGCGACGAACTGCGCGCCTTCGCCCAGCGGGAAGGTCTGCCCCAGCCTCCGATCCACGTGGCCCACCTGGGTCTGGAACCCGCCTTCGCCGCCGGAGAGGCGGTCGCCGCGCCGCGCCCCTATTTCGTCCACGTCGGCACCATCGAGGCGCGCAAGAACCTGGCCCTTCTACTGACCCTGTGGCGGCGGCTGGAGGAACGGCTGGGCGCCCGCACGCCGTCGCTGGTTCTGGTCGGCCGCTACGGCTGGGAGAACGAGGCCGTGCTGGATCACCTGCAACGCTCGCCCAATCTGCAGGGCGTGGTCCACCAGGCGTCGAACCTGTCGGACGCGGCCCTGGCGCGACTGATGCGCGGCGCGCGGGCGGTCCTTGCGCCCTCTTCCGTGGAGGGGTTCGACCTGCCGGCGGTCGAGGCCTGCGCCATGGGATTGCGGTTGATCGCCTCGGACATTCCGCCCCACCGCGAACTGACGCCCGACGCCGAACTGATCGACCCGCTGGACGGCCTGGGCTGGCTGGACGCCATCGAACGGGCGACCTTGGCGACGCCTTCGGCGCCATCGAACGCCTACGTCGCGCCCGACTGGGCCGGACATTTCCGCATCGTGGCGGAAGCCATCGGTCTTGATCGCGCTTCGCCTCTGGCGAGCGCGACCAAAGGCTTGTAATCAATCCGCGAACAAGGGCTATCCAGCTTCATGACGCGCACCATCCTGCCGCTTGCCATCGTCGCCATCCTGGGCGGCTGCTCCACCCTGCCGCGCGACGGGCCGTCCGGCGCCTCGGTCGACGCCGGGGCCACCACCGCTTCGGCCCTGGGCAGCTACGCCCTGGTGCCGCTGACCTATGAGGTCACCGAGCGGATGAAACAGGTGCCGCCGCAATTCTTCGGCACCCTGGCCGCCGGTTCCAGCGACCAGCCCGCCGACATCATCGGCGAAGGCGACACCCTGGCCATCTCGATCTTCGATCCATCCGGCTCGCTGTTCGGAGGGACCCTGGGGGCCGGCTCAACCTCCGGCCGCAACGCGGCGACCATGTCCGGCGGCAACCAGGCCCTGCCGGGCGCCACCGTCGATCGCACGGGCTCGGTGACCATTCCGTTCGGCGGTCAGGTTCGGGTCCAGGGCCTGACCTCGACCCAGGCGGCGGCGGCCATCCGGCGCGCCTTGGTCGGCAAGGTCGCCAATCCCCAGGTGCTGGTCTCAATCGCCGGCAATGCGTCGAACACCGTCAATGTGCTGGGCGACGTGCGCCAGCCGGGCCGCGCGCCGCTGGGCGTCAACAGCGACCGCATCCTGGACGTCATCGCGGCGGCCGGCGGCTCGGCCCGCACCACCGACGACCTGACCATCTCGATCCAGCGCGGCGGCCAGACCTACACCGCCCCCTTGTCGGCGGTGACGACCGAGTTCGGCGAGAACGTCCGCCTGCAACGCGGCGACGTGATCAATGTCCAGTACAAGCCCCGCCGCTTCTCCACCTTCGGCGGCCTGAACGCCGTAACCCAGGTAGATATGCCGGCCGGTCCCATGACCCTGACCGGCGCCATGTCCAAGGTCGGCGGCCTGAACACCAACACCGCCAACGCCCGCCGGGTGATGATCTTCCGTTTCGAACGCCCTGAGGTGGCCCAGGCCCTGGGCATCACCCAGCCCGCCAGCCCGCGGGGCGTGCCGGTGGTCTATCAGCTGGACTTCGCCGACGCCGCCAACGTCTTCGCCGCCACCAATATGCAGGTGATGCCGGAGGACGTGATCTATGTCCCGCTGGCGGGCGCCGCCGAGATGCGCAAATTCTTCGAGGTGGTCCAAAGCCTGACGCGCGTCGTCTATGACGTGTCGGTGACCAGCACGCTGAACCGCTGACGTCATGGTCGGCGGCCGGTCGTTGATCCCGGGCCTGTTTCGACGCCGGCCCGTCGCCGCCGCCGCCGCCGATGCGGTCGATCCGTTCGACCGACCCGACGACGCGACGCCGGCCGAACCCGATCCGCTCAGCCTGGCGCTGGACGAGATCGAGGCCGGCGCCCTGGCCCTCTATGCGGCGGCGGGCCTGCCGACCCAGGCCGGCCATTACCGGCGCGGACCCGATGGCGACGACTGGACCTTCGTCGCCGCAACCTTGACGCCGCAGGAACGGTTCGCCCTGGCGCTGGCGCATCCGCCGGAACAGGGCTGGCGCTTCGCCCGGTTGCAGGATCTGGGCGCCCGATCCGAGCGCGAAGACCTTCGCGCCGCGTCTCGACTGCTGGGCGACATCGCCCGCCTCAGGGCCTCGCGCCGCGAAGTTCTGACGCAGGACCACCTGCTGACGGCGATGGAGCTGGGCGCCGCCTGGCGGGCCCTGCGCGATTCCGGAGCCTTCGACGCGTCACGCCCGACCTTGTCCGACCCGGAAGCCGCGCCGCCCGCCGTCGCACGCGACAAGCGACGCAAGCCGCGATAAGGACGCCGCCTCCCCCAAGATCAGGTTCCGCCTTCCATGTCCGACACTCCCGAACAGCCGCCAGAATTCCAGCCGGTCGGCCGCATCATCGCCATGCCGGCCGACACCAATCCCGAGGGCGACATCTTCGGCGGCTGGCTGCTGGCGCAGATGGACGTAGCGGGGGCGACCCCCGCGTTCGAACTGGCCTGCGGGCGGTGCGCCACCGTGGCGCTGGACGGCATGGTCTTTCACCAGCCGGTCTCGGTCGGCGACGAGGTCAGCATCTACGCCCATGTCATCGGCTCGGGCCGCACCTCGATCCGCGTCCAGGTCGAGGCGTGGAAGCGCGCCCGGGGCCAGCCCCAGGCCGCCTCGGTGCGCGTGACCCAAGGCGTCTTCACCTATGTCGCCATCGACGAACACCGCAAACCCCGCCTCCTGCCCGGCAAGGGCGGAGGCGCCGAGACAGGCCGCGACGCTCGGGAATCTTGACCTGACGCCGGGGCGGGCCTACCTCCCCGGCATGGCCATCCGTCGCATCCTCACCATCGACAACGCCGCCGATCTGGCGATCCTGAAACAGGTTTCAAAGCCCGTCGCGGCGGTGGACGACGCCGTCCGCGCCCTGATGGACGACATGCTGGAGACCATGTACGACGCGCCCGGCATCGGCCTGGCCGCCGTGCAGGTCGGCGCACTGGACCGGGTCATCGTCATGGACCTGGGCGACAAGGACGGCGTGGTCTGCGAGACGGAGGAAGAGGCCGCCGAAAACGCCGAGGCGCGCAAGAACCCGCGCTTCTTCGCCAATCCCGAAATCCTGTGGACCTCGGACGAACTCTACACCTACGAGGAAGGCTGCCTGTCGATCCCGGAGTATTTCGACAAGGTGGAACGCCCCGCGCGCGTCCGCATTCGCTATCTGAACCGTGACGGTCAGTCGGTGGAGGAAGAGGCCGAGGGTCTCTACGCCGTCTGCATCCAGCACGAGATGGACCATTTGAACGGCGTGCTCTTCATCGACCACCTGTCGCGGCTGAAGCGGGAACGCGCCGTGACCAAGGTCAAGAAGGCCGCCAAGGACAGGATCGCCGCCTGATGAGACGCCAAGCCCGCCCGCCGCTTCGCCGTGGTCAGCCGCTGGTCATCGACACCGAGGGCCGCCGCCGTCTGACCCGCAGCCAGAAGGTCGGCGTCGCCGGCGTGGCCACCCTGGCGGGCGTCGCCCTGATCGGCGTGGTGGCGGGCCTGCTGCTGGACCGGCTGCTCGATTTCGACGACGCCCTGGACGCGGGCGGCGAATGGGACGAGGGCGGCGGCGTCTTCACCCGCTGGCAGTAAGCGCCGCAACGCTTTAAAGGCGTGCCCATGCGCCTTGCCTTCATGGGAACTCCCGACTTCGCCGTGCCGTCTCTGGCCGAGCTGATCGCCTCGGGTCACGAGATCGTCGCCGTCTATTCACAGCCGCCGCGCCCCAAGGGGCGGGGCCAGAAGCTGACGCCCTCGCCGGTTCACGCCTTCGCCGAGACCATGGGTCTGCCGGTCTTCACGCCTGAGAGCCTAAAGGCGCCCGAGGCCATCGCCGACTTCCAGAGCCTGGACCTGGATGCCGCCTGCGTGGTCGCATACGGCCAGATTTTGAAGCCCGCCGTGCTGGAGGCGCCGCGTCTGGGCTGCCTGAACCTGCACGGCTCGCTGCTGCCGCGCTGGCGGGGCGCCGCGCCGATCCAGCGCGCCATCATGGCCGGCGACGCCCAGACCGGCGTCCAGATCATGCAGATGGGCGAGGGGCTGGACGAAGGCCCCATCCTGCTCAGCGAACTGATGGACATTCGCCCTGACGACACGGCCGCCAGCCTGTCCGAACGGATGGCCCACGTCGGCGCCGCCCTGTGGCCCCGCGCCCTGGCCGCCATAGAACGCGGCGGCGTCACCCCGTCGGAACAGGTCGGCGAGGCGACCTACGCCAAGAAGATCACCCCCGCCGAGGCCCGCATCGACTGGACCCGTCCGGCGACTGAGGTGGACGCCCATATCCGCGGCCTGTCGCCCTTCCCCGGCGCCTGGTTCGAAGCTCCGTCCGAGGCTGGACCTGTGCGGGTCAAGGCCCTGCTGTCGGCCGTGGCGGAGGGTTCAGGCGCGCCGGGCGTCCTGCTGGACGACGCCCTGACCATCGCCTGCGGAACCGGCGCCGTGCGCCTGATCCGCGTTCAGCGCGAGGGCAAGGCGGCGCAAAGCGCGGACGAGATGCTGCGCGGCTTTCCCCTGCCCGCCGGGACCGTGCTCGGCTGATGCCGCGCTACAAGCTGACCCTCGAATACGACGGCACGGCCTACAACGGGTTTCAGGCTCAGGACGGCCAGCCGACGGTGCAGGGGGCGCTGGAGGACGCCATCGCCGCCTTCTCGGGCGAGCGCATCCGCATCGCGGCGGCGGGGCGCACCGACACCGGCGTCCACGCCACGGCCCAGGTCATCCATGCCGATCTGGAGCGCGACTGGCCGGTCGCCACGGTGCTGAACGCCATGAACGCCCATCTGGTGCGCCAGGATGTCTGCGTGCTGTCGGCGGATTATGCCCCAGACACCGATTGGCACGCGCGGTTCTCGGCGACGGGGCGGGGGTATCTGTATCGCATCCTGAACCGCCGCCCCCAGCCGGTGCTGGAGCGCGACCGCGTCTGGCACGTCAAGAAGACGCTGGACGCCGAGGCCATGCATCACGCGGCCCAGGTGCTGGTGGGCCATCACGACTTCACCACCTTCCGTGACGTCGGTTGCCAGTCCAAATCGCCGGTCAGGACGCTGGACGTGGCCCGCGTCAGCCGCTTCGGCCAAGAGGTGCATCTGGTGTTTCAGGCCCGCAGCTTCCTGCACCGTCAGGTCCGGTCGATGGCCGGGACGCTGGTCGAGGTCGGGCTGGGCCGCTGGACCGCCCACGACGTCAAGGCGGCGCTGGAGGCGAAGGACCGCGCCCGGTGCGGCCCCGTCGCCCCTTCGGCGGGGCTCTATCTCAGCGGCGTGCGCTACGACTGATTTCCGTCATTCCGGGGCGTCCGAAGGACGAACCCGGAACCCAGGGGGACAACTCCTGCGCCTGCTGCAGTTGGCGCCGTGCGCGTGGTCCTGGGTTCCGGGTTCATCGCTGCGCTCAGCCCCGGAATGACGGTTCAGAGGCCGTTCTGCCGCACCAGCACCTCCGCGATCTGGACCGCGTTCAGGGCGGCGCCCTTCCTCAGATTGTCGTTGGAGACGAACAGGGCCAGGCCGTGCTCGACCGTCGGATCGGGGCGGACACGGCCGACGAAGACCGGGTCCTTGCCGGTGGCGTCCAGCGGGTTCGGCACCGCCGTCACCACCACGCCCGGCGCATTGGCCAACAGTTCCAGCGCCGCCTCGACCGAGATCGGACGGTCGAACTCGGCGTTGATCGACAGGGAATGGCCCGAATAGACCGGCACGCGCACGCAGGTGCCGGACACGGGCAGGCCGGGAATTTCAAGGATCTTGCGGCTTTCATCGCGCAGCTTCAACTCCTCGTCGGTGTAGCCGTCTTCCGACAGGGTGTAGTTCAGGGCCACAACATTGTTGGCGATCGGCACGACCCACTTTTCGGGCGCGCCGAAATCGACGGCGCCGCCGTCGCGGGCCAGAGCGGCGCCCTGATCGACGCTGGCGCGCGACTGGGTCTCCAGCACGCGGATGCCCTCGACCCCGCCGCCCGACACGGCCTGATAGGTCGAGACCGTCAGACGCTTCAGACCCGCGGCCTCATGCAGGGGCTTCAGCACCGGCATGGCGGCCATGGTTGTGCAGTTGGGGTTGGCGATGATCCCCTTGGGGCGGTCGGCCAGGGCGTGGGGGTTCACCTCGGCGACGACCAGCGGCACCTGAGGGTCGCTGCGATAGGCGGACGAGTTGTCGATGACCACGGCGCCGGCGGCGGCGACCTTGGGGGCCAGGGCGCGCGAGGTGTCGCCGCCGGCCGAGAAGAAGACGATGTCGAGCCCTGCGTAATCGGCGGTCGCCGCATCCTCGACCACCACGTCAGCGTCGCCGAAGCGGATGGTCTTGCCCGCCGATCGGGCCGAGGCGAACAGGCGCAGCGAGGCCAGCGGGAAGTTCCGCTCGGCCAGCAGGCCGCGCATCATCTCGCCGACAAGGCCGGTGGCGCCGACGATACCCACATGAACGGGACCCACATGGGGCGGATTGGACGGGGAAAAGGTCATTGAAGCGTCTCCTGGGAAGGTGGGAGGCGCGGGGTGTCGGCCGGATCGACCGCCCCGCGCGTCGGCGGGGCTTGGGATCGAGTTTGGCGCTAGACCGTGCGCGCACCCGAAGCCGCCCCGCCGAAGCCGGTGGTTTTCAAGGTAATCGCTTTGGTCATGAGCATGGACACGGCGACGCTCTCTAAGGGCGAGAAACGGTCGTGTAAACGGGATTGGACGAAAGAATTTGCGTGAGGAGAAGAAGGGCGGCCCTGCACACGCAATAAAGCCGTCCCTAGGCTCCCCGTCCGTCATCCTCGGGCTTGCCCCGAGGATCGGAGGTCCCGCCGCATTGCGTATGATCCAGGCATACAGCCCGACCCACACCCGATCCTCGGGTCAAGCCCGAGGATGACGGGTGAAGAGTTTCACACCTTCGACAGGATCAACGTGCCGTTGGTGCCGCCGAAGCCGAAGCTGTTGGACATGACGTGGGTCAGTTCGCCGTCATGCCGCTGGCGCAGGATCGGCATGCCTTCGAACGCCGGATCGAGATTTTCGATATGGGCGCTCTCGGCGGCGAAGCCGTTCTGCATCATCAACAGGCAGTAGATAGCTTCCTGCGCGCCAGCCGCGCCAAGCGAGTGACCCGTCAGCGACTTGGTCGAGGAGATCATCGGCATCTGGTCGCCGAAGACGGCGCGGACCGCCTCCATCTCCTTGGCGTCGCCGACCGGGGTCGAGGTGCCGTGCGGGTTCAGATAGTCGATCCGGGGATTGCCCGCCTGCTCCAGCGCGATCTTCATGCAGCGTTGCGCTCCTTCGCCCGAGGGGGCGACCATGTCATAGCCGTCGGCGTTGGCGCCATAGCCGGTGACCTCGGCATAGATGGTCGCGCCGCGCGCCTTGGCCCGCTCGTATTCTTCCAGCACCACGATGCCCGCGCCGCCGGCGATGACGAAGCCGTCGCGGTTGGCGTCATAGGCTCTGGAGGCGACCGACGGATTGTCGTTGAAGTCGGACGACATGGCGCCCATGGCGTCGAACATGTTCGACATGGACCAGTCTATGTCTTCGCAACCGCCTGCGAAGATCACGTCCTGCTTGCCCCACTGGATCTGTTCGACCCCGGCGCCGATGCAGTGAGCCGACGTCGCGCAGGCCGAGCTGATCGAATAGTTGAGGCCGCGCATCTGGAACCAGGTGGACAGCACCGCCGAGGGGCCGGACGCCATGGCTTTCGGCACCGCGAACGGGCCGATGCGCTTGGGCGCGCCCTTTTCGACGGTCGTGGCCGCCGCCTGCAGGATCACCTGCGTCGAAGGGCCGCCCTCGCCCACGATCAGGCCGATCCGGTCGTCGCGGATTTCCTCCGCCGTCATGCCCGACGACTTCAGCGCCTCTTCGAAGGCGATGTGCGCCCAGGCCGTGCCGTTGGCCAGGAAACGCGCGGCGCGACGGTCGACCAGCTCTTCCCATGGGCCGATCCTGGGCGGCGCCCAGACCTGGCTGCGGAAGCCGTATTTGGCGTGATCGGGCGCGGCGACGACGCCCGAACGGGCTTCGCGCAGCGATTGGGTGACCTCCTCGGCGCCGTGGCCGATGGAGGAGACGATGCCCAGGCCGGTGACGACGACACGACGCATGGTGGTTCCTTCTGAATGCTTCCTGGTCCGAAGACCGTCCGCCTAGTTCGCGGTCATATAGGGGCCTTAGCCGCCCGCCGCCTCATCCTTGGCGCCGAACAGGCCGACCCGCATGTCGTTGCAGGTGTAGATGACCTGGCCGTCGGCCTCCAGCACGCCGTCGGCGATGCCCATGACCAGCTTGCGGTTGATGACGCGCTTCAGGTGGATCTTGTAGACCACCTTCTTGATGTCCGGCGTGACCTGGCCGGTGAACTTGACCTCGCCCACGCCCAGCGCACGGCCGCGGCCCGGCCCGCCGATCCAACCCAGGTAGAAGCCGACCAGTTGCCACATGGCGTCCAGGCCCAGGCAGCCGGGCATGACGGGGTCGCCGATGAAGTGGCACTGGAAGAACCAGAGCTCGGGATTGATGTCGAGTTCGGCCTCGACATAGCCCTTTCCGTGGTCGCCGCCGTCCGCGTTGATCGTGACGATGCGGTCGAACATCAGCATCGGCGGGGCGGGCAGCTGGGCGTTGCCGGGACCGAACAGCTCGCCGCGCCCCGAGGCCAGCAGGGCCTCGTGATCGAAGGACGAAGGATATTGGGACTGGGTCAAGGCGCTTCCGTTTCTTAAAGGCGTTGCGCGCGGGTTACACGACCGCGCCGCTTCGCTCAACAGCGGCGCATCAGCTCCGGCCCGTCCCGGCGGGGCGATTGGCGTTGCACAGCGCCCGTTCCTGGGTTCCGAACACGGCGCGTTGCGGCGCCCAGCCCTGCATCCGGCGCGCCCGGACCTTGCACCAGCCGTCTTCGCATTCGTCCAGGGCGATCAGGGCGCGCGGCGACAGGCGGGCCCGCACCGAGGCCGTCTCGGATCGGCCCGAACGGATGGGGATTTCCTCGGCCGTCGTGTTGAAGACATAGCGCCGGCCCGACGACACCGTGCGGTGGATCCAGGCCACGGCTCCGTCAGGGTCGCAGATCTTTCGCCATTCGCTGGTCTCCGCGATCACCTGCACCGGCAGGCCGGCGGCGCGATATTCCCACAGGATCGGGTAATCCAGCCCCGGCCCCTGGCGCGCGCGGACGTGCGAGGACTTCAGCGAGATCCAGCGCGGCACCTCCAGGCCCGTGGGCGTGGGGCGGCCGTCGGGCATGGTGGCGCCCGCCCCGGCCATCACGGCCAGACCCATCAGGGCCAGGATCGCGACCATGCGGCGTCGCAGGCTTTGGAAGATGGCGGCGGCTTTGCTAGACACTGGATGGAACGACCCGTCGCGCGGGCTTTCGTCCCGAAGAACCGCCGCCCGCAAACCAAGGCCGAGAATGTCCGCCCGCAAGCTTAAGGTCGTATTAACCAGACGCCTGCCGGACGCGGTGGAAACGCGGATGCGCGAGCTTTTCGACACCCAGCTGAACCTGAAGGATCAGCCAATGGACCGTGCCGCCCTGCAGGCCGCCGTCCAGCGCGCGGAGGTTCTGGTGCCCACCATCACCGACGTCATCGACGCCGAACTGATCAACGGGGCGGGCGACCAGCTGAAGATGATCGCCAACTTCGGCGCGGGCGTGGACCATATCGACATCGACGCCGCCGTGGCGCGCGGAATCATCGTCACAAACACCCCCGGCGTCCTGACCGAGGACACCGCCGACCTGGCCATGAGCCTGATCCTGGCCGTCAGCCGCCGCATCGTCGAGGGCGCCCAGGTCATCGCCGACAACCGATTCGAGGGCTGGACCCCCACCTGGATGTGCGGGCGCAAACTGTGGGGCAAGCGGCTGGGCGTCGTCGGCATGGGCCGGATCGGCCAGGCCCTGGCCCGGCGCGCCAAGGCGTTTGGCCTTCAGGTCCATTATCACAACAGAAAGCCCGTCTCGGCCCTGATCGAGGAGGAACTGGGCGCGACCTATTGGGACGATCTGGACCAGATGCTGGCGCGCATGGACATCGTGTCGCTGAACTGCCCGGCGACGAAGGACACCCACCATCTGCTGTCGGCTGAACGGTTGGCCCGGCTCCAGCCCCACGCCATTCTGGTCAACACCGCGCGAGGCGAACTGATCGACGAGGCGGCCCTGTCCCAGGCGGTGGCGATGCGCGCGATCTCGGGCGTCGGCCTGGACGTGTTCGAGAACGAGCCGGACATCCACCCCGGTCTGCTGGGCCAGCCGAACGTGGTGCTGCTGCCCCACCTGGGCTCGGCGACGCTTGAGGCGCGCCAGGACATGGGCGACCGCGTCATCGCCAATGTCATGACCTATCAGAACGGCCATCGCCCGCCCGACCGCGTCATCCCCGCGATGCTTTAGGGCCGGCGGCGCTTCAGGCCGAGGCCAGCAGCCGTTCGGCCGCGTCGGGGTATTTCTGCGCCAGCCGGGCCGCCCAGTCGGCCTTCAACGGCAGGGGAGAGCGGACCTCCCTGATCCGGCGTTCAACCAATGCGGCGGCCTCTCGGTGGGCGGGCCAGTCCATCAGGAACCCCAGCGCTGTCTCGAAGTCCGCATGGGCCGCCGCATGCGCCAGGGCGCGATCCAGCGCCTCCACATCGTCGAAGTCCGGCAGGCGCGACAGATAGGCCCGTAGCACGGCGGCCGACAGGTCGCGTTCGAACAGCGTCCAGCGCAGAGCCTGCGCCTCGTCCTTGCGCCCCTCCGCCTCCATCAGGTCGATCGAGGCCGCCTCCCAGGCCGGCGTCAGGCGCGGCGCCCCCTGGGGCGAGCGGCCGAAGGTCCAGCGCCGATTGCCCGCCGACGGCGACAGGGCGGCCTCCAGCGCCTGGCGCGCCTCGGCCACG
>NZ_DALZQC010000052.1:0-22250 GCF_032017145.1 Brevundimonas sp.
AGCGCCGCGACCGTGTCGCTGACGGTGGCGACGCCGGCGCCGCCCGCCGTCACGCCTCCGGCTCCGATCGTCGTCCCGCCTGCAAGCGGCGGCGGCACGACGCCGATCTCGGTCGATCTGGGCGCCAGCACGCAAGGGGTGACGGATGCCTATCGCGTGACCGTCGACGCTCGGTTTGGGTCGGGCGTGATCACGTCGTCGGGATCCATGACGACGGCGCAGTCGGTTGGGTCTAGAGCGGCCGGATCGCCGACGAAGGAGACATTCCAGCTGGTCTATACGCCTGCGGCCAACTTCATCGGCACGGACACCGTGACCGTCGTGGCCTCCGGTCCGGGTGGAGATTCCGCGCCGGCGACCTTCACCTTCCAGGTCGCGGGCAAGGCGCCGGATCTGTCGGTCAGCATCGCCTCCAGCGGAACGCTGACCGTGTCGCCGACCGCGTCCTTGGTCGGCGGCCCGTTCCAGGCCTTGCGCATCACCCGTCAGCCCGCGTTCGGCACGGCGACCGTTCAGGGCCTGAACATCGTCTTCACGCCCGGCGTCGCCAACGGCGGGCCATATGCGGTCCACGGCGAGAGACATGCAGATCGTCCAGGAACTCCTGATCGAGGTGGCGCGGGCCTTCTTCCTGCGTCTGCCGGACGCCTATGTCGATCAGGATCCGACCGTTCAGGCCGCCGTCGACCGTCGGATCGAAACCCTGCTCGACGCCACGGCGGCGCGAATCGTGGCGGGGCGCAGCCGGAACGAGGCCGGCGCGCCGATCGGCGATCCGGGCGGCGCCTTGGGCGGGGCGGCCTGAGATGGAGCTCTGTCCCCTCGTCGCCGAACGCAAGCTCGAGGCCCTGCGGCATGCCCTCGGCGAGACGGTGATCTCGGCGCTCGGCGATCCCGGCGTGGTCGAAATCCTCGCCAACCCCGACGGTCGCCTCATTCTGGATCGCGCCGGCTCGGGCCGGGCGGACACGGGCGCCGTGCTCACCCGCGAGGCGCGTGAGCGGGTCATCCGCCTTGTGGCGGACTATGTGGGCGAGCCCGTGACGCGGGATGACCCCCGTCTGGCCGGGGTGCTGCCCGGGAGCGGCGAACGGTTCCAGGGACTCCTGCCGCCCGTGGCCCTCGCGCCGACCTTTTCCATTCGCAAACGCCCTGAAACAGTCTGGACCCTGGACGACTATGTGCGCGACGGCGTGATGACCTCGGCTCAGGCCGAGCGTCTGAAGACCGCCGTCGTCGAACGGCGCAACGTGCTGATCTCGGGCGGGACCGGATCGGGCAAGACGACCCTGGCCAATGCGCTCCTGGCGGAACCGGCCTTTGCGGGCGATCGGGTCTTCCTGATCGAGGATACGCCCGAGCTCCAGTGCTCGGCCTGGGATACGGTGTCGGTGCTGACGCGGCGCTCGCCTCGGCCGATCGGGGTGGCGGACCTGGTCCGGGACGCCTTGCGGATGCGGCCCGACCGGATCGTCGTCGGGGAGATGCGCGACGGCGCGGCAGCCTTGGAAACCCTCAAGAGCTGGAACACCGGACATCCCGGCGGATTGTCGACGATCCATGCCAACTCGGCCGAGGACGCGCTTCGGCGGGTCGAGGACCTGGTTTCGGAGGTCGCCGCGATCGTGCCTCAACGCGCCATCGGACAGGCGGTGGACGTCATCGTCCAGATCCGCAGAACCGCCTCCGGTCGTCGGGTTGAAGCGATCCTCGCCGTGGAGGGGATCGAGAACGGAGGCTACGCGGTGCGGTCTCTGTAAGCCGAACCTCAAGCCGGTCCTGAGGGGGAGAGCGGCGGGCGATCCGGCGGATGCGGTGATCGACCAGGACCGCGTGACGGTCCGCAAGGCGTCCTTATGGATCGCTTCAGGTGGCGGTCAGCGGGCCGGCGTTCGAACGTCGCGGGCCTGCCGAATCCGGTCGGCGATGAAGTCGGCGAACGGGCGGATGTCCTGGTCCACGCTCGCGGCCTCCAGGGCGGCCATATATCGGTCCCGTTCCTCGACGGGGATGACCGTCCAGGGATAGCCGGCGGCGGCCATCATGACGTTCATGAGGAAGCGGCCCGTGCGTCCGTTCCCGTCGAAATACGGATGGATGTAGACATAGATGAAATGCCCCAGGACGATGCGCGCCGCGGGATCCGCCTCTTCGCGCAACAGGTCGAAGAAGGTCGGCATCGCGTCACGGACGGCGTCTGCGTTGAGCGGCACGTGCCGCGAACCGCGCAGATAGACGGGGCCGTTTCGGTAACCTGCGAGGTTCTCGGGCTTGAGCAGGCCCGCCGCGATCTTCGGCGTGAACATTTCGCGATACCAGATCGGATGGTCCCGGTCGACGACGTCGCCGGGGTTCTGGCCGGCCAGCACATCCCGGACGCTGTTCCGGACGGCCTGGAAGGCCTGCCAGTAGCCGCTCGCCGCCAGGCCCGACTCCAGATCACGATCCTCGGCATTGGCCTGCGGGTTCCATTGCCCTGAACGCACCCGATCGATCAGGGCGGGGCTGACGCGATATCCCTCGATCGACAGGGAGTGATAGGCGTCTGCGACATAGAGGGCGTCGACCTCTCGCAGATAGTCGTCGATGGCGTTGGCGTGTCGCCGCTCGGTCGGCAAGCGGCCGAAGACGTCCTCGCGCATGCGCGCCCACAGGAGCCGGAGGCGCTGGACATAGGGCGAGGTGTCGCGTCGATAGGGGATTCGGGGGCGCTGGTCCGTGAAAGGATCAACCTCCCTGACGGCATGGTCCGCGGCCGCCATTCCGGCCAGGATGGCGTCGGCCTCGCGGTCTCGTCCGATATTGCGGAAGGCTCCGGCCAGCCGTCCGGCGACGGTGGAATGACCGCCCCGCAAAAGATGGACGAGGACCGCCGAAGCGTCCGGCTGGATGGACAGCACCGTGCGCGCTTCCGTGGGGTAGGTCTCGAAGAAGCCGGCAGGAACCGACACGAGCGCGGCGGCGACCGTATACAGTCTCAGGCCGTGGAGCTGGATGCGATCGTCCGCCGGGGGCAGGGCGAGACCGCTCTCGAAAATGGATGTGCCATGCAGAAGTGCGGTGGACTGGTTGTTCGCGCCGGGCGCGCGCACGAGCAGTTGGCGAGGGACGGTGAAGACGCCCGCATGCAGGATCAGGGACTGTTCGGCGGTCAAGGACCAGTCCGCGCCGAACCGTTCCTCCAGATAATCCCGGCTGAAACGCCAGAAGGCGGTGTACCAGGCGGTGGTTTCGCCGGGGGCGCCCTCCGGCATCGTGGGCACATACCAGCCCTTGATGACCGGCTGCAGGAAGCCGTTCTTGACCAGGCGCTCCCTCACGGTGCGGCTTAGGTCGCTGGAGCGGATCGCGGTGCGGCCGCCGTCCTGCAAAGCCTTCAGGCTTTCCAGCGCTGCGGCGAGTTTCTCGTTTGGTACGGCCATGGCCTGCGCCTCCTGACCCGACAGGTATCATATTTAGTTTATTGCGTCGCGCGGTTTTTAGTTTTTCGCGCCGATCAAGTTTTAGTCTTTTGTGCTGTGTGATTTTTAGTTTTTCGCGCCGTTCTCAAACCTGCGGCCTCGGCGGCGGCAAGGGCCTTGCCCCGATACGCAAGCGATCAAAGGGCGGACAGTCGCGCTCTTTCAAAGCGCCGAAGCCGTTCTGATGCGTGTCGCGGCTTTGGAAGTTGGAACGATGCGGCGGGCGCAATGTGGCGAGCACACGCCACGCTGAAAGGTCGCAAGGCCGTTACGACCGGAGACACGAATGCGGCGAAAGGGCGAAAAACCCGGCGCGCCGGGCGTTTATCGCAAGTCTCGAAAAGTCGGCGTGCGGGGGTGGCGTCTGGTGAACGGCAAGTCAGGACGACTTGCAGACCGAGTTGCTCCGACATCATTGAAAGTCGTATCTAAGTTATTGAAAAATAATAACAGTCAACGTTGACAGCCTGTGGATAAATTTGCTTGCAATGGGTTGCATCGCGTCGAGACGCGTTGAACACGGGAAGCAAATCATGCGTGGGATATTCAGGCTCCGCCTCGTCGGCGCGACGGTTTCGTGCGGCCTGCTGAGCGCCGGTCCCGCCTTCGCAGGCGGATCGGGCATGCCCTGGGAAGGTCCGCTGCAGCAGGTGGTCCAGTCCATCACCGGGCCGGTCGTCCAGGCCGCCGCCGTCGTCGCCGTGGTGATTTTCGGCGCCGGGATCGCCATGAGCGAGAACGGCTCTTCCATGCGGCGAGGGCTCGGCATCCTGTTCGGCCTGTCCATCGCCTTCGCCGCCTCGACCTTCTTCCTCGACTTCTTCGGCTTCGCCGGCGGCGCGGAGATCGGGTGATGGAGCCGCATCCCGACGGCTGGGAGCTTCCCGTCGCCCAGGCCCTCACCGAACCGGTCCTGATGGCCGGCATGCCGCGCGAATACGCCATCGCCATGGGGACGATCGCCATGGTGCTGGGTCTGGCGCTCAGGATCTGGTGGCTCGGCCTGCTGTGGTGGGCGCTCGCCCATGCGATCGGCCTGTGGGCGGCTCGCAGCGATCGTCGGTTCTTCGATGTCCTGAGGCGTCACCTGGCGCTGCCGGGTCATCTGGACGCCTGAGCATGCGCTTTCTGGAAGAGCATCGTCGCCGTCCGGCCGCCCTTGCCGACCATCTGCCTTGGGCCGCCCTGGTGGCTCCGGGCGTGGTGCTCAACAAGGATGGGTCCTTCACGACCGGCTTCCGGTTCCGTGGCCCGGATCTCGAATCCTCGACGGAGGACGAACTGATGGCGGTGAGGGCGCGGCTGATCGCCGATCGGGCTCCTGCCGCCGTCCTGGTGAACGAGAGCCCGAGCCTCCCCAAGGGGGTCTACATTCGGGCGTTCGGCAAGCCGCCCGAGCCCGGCTCCATCGTGGCCGTGTCTCAGCCGGCCTCGGTCAGGGCCTATCTCGGGAATCTGGGCATGCCCGCCGATGTGCGGCTGATCAAACGCGTCGCCGCGACGGCTGGAGACCAGGTCTGCGCCGTCGATGATCATATGGTTCTGCCCGGCCGGATCGTGCGGGTCCGGCGCGAGGATCGGCAAGGCGTCATACTTGCGGCCTGGCCGGGCTGCCGTCGCCTCGGTCCGGGCGAACTCTTCCTTCTGGGCGACACGCCCTCGAGTTTCGACAGCCGCTATTTCGGGCCGGTCCATGACGATCAGGTGGAAGGCGTTTTCAAAAAGGTTCTGACATGGTGATCCAGTCTCGCAGAGCCGCGCTTGCGGCCTGTCTGGCCCTCTGTGCGATGGACGGACAGGCGTCGGGCCAGACATCCCAGAGACAGGTGGACTGGAGGGCGGCGGGCGGAGATCTGTTCGGTCGGGCTCCGCTACAGGCGATCCCGTCCCACCGCGATCCGACGCCGAGGCTCCCCGATCTCGACCAACCCTATTCAGCGATGATCGACGAGGCGGCGTCCCTGCATGCGCTCGATCCGAAGTTGCTCCACGCTGTAGTGATCGTCGAAAGCGCCTACAATCCCTCGGCGCGATCACCGGCCGGGGCGGGCGGTCTGACCCAGTTGATGCCGGGAACGGCAAATGACCTGGGCGTTCGCGACCGGTTCGATCCTTCGGAAAACCTGCGGGGCGGGGCCGATTATCTCGCGAGTCAGATACTTCGCTTCGGGGATCTGAGGCTGGCCCTGGCGGCCTATAATGCCGGACCGGCGCGGGTGGAGCGGCTTGGACGTGTCCCCGATATCGCCGAGACTCGGGCCTATGTAGCGACGGTCATCGACTGCTATCTCGCGCTCACTGCCGGTCGGGGCGCACGTAACGCCGATGACTGCCGGCCGCGGCGGAGCGATCCATGACCGCCAAGCCGCTCGATCCTCCACCCCATGAGCCCGAGGATACGGGCCCGCTGCTGACGCGGTCCGAGGCCTCCGCCTTCCTCGAACGCTACGGTATCCATTTGAAGCCGGGGACGCTCGCCCGGCTGTGGTCGATGGGTGGAAATGGACCGCCCTGCCGGCATGTCCGCGGCAAGCCGCTCTATCCGACCGAAGTTCTCAAGAGCTGGGCCCGGTCGCAGATCACCGACCTGAGAGCTGCGGCTCCCCCGGCGGCGAGGCGGCGATGAGCAGGCCGGTCAATCAAATGCCCAGCGTGGCGAATCTGCTGGCGGATCCGACCGTCAGCTTCGCGCTAAAGACTGTGATCCTGACCTGGGAGCAGCGCGATCCGATAGACGCCGCCCATGACGCCCGTCTTCTTGCGGAGCTGTTCGAGCGTCGTGCGGATGAGGCGGTGTCATGGACAGACTAACTCGAGACGAGCAAGCGGAGACGCCGTCGCGCGCCGGCGGACCGAACGACCGGCTTCTGGCCTGGCCGCGCGTCAAGGACATTACGGGGCTGAGTCGAACCACGGCCTGGCGGATGCAGAAGGCGGGAGATTTCCCGCCGCCCGTACAGGTGTCGTTGGGGAGGGTCGGATGGTGGCAAAGCGATCTGGACCGATGGAAGGCCTCGCGGGCGCCTAGGCAATCGGCTGGACGGAGGACGCTTGAGGCGTCGCCCGGGGTGAAGCCGGCGCCCAATAAAGAGGCTGAACAACTCTGCCCAGCCCTGAAGAGGCCCGAAGCCGCGCCTGCGCCTGGAACCTCGGGATCCCGTTCGCGCCAAAGAGGGGTATCCCCGAATCAGATCGCGTTCGACTTCGGGGGATGATCGGCGGGTGGCGAGGCCTTGCGGCTGAAGCGCACGCGGTCGGAACCGGCGATCAGATAGGCGTCATAACCGGCCTCTCCCCAGGCCTTGTGCTGGACGTAGCGCTTATCCGGAACGGCGGTGTTCGCCCGCCACTGGGGCTGGCTGGCGCTGTTGGGCAACATGTAGCCGATTTTGCGCTCTCGGCGAAGGACAGTTCGAACTCTGCGAGCTTCTGTTTGCGCAGACAGTCGCGCAACGGATCGTATTTTGCCATCGAGCCACAGAGACCGGGAGCCAGGCGGGAAAGCAAGGGTCTAGCCTCGATGGGGCGGCCGATGACCTGCCCGACCTTCGTGAGCCTCGATGCAGAACCAACGCGCGGGCGGGGCAGGGCCAAACACGCTGGCAGGGCCTGAAAACGCCTGCAACCGCCGTCCGAAGCGAGCCCGGGTCAGCGATTTGAAATAACGTCGTTTGCTACCCCGGTGCTACCCCAAAAGCAAAAGGGGTTAGCTGCATGACAGCTAACCCCTTGAAAATTTGGTGGAGCTTAGCGGAGTCGAACCGCTGACCTCTTGCATGCCATGCAAGCGCTCTACCAACTGAGCTAAAGCCCCGGACCTTGCGGTCTGGATCGCCCGGTTCATCTTGCGATGGCCCCCGGCGAGGCGGCGGAAACTATGTCAGGCTTTTTCTACGATCAAGCCCGTTTCGAGATTTATTTTCACCGCATTCCCAAAGGTGAAAATACGCAGGTTTTTCAAACCGAAAGGCTTGAAAGTTCTGCTGTCCCGCCGCGCTTCTCTAGCGACAAACGCGGCGGGCGCAACAAAAATCTGGCCCCGGTCGCGGCAAGCGCGACCGGCCCAGCCGAACCTAGTCGTCGTCGCGCGACGGCTTGGCGATTTCGTCGTCGATGGAGTCGTCGTCCTCGTCCTCGATGAAGGGGACTGAGTCGTCGTCGTCGGCCATCAGGTCGTCGTCGTCGCCGTCCGTCGATCCCATGCCGGGCTCTTCCGAGGCGTCGGCGGGGGAATCGTCGTCGTCGTCGGGCGTCAGGATCGGCTCATGACCTTCCTCGTCGATTTCCGGCGTGGAGGTTTCGTTGTCGTCCTCGTCGTCGTCGCCGTCGGCCGACTTGGTCTTGACCTGATCTTCGGTGTCCTCGTCGTCGGCCGGATAGCCGGGACGGGCGCGGCGGCTGCGCAGCTTCATCGCCTCTTCAGGATCGAAGTCCGTGCCGCACTTGGGGCAGTGGGCGGGACGGCGGTTCAGGTCGTAGAATTTCGCCTGACAGTTGGGGCAGACCTGTTTGGCGCCCAGTTCGGGATTGGCCACGGGGGACACTTTCAACGGGTTGAATTCGGGGCGGTCCCTTGCCACCCCTTAGGGCCGCTGTCAAAAGCTGTCTTTCGCGCCGCCCGCGCGGCCCTTCCGACATCGCAGCCTGAAGCGGGTGACCATGCCTTCCCAACTGACCGCAAGACGCGCCGCCGCCCTGGCTGGAAAGGTCCGTGCGCCGGGCGACAAATCCATGTCGCACCGGGCGATGATCTTCGGCGGAATGGCCGCGGGCGTGACCACGGTCGAGGGTCTGCTTGAGGGCGACGATGTTCTGGCGACCGGCCGCGCCGTCGAAGCCTTCGGCGCCAAGGTCGAGCGCACCGGCGAGGGCCAATGGCGCATCGAGGGCGCGGGCGGGTTCACCACGCCTTCGTCGGTGATCGACTGCGGCAACGCCGGAACGGGCGTGCGTCTGCTGATGGGAGCGGCGGCGGGCTATCCGCTGACGGCGACCTTCGACGGCGACGCCAGCCTCCGCAAGCGGCCGATGAAGCGGGTGACCGGGCCTCTGGCCGAGATGGGCGCGCGGTTCGACTGGCTGGCGGCCGAGGATCGGGTGCCGGTGGCCCTGACCGGCGGCGCGCTGAAGGGCGTCGACTATGTGCAGACGGTGGCCTCGGCCCAGATCAAGTCGGCCATCCTGCTGGCGGGTCTGAACGCCGAGGGGGTCACCACGGTCACCGAGCCGGAAAAGAGCCGCGACCACTCCGAGCGGATGCTGCGGGCCTTCGGCGCCGAGGTGGTGGTCGAAGAGCAGGGCCAGGGCTGGAAGATCACGCTGAAGGGCGGGCAGCCGCTGAAGGCCGCCCATGTGGCGGTGCCGGGCGATCCGTCGTCCGCCGCCTTCCCTCTGGCGGCCGGTCTGATCGTGCCGGGCTCGGAGGTGACGGTCGAAGGCGTGATGCTGAACCCCCTGCGCACCGGCCTGTTCGACACCTGGATCGAAATGGGCGCCGACCTGACCATCAATAACCGGCGTCAGGCGGGCGGCGAGGATGTGGGCGACATCACCGCCCGCTATTCTCAATTGAAGGGCGTGGTCGTGCCGGAAGAGCGCGCGGCCTCGATGATCGACGAATATCCGATCCTGGCGGCGACGGCGGCCTTCGCAGACGGCGTCACCGTCATGCGCGGCGTGGGCGAGATGCGGGTCAAGGAAAGCGACCGGATCTCGCTGATGGTCGAGGGACTGCGCGCCTGCGGCGTTCAGGTCGAGGAAGAGCCGGAAGGCTTCCTGGTCACGGGCGGTCATGTTCGCGGCGGGGCGACCGTCGCCACCGCCCACGATCACCGCATCGCCATGAGCCATCTGGTCCTGGGTCTGGCCGCCGAACAGCCGGTGTCGGTGCTGGACCCCGAGATGATCGCCACCAGCTTCCCCGGTTTCCTCCAGATGATGAACGGGCTGGGCGGCCGGATCGACTGATGCGGGTGCGCGAGGCCTTCCATCGCGGCCTTGCGGTTCTGGCGCTTCTGGCCTGTCTGGGCGGCGCCGCATGGACCGGCTTGACCGTCTGGCGGGGCGCAACGACGGGCGCGGTCAGGGGCAAGCATGGCGCCGTTCATCTGCGGGCGGACGGCGATGTCTTCTACTATTCGACCCTGGTCCTGAATGCAGCGGCGTCCGTTATCTGGCTGGGCCTGGCGGCGTTCGCGGTTCTGGTTCTGGCGCGCTGGAGGGATTGGACCTGAGGGGGCGGGGATGGTTCGGCGCGCTGGTGACCCTGGCGATCGCAGGGCTGATCGGCTGGGGCTGCGTGATCGGCGCGCGCGAGGTTCTGCATGGGCTGGATGTCGGCATGCTGAACAACCGAAAAGGACCGGACGTCTATCTGATCCAGCGCCCGATGATCTTCTGGAGCCTGATCGTCTTCTATATGACGGCCATCGTCGTCGGCGCGGGCATGGCGGTCCTGCTGGCGGCCATCGCCCTGCGCGGCCTGTTCGGACGGCGCGGCTGAAGGCCGATTGAGCCGCGCGGCTGGATTGCGGACCTGATCCTCGCTATCTGGTGCGCCCTCTCGTGCGTTCGGGATGAAGTTTGATTGCGCCACGCGCTGCGGAGACCTGTTTGACCCTGATCATCGCCGTCGACGGCCCGGCCGCCTCGGGCAAGGGCACCATCGCCGCCCGCCTGGCCCAGACCTATGGCCTGCCGCATCTGGACACCGGCTTGCTGTACCGGGCCGTAGGCGCGCGTCTTTTGGCCGAGGGCGGGTCCCTGGACGACGAGGCGGCGGCGACGCAGGCGGCGCGGGGGCTGGACGCCTCCGATCTGGCGGACGACGAAAACCTGACGACGGGCGAGGCGGGGGAGGCGGCCAGCCGCGTCGCCCGCTTCGGCGGCGTCCGCGCGGCCCTGCTGGAACTGCAGCAGGCCTTTGCGGCCCAGGCGGGCGGGGCGGTGCTGGACGGCCGCGACATCGGCACGGTGATCGCCCCCGATGCGCCGGCCAAGCTGTTCGTCACCGCCACGCCCCAGGTCCGCGCCGGCCGCCGCTGGAAACAACTGACCGCGCGGGGCATCGACATCAGTTTTGAAGACATGCTGGCCGATATCCAGCGCCGTGACGACCGGGACGCAGGGCGCGGATCGGCGCCGATGGTGCAGGCCGAAGACGCGGTCTTGCTGGATACGACCGACATGGGTATAGAGGCCGCCTTCGATGCGGCCCGCCGTATCGTCGAGGCGGCGCGCGCGAAACATGGTCTTTAGGCCGGTTTGCAAATCCAACGCGCCATCCTCGGCTTCCGCGGGCGTCCTGATCGTTTCTGAACGGCCTCGCATCCTGACGACCTGACTAAATCCTTTTCCCATCGTTTCACGCGCGGCGTTTCGCCGTTCGAGAAGCGTTCACCCGTGCGGGACCCCAAGGGTCGCGCGCCTTCAGCCCCCAGGATGCTTTTCAGCTCCATGACTGACACCCTTACCCCCACCCGCGACGATTTCGCCGCCCTGCTCGACGAACAACTGTCGGGCCGCGACTTCGGCGAAGGCCAGGTCGTTCACGGCCGCGTCGTCGGCATCGAAAAAGACATCGTCATCATCGACGTCGGTCTGAAGACCGAAGGCCGCATCGCCATGCGCGAATTCGGCCAGGGCGAAGACGGCAAGCTGCCCAAGGTCGGCGACAACGTCGAGGTTTACCTTGAGCGCGTCGAGAACGCCCTGGGCGAAGCCGTAATCAGCCGCGACAAGGCCCGTCGCGAAGAAGCCTGGACCCGTCTGGAAGTCGTGTTCGCCGAAGGCCAGCCGGTCAACGGCGCCATCGTCGGCCGCGTCAAGGGCGGCTTCACCGTCGATCTGGGCGGCGCCTCGGCCTTCCTGCCCGGTTCGCAAGTCGACATCCGTCCGGTCCGCGACGTCGGTCCGCTGATGGGCAAGGAACAGCCCTTCGCCATCCTGAAGATGGACCGTCCGCGCGGCAACATCGTCGTCTCGCGTCGCGCCATCCTGGAAGAAGCCCGCGCCGAACAGCGCACCGAGCTGGTCGGCCAGCTGCAAGAGGGTGAAATCCGCGAAGGCGTGGTCAAGAACATCACCGACTACGGCGCCTTCGTCGACCTGGGCGGCATCGACGGCCTGCTGCACGTCACCGACATGTCGTGGAAGCGCGTCTCGCACCCGTCGCAGGTGCTGGCCGTCGGCGACACCGTCAAGGTCCAGATCGTCAAGATCAACCCGGACACCCAGCGTATCTCGCTGGGCATGAAGCAACTGCAGTCCGACCCCTGGGACGGCGTGGAAGCCAAGTACCCGGTCGGCGCCAAATACACGGGCCGCATCACCAACATCACCGACTACGGCGCCTTCGTGGAGCTGGAAGCCGGTGTCGAGGGCCTGGTGCACGTCTCGGAAATGTCCTGGACCAAGAAGAACGTCCACCCCGGCAAGATCGTCTCGACCTCGCAGGAAGTCGACGTCGTGGTTCTGGATGTCGACGCCTCCAAGCGCCGCATCTCGCTGGGCCTGAAGCAGGCTCAGGACAATCCGTGGGACGCCTTCGTCGCCAACCACCCGATCGGCTCGACCGTCGAGGGCGAAGTCAAGAACGCCACCGAGTTCGGCCTGTTCATCGGCCTGGACAACGACATCGACGGCATGGTCCACCTGTCCGACCTGGACTGGTCGGTGTCGGGCGAAGAAGCCATCCAGCGTTACCGCAAGGGCGAAATGGTCAAGGCCAAGGTCCTGGACGTCGACGTCGAGAAGGAACGCGTCTCGCTGGGCATCAAGCAGCTGGGCGGCGATCCGATCGGCGAGGGCGACACCTATCGCCGCGGCCAGCAGGTCACCGTCACCGTGACGGCGATCGAGTCGGGCGGCATCGAGGTCAAGTTCGGTGAAGACGACGCGCCGGTCACCTCGTTCGTGCGCAAGTCCGACCTGTCGCGCGACCGCAACGAGCAGCGCCCCGAGCGTTTCTCGGTCGGCGACCGCGTCGACGCCATGATCACCGCCGTGGACAAGGCCTCGCGCCGCATCTCGGTGTCGATCAAGGCGCTGGAAATGAAGGACGAACAGGAAGCCATCGAACAGTTCGGATCGTCCGATTCGGGCGCTTCGCTGGGCGACATCCTGGGCGCCGCGCTGAAGAACGCCGGCTCCAAGGAGTAAGCGCTCGTCCGAAGAACGTCAGGCGCTTCGCCCGAGTGGCGGAGCGCCGCGCGCTTGCCGTCAGCGATACAAGACGGAAGGGCGGCGGGCGCGATCCCGCCGCCCTTTTTCTTTCCGGCCCTGGTTTGTGTGCGATAGCGGACGTATTTCTGGCCCCGACGCCCCTCCTTGTCCGATAAGGGCTTTTTCGAACGTCAGTCGGGCGTTAGGGTGCTTCATCTGGACCGAGGCGGGCGAGACGGCCCGTCCCTACGACCTGACCGGGGACGCCGATGATCAAGTCCGAGCTGATCGAAAAGCTGGCCATGGAGAACACCCACCTGACCCATGCGGAGGTGGAGCGGCTGGTCAACGCCATCCTGAACACCATGACCACGGCCCTGTCCGACGGCGGGCGGGTCGAGCTGCGCGGTTTCGGCGCCCTGTCGGTGCGCTCGCGACCGGCGCGCGCGGGCCGCAATCCCCGCACCGGCGAGGCCGTCGAGGTCCCCGCCAAGGCCGTGCCCTTCTTCAAGAGCGGCAAGGAGCTGCGCGAGCGTCTGAACGCCTCGGGCGACGCCTGAGCCGATCAATCCAAACAGGAAGGGGATAACGAATGGGGCTTCTGTCTGAATTCCGCGAGTTCGCGGTCAAGGGCAATGTCGTCGACCTGGCGGTCGGCGTGATCATCGGCGGCGCGTTCGGCAAGATCGTCACCAGCCTGGTCGATCAGGTGATCATGCCGCCCATCGGCTGGCTGATCGGCGGGATCGACTTCGCCGATCTGAAGATCACCCTGCCGACCAATCCGACCAATCCGACCGGCGAGCCTGCCGTCATTGAATACGGCGCCTTCATCAATGTGCTGATCCAGTTCGTGATCGTGGCCTTCGTCATCTTCATGATGGTGAAGCTGATCAACAAGATGCGTCGTCAGGAAGCGGCCAAGCCCGATCCGGCGCCCGCCGCCCCGACGGCGACGGAATCGTTGCTGATCGAAATCCGCGACGCGCTGAAGGCCCGGCCGAACGGCTGATCAGGCTTTCGCCTCCCGGCCGCGTGGCGCGGCCGCGACGGCTGAACGTCGGCGCACGACCGGCGACGGCGGATTGCGCGAACAGATGCCGTAGTCCCCGTCGAACGGCGTGGGCGCCCAGGCGGCGGCCAGCGCCGGATCGTCCACGATGGCGTGACAATGACCCCAGCCGCCTTCGCGCCGGGCGGTCTGCGCCAGATCGCCCAAGGCCGCCAGCAGGCGCGGCGTCGTCATCGGCAGTCGCACCTTCGCCGCCCCCAGGCCGCGCGCATTGGCGATCAGGGCTCGCGTCAGAAGCGGCAGGGCGTCCTGGTCCGTCTCCAGCGCGATCAGATCGACGATGTCCAGACACGGCGGTTCGATCAGACTGGTCTTGGTGATCTGCGCCATGGCCAGGCCGACCACGGCGCCGCCGCGCAGGCAGGTCAGCATGATCGGCGGCAGGGTCAGGTCGGGATCGGACAGACGCCAGCGCAAGGTGGCTGGACTGCGATCCGCCAGCAGCCGATCCTCCTTGGCCAGCCGTGACCAGAAGTCGCCGTAGGCCGAGGCGTCTGACAGGTCGCGCAGCACCGTGACGCCCGCCGGCAGGTCCAGGTCACGGCGACCGAACACCCGGCGATTCATCAGCCGCTCGCCCAACCGGGCCGCCGTCTCGGCCGAGACGCGGCCGAGAAGCGCCCGCAACACCCGTCCCTGGGCGCAAGCCAGTCGGTCGGTGGTCCACGACAGCTTCAGGGCATGGGTCTGATCGGGCCAGGGCTTGAGGCCGAACAGTCCATACAGCGGCGCCGAACGCGCATTGGCGTTGAAGGTGTAGCGGGCGAACAGGTCCGGCTGTTTCAGGAAGGCCCGGATCAGCGGCCGGCTGGCGCCCTTGCGGCTAGGCGGCACGATGATCGAAAAACCCGTCGCGCCGTAAAGGCTGCGCGCTCCATGCTGGAACCGCTGGACGAAGTTGCCCAACATGGCCGCCGGCTGGTCGTCGTCGTCCGCCACCACCCAACCTGCAGGCGCGTCGAGGTCTTGGCGCGCCGGATTGCTTTCCAGCCAGCGCCAGCCCGCAGGCGACCGCTCGGGCCAGCCCACCTCGCGGTGCAGCCGGTTCAGGGCCTCGTGATCGGATCTGACGATCGGCCGCACAGCCATGGGACGGTCCTTCCCAAAATGAAACCGTGATCTTCTTCGCCTCCGTCCAATGCAGACACGGCGCCAGAGGTAATCACCATAGGTTGCATTTCCGAGGCGCGGCTCGCGGCACGCTGTCCCATAACGGCCTTAACACTTGTTCGGATTTCCCGACCGTGCTGCTTATGCGCCTTTCGTGCGTCGGTGAGGGCGCAGCAGTCAGGAGTGAGCCGTTGACACAAACGGACATGGGGGGCGCGCGACTTACGCGCTGCGTTAACGGTCTTCGATGCGGGGTGGCGGTATGAATATCGTCGTCGCCCTGGGGCTGATCATCACCTTCGCGACCGGCGTGCCGGTCATGATGCAGATCTTCAAGAACCACCCGCGCGGACTGATCATCCTGTTCTTCGCCGAAATGTGGGAGCGCTTCTCCTACTACGGCATGCGCGGGATCCTGATCTTCTTCCTGACGCAACACTTCCTGTTCGACGACGCCATGGCGGGGTCGACCTACGGCTCCTACACCTCGCTGGTCTATCTGCTGCCGCTGCTGGGCGGCATCATGGCCGACCGCTTCATCGGCACGCGCAAGGCCGTGGCCTTCGGCGCCCTGCTGCTGGTCGCCGGTCACGGCATGATGGCCTTCGAGGGACGTCCGGCGACGGAAACCCTGACCTATGCGGGCCAGACCTATCAGATCGACGCCGAAGGGCGCGGCGCGGCGCGTGACGTCGCCATCGTCGTCAACGGCCAGAAATACAAGTTCGAACCCGCCGAGAACGGCCTGGCCATCCAGGGCCTGCCGGCGACCTCGACCCTGCCAGCCGTCATCCCGACCGCCGACTACAAGATTGAGACGACCCGCGACATGGCGGGCGTGAACGTCTTCTATCTGGCGGTGTCGCTGATCATCATGGGCGTCGGCTTCCTGAAGCCCAACATCTCCACCATCGTGGGCCAGCTGTATCCGCAGGGCGATCCGCGACGGGATTCCGGCTTCACCCTCTATTACTACGGCATCAACCTGGGCGCCTTCTGGGCCGCCGTCCTGTGCGGCCTTCTGGGCCAGACGGTCGGCTGGTGGGCGGGCTTCGGCCTGGCCGGCGTCGGCATGGCCTTGGGCTGGATCGTCTTCATGCTGGGCAAGCCGCTGCTGCAGGGCAAGGGCGAGCCGCCGGCGGAGGCCAATCTGAAGAAGCCTGTTCTGGGCCCGATCAACCGCGAATGGTCGATCTATCTGGCCAGCATCCTGGGTGTCGGCGTCGTCTGGTTCATGGTTCAGCGCAACGCCCTGGTGGGCTGGGTGCTGGGCGCCGCGACCGTCGCCTCGCTGCTGTTCATCCTCTACGTCATCGTCAAGGTGTGCGAGAGCAAGGCCCAGCGCGAGCGGATGATGCTGGCCCTGGTGCTGATCTTCGGCTCGGTGGTCTTCTTCACCCTGTTCGAACAGGCCGGCACCTCGCTGAACCTGTTCGCCGACCGTAACGTGGACCTCAGCATCACGCCGCACGCCTTCCAGTTCCTGGGCATAACGGTGGGCACGCCGGCGCAGTTGGCCGCAGCGGGCATCACGCCCACCGGCATGTGGATCGACGCGACCATCACGGCCGCCCAGACCCAGTCGTTCAACGCCGGCTTCATCCTGATCTTCGCGCCGATCATGGCGGCGCTGTGGGCCTTCCTGGCCAAGCGCAACCTGGACCCCAATCCGACGATGAAGTTCGGCCTGGGCCTGCTGCAGGTCGGTCTGGGCTTCATGGTGGTTGTGTGGGGCGCCGGCATGGCCAACTCGGCCTTCCAGATGCCGCTGCTGCTGCTGGGCCTGCTGTATCTGTTCCACACGACGGGCGAGCTGTTCCTGTCGCCGGTGGGCCTGTCCGAGATCACCAAATTGTCGATGGCCAAGGTGGTCAGCTTCATGATGGCGGTCTGGTTCCTGGCCAGCTCCATCGCCCAATACGTCGGGGGCTGGATCGCCGGCCTGGCGGGGACCGAGACGGTGGGCGGCCAGGTGCTGAACCCCGGTCTGGCGCTTCAGACCTCGCTCGACGTCTTCGGCATGTTGGGGATGTGGGGCATGGGCATCGGCGTCGCCTTCATCGTGATCAGCTTCTTCATCAAGGGCTGGTCGCATGGGGCCAATAATGGCGGCGACCATCCCGGTCCGGCGCTGAGCGATCGCGGTCAGGAAGACGGCAACGTCGCCGCCCCGCGCACCTCCACCGTCGGCTGATCCTCTAAGCGGATCGACCAAAAAAAAGGGCGGCGTCCATGCGGACGCCGCCCTTTTTGCTGTTCGGCGGAACGGTCAGAAGGTCTTGCGGACCCGGATCGAGACGAAGGTGCGCGGGTCGACTTCGCTGTCCTCGGTGAACAGGACGGCGCGGGTCTGACGGTCGGCGAAGACGGTGCGGGTCTGGGTGAAGTCGTTCCAGACGTTCAGCTGGGTGCGGATCGACAGGGTCGGGCTGGGCTTGTATTCCACAAAGGTCTCGAAATAGTTCGCCCCTCGCCACTTCGACACCTGGTCCGGCGAATAGTTGCCTTGGCCCAGATGGGGCAGCCAGTTGACGCCCCATTGCAGTTTCCAGCTGGCGATGTCCTGCTCGAAGCCGACGTTCGCCTGGGACGCCCGGACGCCCGAGATCGGCCGCTCCAGACCCGTCGTCGGATCGGTGACGGAGGTCTTGTTCCAGTCGTTCTTGAAGCGGAAGCGCGCGCCGGGCACGCCCAGCTTGGTCAGGGGCACGGTGACGTTCAGCGACAGCTGGTCCAGCGTGCCGTCGCCGATGTTGCCCACCGCCGACAGGCCGTCCGCCAGGGGAATGCGGTCGATGGCGTCCACGATCTGGTCGTGACGATAGGCGATGGAGACGATCCCCTCGCCCCAGAAGCGACGCTCGTAGGCCAGTTCCGAGATCCAGCGCTGCTCGGGCACCAGATTGACGTTTCCGCCATAGACGTTCTCGGAGTTCAGATCGGCCGAGGCGGCGAAGTCCGAGAAGTCCAACTGACCGACCTCGCGCTCGAAGCGCAGGCGCAACTGGTTGTTGGGGCGCGGCGTCCAGGTGGCCAGAAGGCGCGGCTTGGCGAAGAAGAAGCTCTTTTCCTGGTTGGCGTCGCCCGATTGGCTGATGGTGGAGGTCTCCAGCCGCAGGCCGGCTTCCAGCGTCAGATTCGAATCCACCCGCCAGGTGCCCTTCGAGAAGGCTTCGCCGCGCGTTTCCTCGACCTTGACCGACGCGCTGGGCAGGGGAATGGCGACCCCGCCCTCGCTATAGGCCTGATCGGTCTGGCGCATGTTGTAGGCGATCTCGCCGCCGGTCTCGACCGTCAGCTTGGGCGACCATTCCTGACGCACCAGGGCGCGCAGGATGGTTTCGGAGCGGTCGCCCGAATAGGCGAAACGCTGCTCTGGCGCATCGACGCCGTTGGTCAACACATTGTAGGTCGACAGCCCGTCCCAGCTGCCGAACTCGTGCATCAGTCGGGTTTCCAGGTTGAAGCGCGGGCTTAGCGCGCGGGTCCAGGTGGCGCCGAACTCGCCGCTCTTGGAATCCTGGTCGTCCAGGCTTTCGCGGAATGTGGTGGCCGAACGGCTGAGGTTCGGCCCATGCCAGTCGTTGACGCCGTAGCGGGCCGTCAGGTCGATCTTGCCCCCCGCCAACGGACCGGCGTAGGTGCCCCGGATCGCGTTGCCGCCGCCGTAGCCGTCCTGCTCGGTCTGCTCGTCGCGGATCACCACGCCGGCGGCGTTTCGGCGGATCGTGCGGCCGGGCCCGTTGGAATCGCTCATGCTGATCCCGTCGGACAGGGTCACGCCCCAGCTGCGGTCGCCGTTGCGGGCGGTGAACTGATAGCTGCCGCCGTAGAGATCCTGGCCAGAGCCCTCAAACTGGGTGGTGTTCCAGGTCAGGATCGACTGGCGGCTGGTCTCCTTTTTCAGGATCACGTTCACCACGACCGAAAAGCCCTGCATGTCGATGCCGGCGGCGCCGCCCCGGATCAACTCGATACGCTCGACCTGGCCGGCGGGGGTGCGGCTCAGAACGTTTGAGCCGGAATCGTTCTTGGACGCCGGGCGGTTGTTGTTGATCAGGACGTTTCCGACCGCGCCTTCGAAGCCTCGTGCGCCCGAGCCGTCGTCGACCGAGAAGCCCGGCACGCGATTGACCATGTCCAGGGCGGTGTTCGGGCGCTGGGCCGCGAAAAAGTCGGGTGTGAAGACCAGCACGCCGCGCTGGGCGGCGTCGGTCAGGGGCGCCTGGCTGGTCGGGCCTGTGGGCACGGGCGCCTCGGCCACCTGCGGCGCGTCGCCGGCGAAGGCGGAGGTGGCGGTCAGGAGCAGGGCGGTGCTGGCCAGCAGCAGGGTCTTGGTCATCGTTCTTCCCCTCGGTTTGTTGGCGAGAGGTGTGCCGATCCGGCGTCTTCATCTCCAGTTACAAGGCGGCAAGGTGGATTAAATCGACGACATCATTACAGGGATTTCATTACAATGTGGACAGTAGAACGGCCTATATCGCGCCAATGAACTGGCGATATTGTTCCTTGTTGTTGTCTATTCTCGCAGCGATCGCCCTGTCTGCGGGCGCGGCGGCGGCGCAGCAGCCGGCCGCGTCCGATGTGGTGGAGGACATCGTGGTAACCGCCCGCCGCGTCGAGGGCCCGATCTGGGAGGTGCGGCGCGGCGACAGCGTGCTGATCCTGGTCGGCGCCATCGAAGGTTTGCCGCGCGACATGGAATGGCGGACCGACGCCCTGGTCTCGGCTGTGGAGCGAGCCGACCGGGTGCTGTTTCCCGTCCAGGGCCAGGCGTCGCTGGCCGACCTGGGGCGGGTGATCTGGCGGATCCGCACTCTGACCCGCCTGCCCAACGAACGGACCAGCGCCGACTATCTGTCGCCCGATCTGGAGGCGCGGGTCGAACGGATCACCGGCGAGGGCCCCAGCCGAAAGAGCTTTCTGATGCTGTCGGCGGACCTGATGGAGCATGGCGGCTATGGGCAACGCGCGCGCTCCGTGTCCGAGATCGTTCGACGCGCCGCCCGCGCCAACAAGAAGGCGGCCGAGCCGGTGGGCGTCTATCGCGGCGACGAACTGATCGACACTGTGCTGACCACGCCGCCCGAGGCGTATCTGGCCTGTATGGAGGCGGCGGCGACGGCGGCGGAGGCGGGGCCTGAAAGCGGCGCTCGACGCGCGCAGGACTGGCGGATGCGGCGCATACCGGCAGTCCTGGCGTCGCCGCTCGAGCAGGCGTCGATGGCCTGTTCTCTGTGGACGGTGATGGGGGAGGGGCAGCGGCTCCGCGCAATCTGGAACACCGCCGCTGACAAGGCCCTGTCCGAGCCGGGCGTCACGGTCGCCATCGCGCCGCTGAGATTGTTGGCCGAGCCGAACGGGGTGCTGGATCGGCTGACGGCGGACGGGCTGGAGCCTCTGGGCCCCGATTGGCGCCCGCCCCAGCCCTGATTTCTTGAGCTCAGGCGATCAGTTGGCCGGCGCGCGTTCGGGAACGGCGTCGCGGGCGGCGTTGCCGATGTTGTCGGCCGCATTGCCGACGCTCTCGGCCGCACCGGCGATGGCGTTGTCCTTCACCGCGTCGCTGCGGTTCATGTTCATTAGGAAGTAGCCGATCACCAGAACGGCCAACAGGCCGATGATCAGGGCGACGATGGCGCCCATGCCGCTGCCGCCGCGACGTTCGACGACGGTGGTGGGGGCGGCGTTGGTCTCGGTGATGCGTTCGATCCGGCCATCAGGATGTTCGACGGTGCGTTCGGTAGGCATGGGTGTGCTCCTCTCCAGTATGGCGGGGAAACACACGGTCTCGCATTACGGTTCCGCTGGTTCAGACCGCCGTGCCGCCGACGGTCAGGCCGCCGATCTTGAGCGAAGGCTGGCCGATGCCGACGGGCACGCCCTGTCCGGCCTTGCCGCAGACGCCGACGCCGGGGTCGAAAGCGAAGTCGTCGCCGATCATCTGGATCTTCGTCAGGGCCGTGGCTCCGTCGCCGATCAGGGTCGCGCCGCGCACCGGGGCGGTGATGACCCCGTCCTCGATCAGATAGGCCTCGTTGCACTGGAACACGAACTTGCCGTTGGTGATGTCCACCTGACCGCCCGAGAAGTTGGCGGCGTAGAGACCGCGCTTCGTACTGGCGATCATGTCGGCCTTGGAGTCCTTGCCGCCCTCCATGAAGGTGTTGGTCATGCGCGGCATCGGCATATGGGCGAAGGATTGGCGCCGGCCGTTGCCGGTGGCGGCCACGCCCATCTGACGCGCCGACAGCCGGTCGTGCATCAGGCCTACCATGATCCCGTCCTCGATCAGGACGGTGCGCGAGGTCGGGGTGCCTTCGTCGTCCACGGACAGGGAGCCCCGACGACCGGCGATGGAGCCGTCGTCCACCACGGTCACGCCGGGGGCGGCGACGCGCTGGCCCATCATGCCGTTGAAGACGGACGAGCCCTTTCTGTGGAAGTCGCCCTCGAAGCCGTGGCCGATGGCTTCGTGCAGCAGAACGCCGGGCCAGCCCGCGCCCAGAACCACATCCATCTCGCCCGCCGGACAGTCGATGGCGTCGAGGTTGACCAGGGCCTGACGCAGGGCCTCGTCCACCTGGGCCTGCCAGCGTTCGGGCGCGACCCATTCCTCGAAGCCCGCGCGGCCGCCTGCGCCGGACGAGGCGCTTTCGCGCTTGCCGTTCTGCTCGACGGTGACGGAGACGTTCAGGCGCACCAAGGGGCGGATATCGCGCACGGCCCGGTCGTCGGCGCGCAGAATCTCGATGGCGCGGCGCTCTCCGACCAGGGATGCGGACACCTGGACCACGCGCGGATCGCGCGCCCGCGCCCAGGCGTCGATCTCGGCCAGCAGCGCGATCTTGTCGGAGAAGGCGGGCGAGGCGAGGGGATCGACCTCGCCATGCAGTTTCTGATTGGTGGCGCGCGGACCTTCGGCGACGCGGGCCTCGTGGCCCTGTTTGGCCAGCGCCGCGCTGTCGGCGGCGCGGCGCAGGGCGGCGGCGGAGATTTCGTTGGCGTGGGCGTATCCGGCGGTCTCGCCCGCCACGACCCGCAGGCCGAAGCCCTCGGTGGCGTCATAGGCGGCGGACTTCAGCCGCCCGTCGTCGAACACCAGGCTCTCGCTTTCGGACCGCTCCAGAAACAGTTCGCCGTCGTCGGCGCCGGTCAGGGCCGTCTTCAGGATGGACAGGGCTTCGTCGGCGGCGACGCCGGCGGCGTCGAGGATGGGCGGCGGGGAGGCGGGAACGGTCATGGCCCCTAGGTAGGGGCTCGGGACCGCTTCGTCACCTGTCCCGGACCGCGAAACCTTGGGGTCAGTCCAGCGGCTGGGGCCGCGTGACGACCGGACCGTCGGGATCGCTGGCGGTCGGGCGCGCGGCCGTCGGGGCCGGCGTCGAAGACACGACGACGAGCGGCTCGGTCTGCACGGTCGGCGCCGGGGTCGAGGCGGCGGC
>NZ_DALZQC010000053.1:0-21630 GCF_032017145.1 Brevundimonas sp.
GCTGGCGGCGGCGGTGGCGGCCGAGGCGCGCTCGGTCTGGATGCGCTGCTGCGAGACCCAGCCCTGTTCGGCCAGCTTGCCGTAGCGATCGACCTCGGCGCGGGCCAGGCCGGCCTGGGCGTGGGCCTGGCTGACGGCGGCGGCGCGGGCGGCGATGGTGGCCTGTTCCTGTTCGGCCTGGGCGTCGACATGACCCACGGCGGCGATGGCGGCGGCCAGATTGGCCTCGGCCTGGGCCAGCTGGGCCTTCTGGTCGGAATCGTCCAGCTTGACCAGGATCTGACCGGCCTCGACCCGCTGGTTGTCGCCGACCAGAACCTCGGTCACGCGCCCCGAAAGCTGCGGACTGACCACGGTGGTGTCGGCCTGAACGAAGGCGTTGTCGGTGCTCTCCCACCGCTGGCCGTTCAGCCACCAGATGGTCCCGCCGACGATCAGGGCCAGGACGACGATCCCCGCCGCGATCAGCGGCAGACGTTTCTTGAGTTCAGGCGACATGGCGTGTTCCGGGGGAGGGGGTGCGACCGATTGAAGCGGCGCTAAAATGGACTTCGCCGTCCAGAAATCAATGACCCTGGATACGAATGTTTTGCGTCCTGTCCGGGCGGGTCCGATTTCGTGTATCTGTCGCGATGCATGACCGACTTCGCCAAGGCTTCGAATCCACTTCCGTCCCAGGTGGACGTGGTCGTTGTGGGGGCCGGCGCGGCGGGGATCGCGGCGGCGCGGCGCCTGATGCGGCCCGGGCTTTCGCTCTTGGTTCTGGAGGCGCGGGGCCGGATCGGCGGGCGCGCCTTCACCCAGCGGATCGAGGGCGAGGGCCTGGATATGGGCTGCGGCTGGCTGCATTCGGCCGACGACAATGTTCTGGCGGACCGGGTGGAGGCCGAGGGGTTGACCCTGGACCAGACCCCGCCGCCCTGGCGCAGCCAGGCCTTCGACCACGAGATGTCGTCGGCCGACCAGGCGGCCTTCGGCGAAGCCTTCGCCGCCTTCGACCGGCGCGTCGCCGAGGCGGCGACGCGGGGCGAGGACCGTCCCGCTTCCGACTTCTTCGATCCCGACAGCCGCTGGAACGCCCATATGGACGCCATATCCGGCGCCCTGAACGGCGCGCGCTTCGCCGAGGTCTCCAGCCTGGACTACGACGCCTATGGAGACACGGGCGTGAACTGGCGGGTGCGCGAGGGATACGGCCGGCTGATCGCGCGCTTGGGCCAGGCGGCGGCCCCGGTCACGGCGACCGACTGCGCCGTGCGCCGCATCGACCGCTCCGGCCCCCTGCTGCGGCTGGAGACCAGCCGGGGCGAACTGACCGCGCGGATCGCCATCCTGACCACGCCGAACAGCCTGATCGCCAACGAGACCGTCCGCATCGACCCGCCGGTTCCGGCCTTGCTGGAGGCGACGGCTGGCGTGCCGCTGGGCCTGGCGTCCAAGGTGCATATGACGGTGCGCGGCGCGGCCGATTTTCAGCCCGACACCCAGCTGTGGACCCGCACCGACACGGCCCAGACCGGCGGCTATCACCTGCGGCCGTTCGGGCGGCCGATGATCGAGGCCTATTTCGGCGCCGACCTGGCCTGGGGGCTGGAGGCGGAAGGCCCGGCGGCCCTGGCGGATTTCGCGGTCGCCGAACTGGTCTCGGCCCTGGGGTCGGACATGCGCCGACGGCTTCAGGCGGTCGCCGTCAGCGGCTGGGGCGCCGATCCCTGGTCGCAGGGCGCCTATTCCCACGCCCTGCCCGGCCATGCGGCGGATCGGGCCAGGCTGCGCGTCCCGGTCGAGGACCGCCTCTTCCTGGCGGGCGAAGCGACCGCCCCGGTCTATTACGGCACGGCCCACGGCGCCTGGATGGAGGGCGAACGTGCGGCCGACGCCGCCCTGTCCGCCCTGGGCGTCCCGCCCGACCGCCGCGCGGAAGAGGCCGCGTCGTGAAAACTGTCAAACCCCGAAAACCGGCCGCCAAGCCGAGCGCCAAACGCCCTGCGGTCATGACGGGCGCCCCCATCCCCGTTCTGCGCTGGCCGCCCGACGAGGATCGGGTGGAGGCGATCTTCGAGCGTCTGTCCGGCGTCATGCCTGATCCCAAGACCGAGCTGAACTTCTCCAACCCCTATACGCTGGTGGTCGCCGTCGCCCTGTCGGCCCAGGCCACCGACGTCTCGGTCAACAAGGCGACCGACCGCCTGTTCCAGGTCGCCGACACGCCCGAAAAGATGCTGGCCCTGGGCGAGGAGGGGCTGATCCCCTACATCGCCTCCATCGGCCTTTATCGCGGCAAGGCCAGGAACGTCATCGCGCTGAGCCGCATCGTGCTGGAGCAGCACGGCGGGCAGGTCCCCCTGAACCGCGCCGAGCTTCAGGCCCTGCCCGGCGTGGGACGAAAGACGGCCTCGGTGGTGCTGAACGAACTGGGGATCGAGGCGGCCATCGCGGTCGACACCCACGTCTTTCGCGTCTCGCACCGGCTGGGTCTGGCCAATGCGGGAACGCCCGACAAGGTGGAGGCCCAGCTGTTCAAGGTCGTGCCGCAAGACTGGCTGCCCAAGGCGCACCACTGGCTGATCCTGCACGGCCGCTACACCTGCACGGCGCGAAAGCCCAAATGCCTGTCCTGCCTGATCGCCGACCTGTGTCCGTCGCGGGCGGGGCTTATGGCGTCGGGGGAAGCCGCTGCGCCGCCCTGAAGGCGTCCGGCCCTTTCGCCAGCCTGTCGGACAGGGCGTTCAGCACCCGCAGGGCGGCGGCCATGTCGGCCTCCGACACGTCCTGGAACATCCGCTGGCGCATCGCCGAGGCGTGGACCTCGAAGTCCTTCACGGCCTGATGGCCGGCCGGCTCCATCTCGATCAACCACGAGCGTCCGTCGCCCACCATGCGGCGACGGCTGACCATGCCGTCGCGCTCCAGCCGCTGGACCAGCCGCGTCAAGGAGGCGCCCGACAGCTCCATCCGTTCGCACAGTTCCGACAGCGTCAGACCCTTGGGATGGTCCGCCAGGAAATAGAGCACGATGGTCGGCGCGCCGGTGTGGCCATGATCGCGGAACAGGTCGGCGACCCGCATCTTCCAGCGTTTCGCCGTGATCATGACCTGCATGGCGACCTGCAGCTGCAGCGTCTCTCGCGCGATGGCCGACAAGCCGGACCTCTTTGAAAACCGAGGACAAACAGCAGACTTACAAGGAGTGCGCGAAGCAGGGCCCGTCAAGGTTGAGCCTTAGCTTGCTAACCAAGCCCGCACGGCTTCTAAACCTCCGCCGTGCGATTCCCGTTCCTGCTTTTTTGTCTTGAAAGTCCTGAACATGCGCCTGTTTCGAAACCGCGACGAGGATATCGCCGTCGCCGAACTGCGCAGCATGGTCGCCGCGATCGATCGCTCGCAGGCGGTGATCCAGTTCGATCTGGACGGCACGGTCCGTGAGGCGAACGCCAACTTCCTCTCCGTCCTGGGCTATGCGCTGGACGAGATCGTCGGCCGCCATCACCGGATGTTCGTCGATCCCGCAGAGGTCGACAGCCCGGCCTACGCCGACTTCTGGCGACGGCTGAACGCGGGCGAGTTCGTCAGCGACAAGTTCGTCCGCTATGGCCGAGACGGTCGCCGCGTCGTGATCGAGGCCAGCTACAACCCCGTCTTCGACGCGACGGGGCGCGTCTACAAGGTGGTCAAGTTCGCCATCGACGTGACCGCCGTGGAGGAGGAGCGCGAGCGGCGTCTGGCGGCGGAACACCAGGCGGCGGCCATCCAGACCGCCGTGGTTCAGGGCACGGCGCGCGGCCTTTCGGCCATGGCCGCCGGCGACCTGGCCTATCGGATCGAAGAGGAGTTTCCGGGCGACTACGCCGCCCTGCGCGACAACTTCAATGCGGCCATGGCGGCGCTGGACGAGGCGGTCGGGGTGATCGGCGTCAACGCCGTGGCCATGCAGTCCGGCGCCCATGAGATCAGCAGCGCCGCCGACGACCTGTCGCGCCGCACCGAACGCCAGGCCGCCAGTCTGGAAGAGACGGCCGCCGCCCTGGATCAGATCACCGCCACGGTGCGCAGGACCGCCGAGAACGCCCAGGCGGCGGACAGCGTCGTCGGCCAGGGCCGCAGCCAGGCCGAGGTCGGCGCCACGGTGGTTCGGCGCGCCGTCGCCGCCATGGGCGAGATCGAACACTCCTCGGGCCAGATCAACCAGATCATCGGGGTGATCGACGAGATCGCCTTCCAGACCAACCTCCTGGCCCTGAACGCCGGAGTCGAGGCCGCGCGCGCCGGCGAGGCGGGGCGCGGCTTCGCCGTCGTGGCCTCCGAAGTCCGCGCCCTGGCCCAGCGTTCGGCCGAGGCCGCCAAGGAGATCAAGACCCTGATCTCGTCCAGCGCCGGCCATGTGAAACAGGGCGTGGACCTGGTGCGCCAGTCAGGCGAGGTGCTGACCGGCATCGCCGACCGGATCGCCGAGATCACCACCCTGATGGCCGAAGTCCGCGCCTCCACCCAGGAGCAGTCGGTCGGCCTGGCCGAGGTCAACACCGCCGTCAACGAGATGGACCAGGTCACTCAGCAGAACGCCGCCATGGTCGAACAATCGACAGCCGCCAGCCTCAATCTGACGCGAGAAGCGGCCGAACTGGCGGCCCTGGTCGGCCGCTTCATCGTCAGCGCCGGCCCCGGCGCGGCCCCGGCGCACCCGTCCCCAACGCACCCGTCCCCGGTGCATCAGGCCCGGGCGCGCATCGAAACCTTCGCGCGCGACCAAACCGCCCCGACGCGGCCCCGTCTGGTCGCGGGCGGCGGCGAATGGTAGGCTTTCTGACCGGGGCCGCTCGCTCAGCCGCCCAATCGTCGGCCCACGACGGCGGCGAAGCCCGCGCCATTCGCCGGGTCGTGGTCCAGATAGAAGTCCGGCTCGATCAGTTCGGCCTCCATCAGCACCCAGCGGCCCGCGTCGTCGCGGGCCAGGTCGATGCGGGCGTAGAGCAGCGGCTCGTCGATGGCCGCCAGCACCTGCTGCGCCAGAGCCATGGCCTCGGCGTCGGGCGTCACGGTCCGATAGAAGCCGCCGAATTGCATCTGGATGCGGAAATCGCCCGGCACGGGGCGTTTGTTGACCGCATGGCTGAACCGTCCGCCGAAGAACAGCAGCGAGGTTTCGCCTTCGGTCTCGATGGATTTCAGATAGGGCTGGATGATCGCCGGGCCTTCCGGCGCCTCGATCAGCGCTTCACCCGGCGTCAAGCGCAAAGTGCGAAAGGCGCCCGCCGACACCGTCGGCTTGACGATCAGAACCGGCGCGCCGGTTTCCGCAAAGGCGGCGTCCACCTGGGTCTGGGTCACCGCGTCGGTCCAGCGCGTCGGCGGGATCGGCACGCCCTTGTCCGCCAGCCACCGCAGATAGGACTTGTCCGAGTTCCAGCGCAGCACCTCGGCCGGATTGTCCATCGGCAGGCCCGCGCGGGTCCAGGTTTCGCACCCCGCCAGCCAGCGGCCGTGATCGCGATGATAGCCCCAGGCGATGACCGGCAGGATCAGATCGTGGTCCGCCAGGCCCGCGGCGTCGTCCACATGATCGGTCCAGGGCGTTGCGACCACCTGGGCGCCGGTGCTCTCCAGCGTCGCCTTAAGCCGCGCCAGCACCTCGGGCCAGCGCCCGATGTAGGAGCGGTCGGACGGATCGGGGGTCAGCACGGCGATCTGGGTCATGCGCTCCTCATACCGAAGCAGGAAAGGGCATATAAGGGGTTCCTTATATGATTTCGGGTGACGCGCGGTCTTCCAGCGGCTAAGGCGCGGTCATGACCCAGAACACTGCCCAATACGATGTCTGCGCCGTCGGCAACGCCATCGTCGACGTCCTCAGCCCCTGCGACGCCGCCTTCCTGGCCGCCCAGGACCTGGCGCCCAATTCGATGCAACTGGTCGACGCCGAGCGCAGCGCCGCCCTGTACGACGCCATGGCGCCGGGCGTGGAGGCTTCGGGCGGATCGGCCGGCAACACGGTCGCGGGCGTCGGTTCTTTCGGCGGCCGCGCGGCCTATATCGGCAAGGTCGCCGACGACACCTTGGGCCAGGTCTTCACCCATGACATCCGCGCCGCCGGCGTCCATTTCGACACCCCGGTCCTGAAGGGCGGCGCCGACCAGGGCTTCGGCACCGGCCGCTGTCTGATCAACGTCCTGTCGGACGGGGCGCGCACCATGGCGACCTTCCTGGGCGCCGCGAACCAGCTGTATGCCGACGACATCGACGAGGCCCTGATCGCATCCAGCCAGATCGTCTATCTGGAAGGCTATCTTTTCGACCCGGCCCCCGCCCGCGCCGCCTTCGAACGCGCCGCCGCCGCCGCCCATACCGCGGGCCGCAAGGTCGCCATCACCCTTTCGGACACCTTCGTCGTCGCCCGCTGGCGCGCCGAACTGCTGGACTTCATCACCCAGTCCGCCGACATCGTCCTGGCCAACGAGGCCGAACTGGGCGCCCTGTTCGAAACCGAGGACTTCGACGCCGCCGCCGCGCAACTGGCCGCCATCGTCGAGATCGCCGCCGTCACGCGCGGCGAACACGGCTCGGTCGTGATCAAGGGCGACGAACGCATCGCCGTCGCGGCCTATCCGGTCGCCAAGGTCATCGACACCACCGGCGCCGGCGACCAGTACGCCGCCGGCTTCCTGCTGGGCGTCGCGCGCGACCTGCCGTTGGAAGACGCCGCAAAGCTGGGCTCCCTCGCCGCCTCCGAAGTCATCGCCCACTGGGGCCCGCGCCCGATGGTGAAACTGTCCGATCTGGCCAAAGAGAACGGGCTGAAGATCTAAGACGCTCAGTCTCCTCCCCATTTCATGGGGAGGTGGCTCGGAGTGCAGCGGAGAGACGGAGGGGTTCTTACCGCATCGCCAGCGTCTGTGGGGCTTTAAAGAGCCCCTCCACCGCTACGCGGTCCCCCTCCCCATTGCATGGGGAGGAGACGGCCTCCCTCAGCTTTTCCACCTCAGCGTCACAGGCTGGATCGGGTTCACGAAGGCTCGGTCCTCCGCCCGGCTCCTGGCCCATTCGCGCTTCAGCTGCTGATACCATTTGGCCTGTTTGTCGGCGTCGTCGATCCAGATCAGGGCGGGGTCGTAGCGCAGGCCCTCGTTCTGCAGGTTCACCATCCCTCCGTCCTGTTTCAGGAAGGCGACCACGCCCATCCGCAGGAAGGGTTTGGCGATGTCGAACACCCAGTGGTCGGACCAGAAGATCTGGGTGATGCGGGTTTTGGTGTCCGTGATCGGGGTCAGGCAGGTCAGGGCCAGCACCTGTTTTTCACCCACCTGAATATGCTCCCAGCGATAGCCGGGCAGGCGGAAGGTGATCTCGGTCGCCGGCGCGCCGCCCAGGATCTTGTAGAGGCGGCTGTTCGACGAGGGGGCGTGGCGCACCATGGCCCAGCCGAACTCGGTCGGCGCGAAGGCCTTGGCCTTTTCGTGCATCGAATGCTCTGACCGCCACCACCATTGCTGGTGGACATAGGGGCCATGCGCGGGGTCCATCAGGCCGACGACCGCGTGGTCGATGTGGCTGTCGAAATCCATGGCCTCGACCAGCTTGGCCTCGCCGCCGACCACGCCGGGAAAGACGGGCGGTTCGTGGTCCGGCTCCATCGGATTGCGGGCGTCCGACGCCATCCAGACGAAGACGATCCCCTGGCTCTCGCGCACCGGATAGGACCGCACGCGGATGCGGTTCGCCTCGAACGCCTGATCCTCGACCAGGGACGGGATCGCGGCGCAGACCCCGTCGGGCCGGAAGCGCCAGCCGTGATAGGGGCATTCGACCGTCTCGCCCTCGCCCGGCTTGTCGACCAGCCGACCCGCCGACAGGGGCGCCGCGCGGTGGGGGCAGATGTCGCGCATCGCATAGACCTGGCCCGCCTTGGTGCGTCCGATCAGCACCGGCTCGCCCATGATCTCATGACGTTTCAGGCTGCCCGGCGCGACGTCGCGACCCAGGGCGACGAAATACCAGGCGTCGGTGACGAACCCCTTGCCGAAGGGCTGAGCGCCCGCCTTGGACGGGGCGGCTTCGGCGGAGGGCGACGGGGCGGGAGCGGCGGTCATCCGCGCTGTTTAACAGCGCAGCCGCCGTCGCCATAGAGGGGTGGGCCGGAGACGCGCGGGACGGTTTGTCCAGCCGACGTCTTTCCCTCTGCGGCCGGACGCGATTAAGTCTTCGCCGAAGAACGCCGCTCATGGCGTCGAAGGGACGTTTCGCCATGCTTCGCATCCTCGCCATCGCCGCCGCCATCCTGGGCGCACCCGTGGCGGCCTCGGCCCAGGACGGGCACGCCGCGCATGCCGGTCCTGGCGCCGCGGCGTTTCAGTCCGACCGCATTCAGGTGCGCGTCGACGGCGACACGAACGGCCGCGACATCATCCTGATCCCCGGTCTCAGCTCCTCGCCCGAAATCTGGCAGGGGACGGTCGATCATCTGGCGGCGCAAAACGGCGCGGGCTGGCGCATCCACCGCATCCAGATCGACGGCTTCGCCGGGGCGCCCGCCGCCGGCAACGCCCAGACGGGCGCGACCCCGACCCCCGTCGCGGCCCCGGTCGCCGAGGAGATCGCCCGCTACATCCGCGAACAGGGGCTGACCCAGCCGGTCGTGGTGGGCCATTCCATGGGCGGGACCATCGGCCTGATGCTGGCGGCGCGCCACCCGGATCAGGTGGGGCGGCTGATGGTGGTGGACATGATCCCCTTCATGGGGGCGATGTTCGCAGGCCCCGGCGCGACGGCCGAGACGGTCGCCCCCGTCGCCGACCAGATCTGGGCCGCCCAGGCCAACAGCCCGCGCGACGCCTATGTCGCCCAGGCCACGACCTCCATCACCGGCATGATCAATACCGAAAGCCGCCGCGAACTGGCGCTGCAGAACATGCGCGACAGCGACCAGAAGGTCTCGGCCGCCGCCTTCCGCGAGCTGGTCGCCACCGACCTTCGCCCCGAACTGGCCCGGATTACCGCCCCGACCGAGGTGCTCTACGTCAAGTTCAACGACGCGCGCATGACGCCGGAAATCACCGACGCCATCTATCAGGCGTCCTACGCCGGCCTGCCGGGCGCGACGCTGAAGCGGATCGACGACAGCGCCCACTTCATCATGTTCGACCAGCCCCAGGCCTTCTACAGCGCGCTGGACGCCTTCCTGGCGCAATAATCCATCCGGAAGCCTGTCGGCGTGGGTTTCTGGACGCCATTCTTTCGGCGAAATAGCCGCTCACGGTTGCGTGATATGGGCGGGGGCGTTTCGGCGGCGGCGCTTAGACGATATGAGAACGGCTTAGGCGAACCGCGTCGCTTCCGGCGCGGCATCTGAAGGACGGACATGGCGGGACCAGTGAACGCGGGCGGACCACAGGCCCAGGGAAAACCCCGCCGGTCCGGGCTGCAACGGCTGCTGTATTGGAGCGCGGTTCTGGCGGTCTGGGGGCTGATCTTCCTGGTCGTCTTCTTCGCCGTCTTCGCGCGCGGCCTGCCCGACACTTCCAGCCTGTACAATGTCGATCGCCAGCCCTCGATCACCTATCTGGATCGCAACGGCGCCCTGATCGCGACACGGGGCACCCAGATGGCGCCGCCCGCCGATCTGGACGCCCTGCCGGACTATGTGCCGGCGGCCTTCATCGCCATCGAGGACCGGCGCTTCTATCACCACCCCGGTTTCGACCCCATCGGCATGATGCGGGCCATGGCCACCAATGTCCGGGCCGGGCGGGTGGTTCAGGGCGGTTCGACCCTGACGCAGCAGCTGGCCAAGAACCTGTTCCTGACGCCCGACCAGAACCTGCGCCGCAAGGTGCAGGAGCTGATGCTGGCGGTCTGGCTGGAGATGAAATTCTCCAAGAAGGAGATCCTGGCCCTCTATCTGAACCGGGTCTATTTCGGCGCCGGCGCCTATGGGATCGAGGCGGCGTCGCAGCGCTATTTCGACAAGTCGGCCAAGGATCTGACCGTCGGAGAGGCCGCGCTTCTGGCGGGCCTGCTGAAAGCCCCCTCGCGCTATTCACCGGTGTCCGAGAGCGAGCGCGCCGCCGCCCGCGCCACCGTCGTCCTGAACGAGATGGAGGAGGCCGGCGTCATCACCGCCGCCCAGCGCGAACAGGCCGTGACCCAGCCGGTCATCGTCTCGCGCACCTTGGCGACCCAGCACGCCCAGTATTTCATCGACTGGCTGGACAAGTCGATCCGCGGCCTGGTCGGCGAACCGACCGAGGACATGGTGGTCGAGACCACCCTGGACCTGACCTTGCAGACGGCGGCCGAACGGTCGGTGCGCCGCATCCTGGACCGCGACGGCGCCAAGGGCGTGCAGCAGGCGGCCCTGGTCGCCCTGGACGGCGACGGCCGGGTGCGGGCCATGATCGGCGGCGCCTCCTACGCCGACAGTCAGTTCAACCGCGCCGTGGACGCGCGGCGTCAGGCCGGTTCGTCGTGGAAGCCCTTCGTCTATCTGGCGGCCATGGAGGCGGGCTTCACGCCCCAGACCCCGGTGGTCGATCAGCCGATCACCATCGGCAATTGGTCGCCCCGCAACTATTCCGGAACCTTCAGCGGTCCGATGACCATCGCCCAGGCCGTGGCCCAGTCGACCAATACGGTGGCGGCCTCGGTCGCCGATCAGGTGGGGCGCGACAGCGTGGCCCGCGCCGCGCGCCGGCTGGGCATCGAGAGCCGCATCGGCCTGGAGCCGGCCATGGCGCTGGGCGCCGTCGAGGTCTCGCCGCTGGAGATGGCCACCGCCTACGACGCCTTCGCCAACGGCGGTCGCCGGGTCGAGGCCTACGGCATCAGCCGCATCCGCACGCCCCAGGGCCGCGTCATCTATCAGCGCGACAGCGGCCAGAGCGGCCAGGCCATCAACAATCCGCCGCTCTATTACATGAACCAGATGCTGCGGGGCGTGGTGACGGGCGGTTCGGGCCGGTCGGCGGCCATCGCCGGCCGCGATCTGGCGGGCAAGACCGGCACCACCTCGGACTACAAGGACGCCTGGTTCGTCGGCTACACCGGCGGCTTCGTCGCCGCCGTCTGGGTGGGCAAGGACGACAACACGGCGATGCGCGGCGTGACCGGCGGCTCGTCGCCCGCCGCCATCTGGAAGGGGTTCATGGAGGCGGCCCTGCCGCGCCTGAACGCCCCCGCCATCCCCAATGGTCCCGCCATGCCCGAGGGCTGGGTCGCGCCCGATCCGGTCGGCGACCTGATGAGCGGCCTGGATCAGGGCGGCGTCCTGGTCGATCCTGTCGATCCCAACCAGGGCGAACCCTATGTGGACCAGCCCGGCGCCGTCGTTCAGCCGATGCAACCCAAACAGCCCGCGCCCCAGCAGCCGACCAAGCCTTCCGGCCCGCCGCCCGGCTATCGCGATCCGCCGAACCAGCAGCCCGAGGGACGGCCTCAGCCCGAGCGCAAGGGCGACGCCCTGTTCTTCTGATCGCGCCGACCACGGCTGGACAAAAAGGAAGGGAGGCGGCCCTGCGGCCGCCTCCCTTTTTCACGTTCGGTCCATGCCGGCCTCAGCGCGGGCAGGACAGGTCGCCCTCCTGGCATTGGCTCAGGGTCCGCAACTGCTGGGTCCGCTCGGTCGTCAGGCGCGCCAGGCAGGTGGAATGCACCATCGGATAGGCGGACCCGCCCTGGACGCCCGACGCCTCGAACCGGCACTGCTGATCGCGGAAGCTGATCCAGGTGCGCTGGGCGTTGCGCAGCAGGGTGCGGCTGGGCGTGGACAGCCGGTTCATGGTGGCGGTGTATTGGGTGTTCAGACTGCGGTCGGCCCGCTGCAGATCCTGGGCGGCGTTGGCGTTCATCGTCGCCTGCGACTGGGCGCTGGCGGAAGAGGCGGCGGCGACGGCGAGGCCGAGGGCGACCGACAGCGTGATCATCGTTTTCATGGGGCGTTCCTGAGTGGATTGGCGGGCATGAAACGCGCCGGGTCGCAGGAGTTTCCGCCGCAAACGCAATCCGGCGACGTCTACCCTATCGCCCCACCGCGTGCAGCGCGCCGCCATGATCCTTCAGCCATTTGCGCCACGGCCTGTGATCCCCGACCAGCCGTTCGACCACCGACCAATAGGCCGGGCTGTGGTCGGCGTGGACCAGATGGGCGACCTCGTGGGCGGCCAGATAGTCGATCACAGGCGGCGGGGCCATGACGACCCGCCAGGAATAGCGGATGGTGCGGTTGTGCGGGCTGCACGAGCCCCAGCGCGACCGGGTGTCGGCGATGGACACCTTGACCGGCGCCTGGCCCAGCGTCCGCAGATGATGGTCGGTGCGTTCCAGCAGCATGTCGCGCGCCTCGCGTTTCAGCAGGTTCTCGACCCGGCGCGCATAGGCCTCGCCTTCGCCGCCCGAGCGGATGATCGTTCCCTCCTCGACCAGACGCGCGGCCCCGGCCCCCGGCGTCGCCTCCAGCCGAACGGGCCGCCCCCGCAGCGAAATCACCTGGCCCGGCTCCAGCGGCCGGCCCTTGGGCCGCACCGCCAGCCGTTCGCTGATCCAGACCGCCTTTGTGCGGGCGAAGGCCACGGCCTGGGTCAGGCCGCGCTCGCTGGGGGCGATCACCACCGCCTCGCCCGCCCGCGCGTCGATCCGCACCGACAGGCGTCGGGCGCGCGGATTGACGGATAATCTCAGGGTCGGGCCGGAACCTGGGTTCCCGCCCGCCTCGTCAAGCGGCAGCCGCTGACCGTTGCGGTACGCCACCGACAGCCTCGTTCTGGGCGATGAAATCGCGGACGCGGGGATAGATTTCGTCACGGAAGCGACGGCCGTTGAACACGCCGTAGTGGCCCACGCCCGGCTGGACATAGAGGACGCGCCGATCCTCGGGCACGTTCGGACACAGGCCATGCGCCGCCTGGGTCTGGCCGACGCCGGAGATGTCGTCCTTCTCGCCCTCGACCGTCATCAGGCCGATGTCGGTGATCTTGGTCAGATCGACCCTGCGCCCGCGATGCTCCAGCAGGCCCCGCGCCAGCAGATGCTGCTGGAAGACGATGTCGATGGTCTGGAGATAGAACTCCTCGGTCAGGTCCAGCACCGACAGATATTCGTCGTAGAATTCCTCGTGCTTCTCCACCCCATCGCCGTCCCCGGCGATCAGGCTGTTGAAATAGCTCCAGTGGGCGTCGCGGTGACGATCCTCGTTCATCGACATGAAGCTGTAGAGCTGGACGAAGCCCGGATAGACGCGCCGCCCGAACCCCGCATAGGGCAGGGGCACGGTGTGGATCATGTTCGACCTGAACCAGGTGAAGGGCTTTTCCTCGGCCAGCTGGTTCGTCACTGTCGGCGACAGGCGCGCATCGATGGGCGAGCCCATGAAGGTCATGGACAGGGGCCGGTTCTCGTCCTCGTCCTCGGCCATCACCGCGCCGGCGGCCAGAACCGGCGGGCCGGGCTGGCACACGCCGACGACGTGGGCGCGTCCCCCGATCTCGGCCAGCATCAGGCGGATGTGGTCGATATAGTCGAAGAAGTCGAACCGCCCCTCCAGCACCGGCACCTGGCGGGCGTTGATCCAGTCGGTGACATAGACGTCGTGGTCCTGAAGGAAGGCCTCGACCGTGCCGCGCAGCAGGGTGGCGTAGTGGCCCGACAGCGGCGCCACGATCAGGACGGCCGGACCGGCGGCGGGCTTCTTGGCCCGTTTCAGGTCGCCGATGTTGCGCGCGAAACGGACCAGGCGGCACCACGGGCTCTGCCAGATGACCTGTTCGGTGGTGCGAACCGTCTTTCCGCCGATCTCCAGCGTCTCCAGCCGCCACGCCGGCTTGCCGTAGCGCCGGGTCACGCTCTCGAACAGTTCGGCCGAGGCGTAGGCCGTGCGCCCGATGGCGGTGTCGGCCGCCGGGTTCAGCGGCGAGGTCCAGAAGCTGCGGGCCATCTGCGCCCCGATGCGGAAGGGCAGGGCCGACTGATAGGCGAGTTCGTGAAAGGCGTAGAGCATGACGATCCGTGACGGCTGAACGCCGTTTGTGCAGGGCAACATATAACGCCGCGCCCTGCAAAAGGATTATGAGGCTGCGGAACAGCCCTTAGTCGGCGGGATGGCTCCTTATCATTCGCCCGTCATCCTGGGCCTTGTGCCTAGGATCCATAGACTCGTGCGCGACCGTAAATCGACAGGCGCCGGCCGCCAAACCTTTTAGCACCGGGAGTCTGGATCCCAGGCACAAGGCCGAGGATGACGAGGAAAGCGGCCTATCCCCGCGCCATCGCATCCTCGATGATCCTGGTCGTCTTGTCCGGCCCCATCCCATAGGCGACGGCGGTGCGGAACCGACCGTCTGGTCCCATCAGATACACCGTCAGGGAGTGGTTCATCGTATAGGTCTCGCCCTCGCCGACCTTCTGATAGAAGGCGCGGTAAGCCTTGGCCGCTGTCGCCACCTGTTCGGGCGTGCCGGTCAGGCCGATGGTCCCCTTGGGAAAGCCGTCCGACGACAGATAGTCCTTCAGCATCTGCGGCGTGTCGCGCTGCGGGTCGATGCTGACGAAGACGATCTGCAGGTTGTCGGCCTTGTCGCCCAGCCGCTGCTGCACGGCGGCCAGTTCGGCCAGGGTCGTGGGGCAGAACTCGGGGCAATAGGTGAAGCCGAAGAAGACCAGGCTCCATTTGCCGTTCAGCATCGTCTGGTCGACCGTGCGGCCGTCCTGGTCGACCAACTGGAAGTCGCCGCCGATCAACGGCTGGCCGGTCGAGGTCGTCTCCGCGCCGTTCGCCGGCGCGCCGCGCCCGCTGACGACGACCACGGTGACGATGGCCAGCGCCGCCGCCACGGCGATGCAGGCGCCGGCGAACAGCAGGACGGAACGACGCGGCATGACGACCTCTCACGAAATGGTTCTGGTCGGTCTATAGAAGTCGCGTGACCTCGACAGAAGCCCGCATCGCGCCGCAGGGCGCGCCATCGCCCCATGCCCTGCCGTCCGATCCCCTGGACGGCTGGCGCGACGCGCCGCGACGGGGACGGGGGTTTTCGCTCAGAACCCTGATCGTGCTGCGCTGGCTGACCATCCTGGGCCAGAGCGCGGCGATCCTGACCGCGCATCAGGTGCTGCACTTCCCCCTGCCGCTGTGGCCCTGCCTGATCGTGATCGCCATCAGCGCGGCGGTGAACGTGGGGGCCATGGCGCGGGTGCGGCGGCTCGAGGCCAGCCTGCCCGACGGCCGCCAGACCGCGATCCACCTGGGCTTCGACATCTTTCAACTGGGCGTGCTGTTGGCCCTGACCGGCGGGCTGGAGAACCCCTTCTGCCTGTTGCTGGTCGCGCCCGTGACCATCGCGGCGGCGGCCCTGCCGGCGCGCCAGGCCCTGGTGCTGGGCGTGCTGGCCCTGGTGGCGGTCGGCATCCTGTTCTTCTGGTCCGAGCCGCTGCCGTGGCGCCCCTACGAGGATTTCCACCTGCCGCTGCTCTACCGGCTGGGCATGGCCATGGCCCTGGTGACGGGGGTGGTCTTCACCGCCGGCTACGCCTGGCGGGTGGCGGCCGATGCGGAAAAGCTGGAGTTGGCCCTGGCCACGACCCAGGACGTGCTGCAACGCGAACAGCGTCTGGCGGCGCTGGGCGGTCTGGCGGCGGCGGCGGCGCACGAACTGGGCACGCCCCTGGCCACCATCCAGGTCGTGGCCAAGGAGTTGCAGCGCGCCTCGGCCCCGGACAGCGACGCGGCCGAGGACGCCGCCCTGATCCTGCAACAGGCCGAACGCTGCCGGGGCATACTGACCCAGCTGTCGCAACAGCCCGAGGGCGACGACGCCCTCTATGCCGACGTGTCGCTCAAGGCCCTGCTGGAAGAGGTGGTGGAGCCGCACCGGGGCTTCGACCTGGCGTTCGACGTCCTGGTCAAGACCCCGCCCGGCCAGCCCGCCCCGCGCGTGCGCCGCCTGCCCGAGGTGATCCACGGCCTGTCCACCCTGGTCGAGAACGCCGCCGACTTCGCCGCCGCCACCGTGCGGGTCCAGGCCGTGGTCGACGCCGGCTGGATCGAGATCGACATTCTGGACGACGGGCCGGGCTTCTCCGGCGACATCCTGCCCCGCCTGGGCGAGCCCTATGTGACCAGCCGGCCCCAGGGCAAGGCGCGTCAGGCCCTGGCCGCCCAGATCGCCGCCGCCGCCCGGCCGTCCAAACGCCGCGCGACCGTGGACGCCCCCATCGCCCCCAGCCAGGGCGGCATGGGCCTGGGCTTCTTCATCGCCCGCACGCTTCTGGAACGCACCGGCGGATCGGTCAGCGTGGGCCAGGGCCTGCCTCAGCCGGGCGTCGCGCCCGAGACCAAGGTGATCCCGCGCGGCGCGCGCGTCGCCGTGCGCTGGGCCCGGCCCGCCCTGGAAGTCGCGGCGTGATCCCGCTGGGTCGAAGCGTCGCAGGCGGAACCTTGACCTTGACCCGCGCGCTACCGGTCCCGACTTGAAGGGGCAGGAGAAACCAAGACAATGTCCGAACTCGAAACCCGCATCGCCGCCCTACCCGACAAGTCCCTGTTGCTGCTGGACGACGACCAGGCCCTGCGCACCCGCATGGGACGGGCGCTGGAGGCGCGCGGCTTTCAGGTGACGACCGCCGAATCCGTCGCCGAGGCGACCCAGGCCCTGCGCGACAAGGCCCCCGCCTTCGCCGTCCTGGACATGCGGCTTGAGGACGGCAACGGGCTGAAGATCGTCGAGGCGGTTCGCGAAAAGCGCCAGGACGCCCGCATCGTCATGCTGACCGGCTACGGCGCCATCGCCACGGCGGTCGCGGCGGTCAAGGCCGGCGCCGTCGACTATCTGTCAAAGCCCGCCGACGCCGACGACGTGGTCAAGGCCCTGCTGGCCACCGGCGAAGCCCCCGAACCGCCCGAAAACCCCATGAGCGCCGACCGCGTCCGCTGGGAGCATATCCAGCGCGTCTATGAGCTGTGCGACCACAACGTCTCGGAAACCGCCCGCCGTCTGGGCATGCACCGCCGCACCCTGCAACGCATCCTGGCCAAACGCGCGCCGCGGTAGGGGCTGTTGCAGACGCACAAACGTCTGAGTTGTGTTTGTTCTGTTGACCCCCTTCCTTGGCTGGTCATCTTACGGCATGGCTTTTTCAGACTTTAGTGTGTTCGCCGACGAAAGTGGTTCGCCCGTTCTAGAAGGGCCGGACCCGACATTTCCGGTGTTCGTCCTGAGCTGCGTGCTCATTTCGAAGAAGGTTTATGCCGAACAGGTCGTGCCTCAACTTCAGAGGCTGAAGTTTGATTTCGTCGGCCACGATCAAATTGTTCTGCATGAGCGCGACATAAGGCGCCAGCAGAAGGCCTTCGCGTTTTTGCAAGCCAATCCAGCAGTTCGAGAAGCATTTCTGAATCGCATCAACGATATCGTCGAGGGCGCCGACATCGACGTCGTAACGGCCGTGATCGACAAGGTCCGGCTGGCGAAACGCTACTCAAAGCCCTGGAACCCCTACGAAATCGCCTTGAACTTTTGCATGGAAAAGCTGCTTGCCCGCCTCCGCGCGCTCGAACAGCAAGATCGGCTCATCCATGTCGTCTTCGAGGGCCGAGGAAAGAAGGAAGATGCAGAGCTGGAGCTCCATTTTCGACGCATTGCGGCCAACCAAGCGAACTGGGGTTACAAAAACCCGGACTTCAGCTTCCTGAACTGGGAGCCCGTCTTCGTCGACAAGAAGTGCAACTCGTCAGGGCTTCAACTAGCCGATTTGATGGCGCGCCCCATCGGGCTCAAGGCTCTTCGTCCGTTGCAGGCCAACAGGGCGTTCGATCTTCTGCAGCCGAAGTTGAAGGCCGACGGGCTGAAAGTCTTTCCCTGAAGCAGAAGGGCCCCCGGCGAACCGGGAGCCCTACGCCGACCGAGAAACCCCAGTCCATTTCGCGAACCAACATAGGCCTTATTGATTAAAAAGTCCACAACCGAAGCGCGCGTGGTGTTGCTTAATCCTCGTCGTCGTCCTCGGACGCATCGGGGATTTCGGGGGTGACGACGGCGGGGGCTATGGTGCGGATCTCGCCCAGCTTGGCGCCGGGGAAGGCCAGCATGACGGCCTGGACGAAGGGATTGGCCTCGACCTCGGCGCGTTCGGCGATGCGGGCCTTCTTCTGTTGTTCGATCAGGGTTTCGCCGCCGCCTTGGCCGTTGGCGGCGATCAGCCAGGTGCGGCCGGTCCATTCGCGCAGGCGGGCGGCCAGTTTGCGCGCCAGTTCGACCGGCGCACCCTGAACGCTCTCATAGACGATGGCGCCGGGCTTGAACGAGACCGGCTTGACGAACCGCTCCACGTCCATCTGCAGTCCGACCTCGCGCTTCTGTCCGATCAGGGCCACCACCTGTTCGAAGTTTTGCGGATCGGGCAGGGCCGGGGCCATGACCGGCCGCGCCGCCAGCTGCGCCGAGCTTCCGCCGCCGCCGCCTCCGCCGCCGCGCGGGGCCGAACCGCCGCCCATCGGTTCGCCCGACTGCAACCGCTTCAGCGCCTCTTCCGGTCCGGGCAGGTCGGCGGCGTAGGCCAGGCGCACGATGGCCATTTCCACCGCATCGGCCGGATTGGGCGCGCGCCGCACCTCGTCCAGCGCCTTCAGCAGCATCTGCCAGGTGCGGGACAGGGTCGCCGCCGGAATGGCCGCGCCCAGGGCCGCCAGCTTCTGCGCCTGATCATTGGGCAGGCGCGTCGCGTTCGGCCCCAGCATCTTGGCGACCGCGGCCGCATGGCAATGCTCCAAGAGGTCGTTGGTCACCTGCACCGGATCGGCGCCGAAGCCATACAGGGTGCGGAACGTCTCCAGCGCCTCGGGCGTGCGGCCCGCCATGACGCTTTCGAACAGGGCGATGGTCTGGGTCCGGTCGGCCAGCCCCAGCATGTCGCGCACCGTGTCGGTCTTGACCATCTGACCGCGCTCGGCCTGGACCAGCGCCTGATCCAGCAGCGACAGGCCGTCGCGCACCGACCCCTCGGCCGCGCGCGAGATCAGGGCCAGGGCGTCGGCCTCGATCTTCATGCTCTCGCGGTCGGCGATCCGGCCCAGGTGCTCGACCAGAATCTCCGGCTCGACCCGACGCAGGTCGAACCGCTGGCACCGGCTCAGGATGGTCACCGGCACCTTGCGGATCTCGGTCGTGGCGAAGATGAATTTGGCGTGGGGCGGCGGCTCCTCCAGCGTCTTCAGCAGGGCGTTGAACGCCTGCGTCGACAGCATGTGGACCTCGTCCAACACATAGACCTTGTAGCGCGCCTCGACGGGCGCATAGCGGACGCTTTCCAGGATGTCGCGGATGTCGTTGACGCCGGTGTGCGACGCCGCGTCCATCTCCATCACGTCCATGTGCTGACCGGCCATGATGGCCGCGTCGTGCCGCCCGTGCGCGGTCAGGGCCAGCGACGGCTTGTCGATGCTGTCGGTTTCGTTGTTAAGCGCGCGCGCCAACAGACGCGCGGTCGTGGTCTTGCCGACCCCCCGCACCCCGGTCAGCATGAAGGCGTGGGCGATCCGCCCGGTGGCGAAGGCGTTGGTCAGCGTCCGGACCATCGCCTCCTGCCCGATCAGATCCTCGAAGGTGCGCGGCCGATATTTGCGCGCCAGCACCTGATAGGCGGCGCCGTCGTCCGCAGGGGCCTCGACTTCGGCGGGGGCGGGCTTGGCCGCGACCGGCTCCGGCGTCGCGGCGGGCGCGCCGAACATGTCGTCGGTGTTCTCGTCGCGCTCCACGACCTCGTCCTCTTCCCAAGGCGGGCCGTCCATATTGGTGTCGCTGTCCGTCATGGCGACAGTCTTACAGCGGGTGAGGGGACGGAAGAAGCGATTCTCGGCAATGTCTCCTCCCTGCTTTGCGGGGAGGTGGCGCGGCGCGTCTTCGCGTCGTGACGGAGGGGTTCTTTACCGCGTCACAGGTGTCTGGGACTTGAAGAGCCCCTCCACCACGCTACGCGCGGTTCCCCTCCCCACAGGTGGGGAGGAGACGAAGCGCCGCAAACGCGCTCAAGCAGCGAGCGACCGCGTCGCGAGCGTTAGCGCAAAAAACAATGAAGGGTGGAGACCGCGACCCGAAGGGGAATTCGTTGTGGCTGCTGCCTTCCGGCCCTGACCAGATTGGCGAAGCCTTCGCCCGCGATCTCCGATTGGGGATATGACGGGTGCGACGGTCGGAATCAAGAGCTACAAGGACGCATGGCCCATCAGAACATCTTCGCCGGCAATCCGCTCGACCGGGCCGGCGATCTCAGGAACGACCCCGATTGGCTGGCCGAACAGGCGGACAAGCCCTACGCCCAGGCCCTGGTGCTATGGGAGGGGCGGCCGCTGATCGAGGAGACGGATCAGGGGCCGCGTCTGGTCTGGCTGTCGATGGAACACGCGCGCACCCTGGTGCGCGACCGCGAGGTCTTTCTGGGCCTGTGGAAGGACGAGCCGGTCTTCGCCATCGAGTTCGAGGGCTCCATCGACCCCGCCGACGGGCCGGTCGGGGGCCTGGGCGTGTTTCACGACATGCGCTCGGCGGCGGCCATCTTGCCGGCGTCGGATGCCGCCATGGCGGGCGGAGCCAAGAGCCTGTTCGACTGGCGGCGCAAACACGGGTTCTGCGCCAACTGCGGCGCCCTGTGCGAGACGGCCTCGGGCGGGTGGAAGCGGCGCTGCCCGGCCTGCGGGACCGAGCATTTCCCCCGCGTCGATCCGGTCACCATCATGCTGCCGATCTACACCGGCGGGGCCGAGCCGATCTGCCTGCTGGGGCGTCAGGCCGCCTGGCCGCAAGGCCGAATGTCGGCGCTGGCGGGCTTTCTGGAGCCCGGCGAATCCATTGAAGAAGCCTGCGCCCGAGAGGTGAAGGAGGAGGCGGGGCTGACCGTGGTCGCAGCGACCTACCACTCCAGCCAGCCCTGGCCGTTTCCGTCCCAGCTGATGATCGGCCTCTTGGCCCAGGTGTCCGACGATCAGGCCCGGCCGGACCAGACCGAGCTGGAATCGGTCGCCTGGCTGACCCGCGCCGAGGCCCGGGCGGTGCTGGCCGGCGACTACCCGACCATCAGCGCGCCCCCGCCCTTCGCCATCGCCCACAGCCTGATCCGGGCCTGGGTCGAGGAAAAATAGGCTTTGATCGTCTCCCTCCCCGTTCCGCGGAGGGTGGTCGCGCAGCGACCGGGTGGGGGCGGCCGAAGGGGGCGCACCTGCTGGATGGGGGCAGGTTGGGCCGTCGCTTCGCCGCCCCCGCCCGACCTCGCTCCGCTCGGCCACCCTCCCCCGCAGGGGGAGGGAGAAACACCGTCCCCAATCCTAATTTCGAAAAGGAATCCGCGCCGTTTCAAAGGCTTGCGGCCTCGCATCGACCATCTGCCATACAGGGGTTCGATCTCGCCTATAATCGCCGCCGGGTCTTTGACATCGTCGTGGCGCACCAAGATCGCCGACTTGGATAGTCCAAGTCGGTCGGCGAAAATTCGCCAGTAAGAACAATGGCCGAAAGCGGACGTTGGACTCGTTGGACTGTTTTTCCAGAGTCCAACAACCGCCGCTAAGGCTAATCGACATTCAACTTTAAATCGTCATTCCGGGGCGTCCGAAGGACGAACCCGGAACCCAGGGGGCGCGCATCCGGCGTCGGCTGCGTT
>NZ_DALZQC010000054.1:0-21094 GCF_032017145.1 Brevundimonas sp.
CCAGCGGCCCTGCCCCACCGGGGGCGCGGCGTAGGGCACGCCCTTGAAGGCGCGAATTCCGTCCGCCGTCACACCGGACAGGTCGCCGGCCGGGGATTGAACCACCGCGCGCTCTGGCGGGCTTGCGGCGAGCGGCGATGCGAACGCGCCAGGCGCGCAGAGACCGAGCGCGGCTGCGAGGCCGAGAGCCAGCGTTGCGATCCTGCGGCTCATTGGGAAACCTCCGTAGGGCTGCGGCGGCCCAGCACACGCGCGAGCCAGAGGAACAGGCCGACGGCCAGAAGGTAGAAGGGCGCCAGCGTATAGAGCGCCATCTGCAACGAATGGTCCGGGTGGCTGGCGCGGAAGAAATCGCTGGCCGCCCCGACATAGGTGGGCCCCAGGCCCAGGCCGATGAAGTTCATCACCAGCAGCAGAAGGGCGCCCGACATGACCCGCTGATTGGGCCGGACCTCGGCCTGCACCAGGGCGACGGACGACGACAGGTAGAAATAGTTCAAAAAGGTCGGGCCGGTCAGGAAGGCCAGGGCCAAAGGCCAGGTCGGGGCCCAGACGAAGGCGCAATAGAAGGGAATGGCCAGGACCAGCGACAGGGCCGGCACGAGCCCATAGGCGCGCTTTGACCGGCGGGTGAACCGGTCGATGGCCCAGCCCGAACAGAAAATGCCCGCGCTCATCCCCACGCCCACGACCAGGGCGTACCAGACGGCGACGTCGGCCAGCGCCATGCCTTTTTCCCGCATCAGAAACAGAGTGGCGAAGTTGCCCAGCCCATAGGTGATGAACTGGGTCGCGCCGCTGCCGAAGGAGGCCAGGAGCAGGGCCGGGCTGGTGAAGAACATCTTCAGCGTCTCCAGAAAACCCGCCTTCTGCTGCACGGCTTGCACGGCCAGCCCGTCCAGCCCGCCGCGCCGGGGTTCGCGCACCACGAAGACCACGGCGATCGCCGCCACGATCCCGACTGCGCCCACCGCCAGGAAGGCGTCGCGCCAGCTGAAGGCGGCCGCGATCGAGGCGCCGAAGGCGATGCCCAAGGCCGCGCCGATGGGCGGCCCCAGATTATAGAGACCCAGCGCCATCCCGCGCCGATGCGGCGGGAAATAGTCGGCGATGATGGCGTAGGACGGCGGCACGCCGCCCGCCTCGCCGAACCCCACCGTCATGCGCGCCACGGCCAGCTGCGTATAGGTTCGCGACAGGCCGCACGCCACCGTCGCCGCGCTCCAGATGCCGCAGGCGATGGCCAGGACGCGCACGCGGTTGGTTCGGTCGGCCAGCCATCCGACCGGAATGGCGATGAAACAGTAGAACATCGCGAAATAGAGCCCGCCCAGCAGGCCCAGCTGACTGTCGCTGATCTGCAGACTGTCCTGTATCGGCTTGGCCAGGATGGACAGCAGCTGCCGGTCCAGGAAGTTCAGCACATAGATGAACCACAGCGACCCCAATGCGACCCAGGCCCGGGCGCCGACGCCGTGGCCCGGCGGCGAGGCCGTCATCGGCCCATCGGGAACGATCGCTTGGGGCTGGCTCATGGTCGTTTCCTCGTGATGCGGACCTGACGGCCCGTCTATTTTTCGGGGTGGGTCAGCGCCTGATAGACGAAGGTGCGCGCCCGGTTTCGGAACTCGCTGCTGACGGGGTCCGCCATACGCTGGATCATGCCGACGAAGACGATGTCGTTCTCCGGGTCGATCCAGAACCAGGTCCCGCCGCCGCCGCCCCAGCTCAGCGTGCCGCGCCCCTCGACCATGCCGATCCGGCGCGGATCCATGGCCACGGCGAAGTCTAGCCCGAAGCCGAAGGCGGGATTGAAGGGCAGCAGCCGCAAGGGATTTGAGACGGCCAGAACCGCATCCGGCACCACATTGGTCGACATCAGGGCGACAGACGCGGGCGACAGCACGCGCACCCCGTCCAGTTCGCCGCCGTTCAGGATCATCTGGCAGAAGCGGGCGTAGTCCGAGGCGGTGGACACCAGCCCTCCGCCCCCGCCCTCGAACGGCGGAGCCTTGGTGAAGTCGTTGATCGGCATGTCGAAGGCTTCGGTCGCCGGCTTCAGCCTCCCCGTCCCGTCGTCGCAATACATGGCCGCCAGCCGGTGGGCATTGTTCGGCCGCGTCTGGAAGCCGGTGTCCGCCATGCCAAGCGGAGCGAAGATGCGGCTTTGCAGAAAATCGCTGAAGCTCTGGCCCGACAGCCGCTGGACGATCAGCCCCTGCAGGTCGGCGGCGATGGAATAGAACCACTCCGTCCCCGGCTGGAACATCAGGGGCAGGTCGGCGACGCGCTGGACCATCTGCTCCAGACTGTCGGCGCGCAGCACGCCCGCCTCGCGATAGGCGCGCTCCACCGGATGGACGTCGAACAGGCCGTATCCGAAGCCCGCCGTATGGCTGAGCAGTTCGCGCATGGTGGGCGGGCGGTGGGCGGGCGTCGTCTGGATCGCGCCGCCGGCGGCGCGCCCGGCGAAGACCTTCAGGTCGGCCAGTTCGGGCAGGAAGCGCGTCACCGGATCGTCCAGGCTCCAGCGCCCCTCCTCGAACAGGATCATCAGGGCCACGCCCGCGACCGGCTTGGTCATGGAATAGATGCGAAAGATGGCGTCGCGCCCCAACGGCGCCTGGGATTTCAGATCGGCCTTGCCATGGGTGTCGAAGGCCACGACCTGACCGTGCCGCATCAACAGGGTGGCGGCGCCCGCCACATGGCCCGCCTCGACCATGCCGGCCATATAGGCGTCGAGACGCCCCAGCCGTTCGGAATCGAAGCCGACCGCCTCCGGGCTGGAGGCGAAGGTCAGGCCGCCTGCGTCACCCATGCCCCGGTCCTTCCCGCGCGTCCGCCCGACTGCGGCAGATGCCGATGAAGCCGTGCGCCATGAACTCGGCCATCCGCGCCTTGACCGCCTCGAAGTCGTCGGATCGGCACAGGCCGTCCGACAGCCGGTCGATCCGCCCCGTGCGCGCCAGGGTCAGGGTCAGGGCGCCCGAGACGAAATGATAGCCCCAGAAAACGTCCTCGTCCGATGCGTCCGGCATGGCCTTCTTGAGCAGGCCGATAAGGCGAAGCACCACCGGGTCGTACAGCCGGTCCATGATCTCGGCGCCCCAGGCCGGCGTGTTGTTGATCTGGGCGCTGAGCGAACCGAAATTGCGCCACCCCTCCCCGCCCGTCGAATAGGTGTCCAGGTCGGTGTCCAGGAACGCCCGCAGCGCGCCCTCCACTGTCGGCCTGCCGTCCACCGACCGTTCATAGGCGTCCAGCGCCTCCATGCGGCGGCCGCTGGTCACCGGCGCCCGGCGCGCCAGAACCTTGTCGAACACCTCCTGCTTGTCGGTGAAATAGTAGTGGACCAGCGACTTGTGGACCCCGACCTTGTCGGCGATGTCCTTGATGGTGACGGCGGAAAAGCCGTTCTGCGAAAACAGGGCCTCGGCCGCGTCCAGCAGTTGCTCCAGGGTTTCGGCGCGCTGCTCGGCCTTGCTGCGCGGCTTGCGGGGCGACTTGGACATGACCAGAACCTCAAGACGGTCCGGCGCGGTCCCTGGACGACGCACCGGCTCCATGACGGAAACGTCGCCCATCCTATGCGCCTCCATAGATGGCGCGAAGCTGCGTCTTGTCGATCTTTCCGGTCGCGGCCAGGGGCATGGCCTCGACCCGCACGATCCGGTCGGGAATCCACCAGTCGGCGACCCGGCCCTTCAGACTGGCCGTCAGCGCGTGGTCGTCCAGGGCCTCGCCCTGCGCCGGTTCGATCACCATCAGGGGGCGTTCGCCCCATTTGCCGTCCAACCGGCCGATCACCGCCACCAGCGCGACCGCCGACAGGGCGCCGACGATGTCCTCGATCTCGACCGGATTGATCCATTCCCCGCCGGACTTGATCAGGTCCTTGGACCGACCCGCCAGGGTCAGATTGCCCGCGTCGTCCAGGCTGGCCAGATCGCCGGTGTCGAACCAGCCCTGGGCGTCCACCGCATCGACGTCCGCCCCGAAATAGCGGCGCGTGACGCTGTCGCCCCGCACCTTCAACCGCCCGACCGTGTTGCGCTGTTCCGCCAGCGGCGCGCCGTCCTCGTCGGTCAACAGCAGGTCCAGCCCCATCGCCGGCCGCCCCGATCCATGCGGCCCGCTGATATCGGCTGTCGGCGGCGAGATGGCGCCCAGCGGCGAAAGCTCGGTCATGCCCCAACTGGTCTGAACCACCACGCCCAGCCGGCTCTCCATCCGCCGCAGCAGAGCGTCGGGACAGCTGGAGCCGCCGATGATGATCCTTTGCAGACTTGGGGTCTCGCCCCCGACAGCATCCAGGTGATCGAGCAGACCCAGCCACACCGTCGGCACCCCGACGGCGACGGTCGCTTCGTGCCGCTGGATCAGCCGCGCCAGGGACGCCCCATCGGTCGCCCGACCCGGCAGGATCAGCCCCGCCCCCACCGCCGGCGCGGCGAACGGCAGGCCCCAGGCGTTGGCGTGAAACATCGGCACGGCCACCAGCACCCGGTCGCGCGCGGTCAGCGCCATGGCGTCCGCCTGCAGCGCGCGCAGGGTGTGCAGATAGTTGGAGCGGTGGGTGTAGCCGACGCCCTTGGGCGCCCCCGTGGTGCCCGAGGTGAAGCACAGGCCCGCCAGCGTGCGCTCGTCGAACGCGCCCCATGTGACTGTCCGGCCGCGCTCGGCCAACAGCGTCTCCAGCGAATCGACGGGCAGGCCGCCTTCATCCTGGCCCCTATCGCCGTCCAGCAGGATCAGCCGTTCCAGCGACGGGCACGCCGCCGCCAGATCCCGCGCCATGTCGGACAGGCCCGCACCCACCGCCAGCACCCGGTCGCCGACCTCGGTGATCATGGCGGCCAGATGCGCGACCGTCAGACGCGGATTGAGGGTGTGGCACGTCATGCCTACGCCCATGGCCCCGTACCAGACCTCCAGATGATGCTGGGTGTTCCAGGCCAGGGTCGCGATCCGGTCGCCTGGCCTCAGCCCCAGGTCCAGCAGCGCGCCCGACAGACGATTGGCGCGCCGACGCAGGTCGGCATAGCCGATCACGGCGTCCCCCGGCCCGCCCGCCGTCACGACGGTCCGGCGCCCATGCCATTTGGCGCCGTGATCCAGGAATCGATCCACGGTCAGGGCGTAGTCTTGCATGGGATCGAAGGCGGCAGGCGGCATACGCGACGAGGTTCCGTGAGGTCAGGCAGTGCGGCGGGACGACGACGTGCGCCGCCTCGCCTGGGCGCAGGGATCAGAAGGTGCGGGTCAGGTTGATCCCGTACTGCCGGGGCGGCCCGGCGTAGCGAAGCCCCGAGTTGATGGCGGCGATATAGGTCTCGTCCGTGGCGTTCAGCGCATAGACCGCCCAGGTCCACCGGCCCGTGTTCAACCGAACCGAGGCGTTGACGATGTCGCGGGCGCCCAGCCGGTCGCCCAGGACCGCATTGTTGAAGATGGTGGTCCAGCTTTCGCCGATATGGGCGTAGTCCACTCGCGGCGTCAGCGTCATGTTCGCCCCTATCGGGAAGGCGTATTCGATCCCGGCGTTGAAGGTGAACTCCGGCGCATAGTTCTTGGTGTTGCCCGCGATATTGACGCAGTTGGCGCTGGCCGGTCCCGTGGACGGATCGCAAAGCCCCGTCCGTCCCAGGCGCGGATCGGCGCCGAAGAAATCGCCCATTTCAGAGTTGGACACCGACCCGGCGACATCGAACGACAGCGGCCCGAACCGCCCCTGGACCGAGGCTTCCAGACCCATGATCTTGGTGTCGCCCTGAACGTTCTGGATGCGGCTGATCTGGGGATACTGAGGGTCGCCGATATTGACCTGGTAATCCTGATAGACGGTGTAGTAGGCGCCGATCTGGCTGCGCAGTCGGCCGTCCATCATGGTCGACTTCCACCCCAGCTCGTAGTCGATCAGGTCTTCGGCGCCGAAGGTCTGGGCCGGGCGGTACAGGTTCGGCGCGTTCAGGCCGCCCATCTTGTGGCCCGTCGCCACGAAGCCATAGACGAAGTTGGCGTCGTCCATCTTCCAGTTCACCGTGACCTTGCCGGTCACCTTGTCGTCCTTGACCTTGTCGTCCTGGAACAGAACGATCCCGAGCTGCGGATAGGTCGTATAGACGTCGTCGTTGGTCGACACCGAATGGGCGTAGCGCGCCCCGACCTGCAACTGCAACCGGTCGCTGATGTCGTAGCTGACCTCGCCGAAGACGGCGGCGGTTTCCTTGGGCGTGTCACCCCATAGGTAGATATCCAGGACGTTTTCGGGGAAACCGATCCGGTATTCGGCCGTGGGGAAGGCTTTGGCCGGGAAACGGGCCATGTCGTATTGATAATAGAGGCCCAGCAGCCATTTCAGTCGCTGCTGATCCGGCGAGATCAGGTTGAACTCCTGTGACCAGACCTCTTCGTCCAGTTGATCGACAAAGGTGTTGTTCAGCGCCGATGTGCCGTCCAGATCAGTGGCGAAGCGCGAGCGGCCGGCCTGATAGCCGGTGATCGACTTCAGCGTCATGCCGCTGTCGAACACATAGCTGACGTTCAGCGACGAGCGCACGAACTCGTCATGCGCCTCGTTCGGGCCGTTCGAGGTGATGTGGAACGGGTCGTTGGTCGCCAGCGCGGGATCGGCCGGATAGCCGCCCAGATCGATATTGTTGTAATCGGTCTTCCACAGCACCTTCAGCGCGTCGGTCGGCTGCCACAACACGCTGGCGCGCACGCTGTTGGAATCCACCGCGCCGGGACGACCGCGATAGGGGCCGGCGATGGTGTAGAAGCTGTCGCGCGTCTCGTGATTGAAGGCCAGACGCGCCGCCAGGGTGTCGCTGAGCGGCAGGTTGATCGCGCCCTGCAGCTTGATGTCGTCATAGTTCCCGGCCTGGCCGAAGACATAGCCGTTGATCCCCGAAAAGTCGGGATTGCGCGCGGTGATGAAGACCGCGCCGCCGGTCGCATTGGCCCCCGCGAAGGTGCCCTGCGGCCCTCGCAGCAGTTCCAGGCTGCCGATGTCATAGTAGGGCTCGGTCTGGAAATAGGCCGGGAAGGCCGCCACGCCGTCGCGATAGGTGATGACCCCCACGCCCACGGCCGTCGTCGCCTCGGACTTGCCGATGCCGCGCACATTGAAGAAATTGCCCTGGCCGAAGTTCTGGACCGTGGTGGACGGCGCCGCGAACTGCAGCTGGTCCAGGGACAGCACGCCCTTGGCGGCCAGGTCTTCGCCGCTCAGCACCGTGGCGGCGACGGCGGTCGTCTGAAGATTGCTGCTGCGGCGTTCGGCGGTGACCACCACGTCGCCCAGGACGGCGGCCTGGTCCTTGTCCGCCTTGATTTCAGCAGGGTCGGCCTCTTGGGCCTGAGCCGCTCCGCCCCACAGAAGCGCGACGGCGGACGCCGTAATCCAGAGCCTGCGGCCCATGATCGTTCCTTCCCGATGTTTCCTCGGCGCTCTTCGTCGCCATGCCCGGACGTTCACACCGATCACGCGGCTTGTCAACTTCACTAGTCGGCGGGTGAATATTGACCTTTCGCCCAATGCCGGGTCAGGATGCGGTCAACATCGGCGCCCGTCCGGTGATCGTCTCTGAAGGAAGACCATGACCATCGACCTGAGCGGCCGCACGGCCGTCGTCACCGGCGCCGGCGGCGGCCTGGGTCGCAGCCACGCCCTGGCCCTGGCCCGCTATGGCGCCAAGGTGGTGGTCAACGATCTGTCGCCCGATGGCGCTCACGCTGTGGTCGAGGAGATCGTTCGGCTTGGGGGCGAGGCCCTGCCCCATGTTTGCAGCGTGACCGATCGCGCCGCCGTCCAGTCCATGATCGCCTCGACCGTCGATCACTGGGGCGCGGTCGATATCGTGGTGAACAACGCCGGCATCCTGCGCGACAAGACCTTCGCCAAGATGGACCTGGACGACTTCGCCGCCGTCGTCGACGTTCACCTGATGGGGGCCGTCAATGTGACCAAGGCGGCCTGGCCCCATATGCGCGAGCGGAACTATGGCCGGGTGATCTTCACCACCTCGTCTTCGGGCCTGTACGGCAACTTCGGCCAGGCCAACTATGGGGCGGCCAAGATGGCCCTGGTCGGCCTGATGCAGACCCTGGCGCTGGAGGGCGAGCGTCACGGCATCCGGGTCAACTGCCTGGCGCCCAGCGCCGCGACCCAGATGACCGAGAACCTCTATTCCGCCGAGGATCTGAAGGGCCTGTCCTCCGACCTGGTCAGCCCCGGCGTGGTCGCCCTGGCCGCCGCCGACGCCCCCACCCGCATGATCCTTCTGGCCGGCGCCGGCGCCTTCGAACAGGCCAATATCACCATGACCCGCGGCGTCCACATCGGCGCCGTCCCCGACGCCGCCGACCAGATCCAGGCCAACTGGCCCCGCATCTCAGACCGCACCGATGAACAGGTCCCCGCCTCGGGCGCCGCGCAATACAATCACGAAGTCCACCACCCAGATCGACGCGCATGAAGTGCTGGAAGATCGCGCCGATCCGGCGGCGTCTTCCAGACTGATCGGCCGGATTTCAGATGGATCTCTCGGGACCAACGTCCCGTCGAACAGGCGCGGATCGAAAGTCAGCCTCCCGCCGCCGCGACCACCGCGCCCGGCGTCAGGGCGATGCTGATCAAGATCAGCCCCACGGCGGGATAGGCGGCCGGGCCAAAGCTGACCCACAGGCGCGCCAGCCCGTGACGCGACCGCGTTTCATCCTGGGCTCGCGCCATCCGCAGACTGTAGATCATGACCCCGGTTACGGAGAGGCCGGTCATCAGCAGGCCGAACACGAACCAGATCAACCGCGTCGCAAGCCCGCCGAAGGTGCCGAAATGCAGGGGATCGGCCGCTTCCGAAATCCTCTGATGAAGGCTCAGATCCTCGCCACGCGACGCGAGCAGAACCTTCCCATCGCGAGGATCGACCCAGACGGCGTTGGCCCGATCCCGCACCAGGATCGCCCTGGCCTGCCCCACGACCAGGACGCCGCGTCCCTTTTTATCGGGGAAGCTGACGCCCGACACGCGCAGTTCGGGGTCGGCGGCCTGGGCGCGGGCGATCAGGGCGTCAAGCTCTGGCCCGACCGGCTGGGCGGCCCCAGTCACGACCTGGGGCCTCGGCTCAGGCGGCGCGCGCCCCCCGAACACCTCGACCACATACCAGAGGCCGGTCACGATGATGAGGGCCAGAAACCAGATCGACCACAGGCCGACGAAACGGTGCAGGTCGCCGGTGAACCGCCGCGCCTCTCCCTGGCGGCCCTTGCGCCATTGGGGCAAGCGCGTGAAACCCCGCCAGAACTTCTTGTAGGTCGCCAAGCCGGTGATCATGGAGATCAGCAGGACCAAGGCCATCGAACCGACGATGGGAACCCCGATGGCCACCGGCATCATCAGGTGCCGATGGGTGTTGCGCAGGAACCGATTGACGTTGAACCAGCCATGCACGCCCCGAACCTCGGACGTCCAGGGATCGACATAGGCGATCCGCAGCCCTCCATCGTGCCGCTCGATCACCACCCGGGCCGCAAACCACGGCTCAAGCGGCGCGACAAGATACTGGATCGTCGCCTCGGGCTCGGCGGCCTTCACCGCCGCCGCCCAGTCGCCCCAGGACGCCTTGGGGGTGTCGCGCGGCATGACCCTCTGGGCCGGATCGACCAGCCAGTCGATCTCGTTCGACAAAGTGGCCAGCGTGCCTGTCGCCAGGACGAAGGTCATGAAGATCGCCAGCTTGAGCCCCAGCCAGTGATGCACCCACCACCAGGGCGAGCGCCCCTTCTTGGGCGTCTTTCCTCCGGCCTGAACGGGTAACCGCGCCATCCGACGGCTTAGAAGGCGTGGCTGACTTCGACAAACACAGTGCGCGGTTCGCCGGGGAAGGAGCCCTGAAGACCGAAGCCGGAGGCCGCATAGGTCTTGTCGAACAGATTGTCGACGCGCAGCCGAACCTTGGCGACATCGAGCGTCGTGGTGATCGAGGCGTCGAATACGGTGTAGGGTTTGACGCGTTCGTTGTTGAAGCCGACCCGCTCGGCAACATACTCGCCGCCGAAGGCGAAGGCTGTCCGCAGCTTGGGAACCTGATAGCGGGTCCAGAATCCGGCCTGGTGTCGCGGCGCATTGACGAAGCGGTCGCCCACGGCATTGGTGATGGACTGTCCCGGCGCCGTGCCCGTGATGCGCGTGTCGTTGTAGCCGTAGTTGGCGGTCAGCACCCAGTTCGCCGTCAGGTCGGTCGAGACATCGACCTCGAAGCCCTCGGAAGTCACCTCGCCGATGGGGCGCAACTGGTCCCGGCCGTTGATCGGAGGCAGGCTCTGATCGGCCTGAAGAATATTCTCGCGCACGATCCGATAGACTGCGGCGTTGACCTGGACCCGTCCGCCATGGAGAGCGGTCTTGACGCCCGCCTCCACCTGGGCCCCGGTCACCGGGGCGAAGGGTCCGCCGACCTCGGCGTTCTGACTGCCCGCGGCCTGAGGCTCGAAGGTGTCGGACCAGCTTAGATAAGTCGAGATGTCCTGGCGCGGCTTGAAGATCAGGCCCAGGCGGTAGGTGGCTTGGGAATCCTCGAAATCGACGCCGCTGATGCGGTTGTCGTCCTCGAACCGGTCCCAGCGCACGCCGGCCAGGGCCATAAGACGCTCTCCGAAGCGAACCTGGTCCTGCAGATAGACGCCGCCCCGGACGGAGCGGTCGTCGGAGCGTGAAAGCGGCAGGGCGTCCAGATTGTAGTTGGCGGCTCCGGTCAGGCCATAGACGGGGTTGAACAGCGACAGGTTCGGCACGGGTCCGCCCAGGTTGGCCTGGGCGGCGGTGCGGCTCTTGAACAGCAGGTCCTCCCGCGCCCAGTCAGCCCCGAACAGAATGCGGTGATTCAGTCCCACCGCCCGCACGTCGGCGACCAGATTGGCCGCCAGCGACAGGCTGTCGGCATCGCGGTACTGATCCCGGAACTGGCGGCGCACAGCGTCCGGCCGGCCGTCGCGATCGGTGTCGATGACGCCGCGCGGTTCATGATAGTTCTGGCGTTCCGAGGATTCAGAATACCGCGCCGTCGCGTCGAACCTCACATTGTCCGCCACCTGGGACGCCAGCCGCGCCTGATAGACCTGAACCTCCAATGTGGCGAAATCGGTCGTTTCGTTGTGGTTCCAGGTGATATCGGTCAGGAAGTTTCCGTCCATATCCACCGGCACGCCCCGCAGGCGATTGCCGGGCAGGGTCTGATCATAGACGCTGGCCTGAAGTGTCAGGTCGGTCCGATCGGTCAGGGCGATACCCACCCCCAGATCGCCGATCAGGTTTCGCGACCCGGCGTTGACCCGGAAACTGTCACGCTCTTCGTAGAAGACGCCAGCGCGCGCGGTGATCCGCCCTGCCCTATCGACCGGACCCGTGACTTCGCCCGAGACCCCGACCCGGTCATAGTCGCCGATCACGCCCTTGACCTCTCCCGCGAACACAGGGCTCGGCGTCTTGGAGACATAGTTGATCATGCCGCCGGGCGAGCCGGGACCATAGAGCATGCCCGCCGGTCCCTTCAGAACCTCGACCCGCTCGATATTGAACAACTGCGGTACGGCGAAGCCGATGAAGGGGTTGCCCCGCACTCCGTCGAAATAGGCCTCGTCCTGGCGAAACCCCCTGAACGTCACCCCCGCATAGGAGAAGAAGGTCACGCCCGAGATGTTTCTGTAAAGGTCGGTGATGTCTCGCGCGCCCTGATCCTCGATCAGTTCGGCGTTCAGGATCTGCAGGGCCTGAGGAATGTCGAGAGGGTTCTCGGCCGTCTTGCCGATCGTGGTCTTGTCAGTGCGATAAAGGCGCTGGGCGCGACCGGTGACGACGATTTCACCCAACGCCGCCGGCTCCCCCTCCGGGTTCGCGGGCAGGGTCTGAGCCGCCGCCATACCCGGCGAAACCAGTCCGACGACTGCGCCCCCGCATATGGCGCTGGAGGCGACGAACAACTGGCGAAGGCGCATGACGATCCGAACAAACTTGCGAACGCGTCGCAGTTAGCTTTGGGTCGACGTGAATGCAAGCGAGTTGACGACGGCGAAGAACAGGATCAGGCTGATGTGACCCAGGCTGATCAGCACGGGTGACAGAGCCCACAGCCCCAAGGCGGCGCCCGCCAGTATCGCGCCCGTGATGCCGATGGCTTTCAGCGAATGCCGCGGCAACTGCGCCAGAACCAGCGCAGGCCCCATGACGGCCAGGGCCTCCAGGATCGGTCGCACCCTCGGAGAGGAGCGGGTCACGATGGCCAGGTGCGCGACTTCATCGCCGCCGGACGGGGCCGCTTCGCCCTGGTCGTCGGCGCCGAGAAAATGACCCTGTCGTTCGTCGGCAACCTGGCCATCGCGGATCGCGCGACCAACAAGCTGCGTAGCAAGGCGGTGGTCATCGTCACCTATACCGGCCTGATCCCCGGCCGCGCCACGGACGACGTCACCTTCGGCGTCGGGGCGGCCGTCGTGAACGGGCGGGTCACCGACGCCCACCGCGCCCAGAACGATGCGGGAGTAGGCGCTGTCGCCTGGGATCTCGTCGGGTCGGGCAAGTTGCGGCCCGCCTCGATTAGCCTGACAGCACTCCCGCAGCTACGATTCCTCGATCCGATCCACGAGATGCCGGGACTGAACACCTAGAGTGACAGCGCCCGCCGGATCAGCTGGAAGACATAGGTCGGTTCGATCACGCCGCGCACCAGATAGGCTTGGGGACCGTCGGCGTAGACCGGGACATCCTCGCCGGCGTGTCCTGCGCTGGACAAGGGCACGGCGACCGAGCGCAGAGCCTCGGCGTCTGAAGATCCGTCTGCGCGGGCGACCGCTTGCGGTCGCGTCGGCGACGGGCCCGTGCCGTAGATCAGGGTCGGATAGGGCGCGTCGTCCAGCGCCTTGTTCGGCGCGCCGTCTGCGCCGGCCAGGCCGAGCAGCGGCGCCTTGCGATCCGCCCCGGCGGTGAGGACCAGGCTGTGGCTATGGTCCGCCGTGACGATGATCAACGTATCGGCGGGATCGGTCAGTCGACGCGCGGCGTCCACGGCCTGGGAGAACTCGGCCACAGCGGCCAGAGCGCGACGTGGATCATTGGCGTGGTGATAGCTGTCGATCTGGGCGCCCTCGACCACCAGCAGATAGCCCTCGGGGTTCTGCGACAGGGCGCGGATCGCCGCCGCCGTCATGTCCGGCAGTCGGGGCGTGGCGCTGTCGGGCGCTCGATCGGCGTCCGCCGGCAGGGCGCCGTTGGAGAAAAGGCCCATCAGGCGCGGCGTGGTGCTGGCCGTCAGCCCCGGAAGATCCCTGACCACGGTCGAGGCGCCGCCGCGGCGGCGCCAGGCCTCGACCAGATCTCGACCGTCCTTGCGACGCCCTCCGTCCGCTTCGGGTTTCAGATAGGCCAGGCCGGCGCCCAGAACGACGTCGGGCGTGGCTTCGCCTTCGACCAGTTGCCGGGCGATGTCGATGCAGCCCTGGGCCACAGCCTGGGCCGGCATGTCGATGTCGCTCTGCCACCCGCGGAAGGGGGTGTGGGCATAGGTGGCCGCAGGCGTCGCATCCGTGATCGGCGCGGTCGTTACGACCCCGATCGCCAGTCCCTTGGCCCGGGCCAGTTCCGACAGTGTCGGCACGCGCGCCCCCGCGACGGAGGCGCAATCACGCGCCCGCACCTGGTCGTCGACGCCGATGGCGCCGTTGATGGTCTTGTATCCGGTCATCAAAGCCGAGGCGCCGTTCGCGGAATCCGTGACGAAACGATCGGCCGAATAGCTTCGCGAAAGGGCCGTATAGGGAAAACGATCAAAGGACAGCCTATGGCTGGCGCCGTCCTCGCCCAGGGCCTGGCCCTCGTAGATGCGACCGGCCGTGACGCTGTTGACGCCCATGCCGTCGCCGATCATCAGGATGACGTTTTTCGGCCGTCCCGTGTCGGGCCTCAACGCCGTCGCCGCATCGAGTGCGGCGATGTCGGCCTGGACTTGGGCCTGAGCCTGCATCGGCGGGAAAGACAGAGCCGCGCCGAGCAGAATGGGCAGGAAGGGTTTCATGACGATCTCCTGAAGACAGAAAACCCCGCGCGTCGCCGGCGACGCGCGGGGTTGGCAGGTAGGGATTAGAAGCGGACGCTCATTCCGACGGAGATGGTGCGTCCATAGTCGGTGTAGCCGACGAACCGGTTGTCAGCGACGAACTGCTCTTGCGGCTGGTCGGTCAGATTGATGGCCTCCACGGAGACCGTCAGTCGATCGGTGAGCTTGTAGCTCAGGCTGCCGTCCAGCGAGCCGAAGGCCCGGTCGTTCGCCGATTCCAGACCATTGGTTCCGACCTCCTGCAGCACGTCGCCCCGCCAGGAATAGCTGAGACGCGCCGCCAGCGGCCCCTTCTCGTAGAAGCCGGTCAGGTTGATGCTCTGCTTGGCGACGTTTTCGAGGTCGTCCTTGAACTCGCGCGTACCGTCGTAATAGGTCGCATCGGTCGTGGTCAGGGTCAGGTTGGCGGTCATGCCCAGACCGTCGAACGGCGCCGGCAGGAACGGGAACAACTGCTGGTAGGCCAGCTCGATTCCCGCGATCGAAGCCGTGCCGCCGTTGACCGGCGCAGTCAGTTCATAGGTCACGTCGTCGATGACGATATTGGACCGGCGACGGGTCGAGAAGGTGGTGATGTCCTTGTAGAAGGCCCCGCCGATCAGGGCGCTGGACGGCGAGAAGTACCATTCCGTCACCGCATCGTATTGCCAGGCCTCGAACGGCCTAAGCTCGGGGTTCCCGCCAACGGCGGTGAAGAGGGCGCCCGACGAGTTGAGCGTCAGTCTGGGGGCCAGGTCCGACAGGGACGGGCGCGTGATCACCTTGGCCGCCGCAACGCGGAACTGGAAGTCGTCGCGCGCTTCCCACACCAGATTCAGGGAGGGCAGGACGTCATTGTAGGTCTTGTCGAACGACACGGGCAGGGCGGCCCGGCCGTTGTCGGCGTGCCCCGAAGAGGTCTGCTCGGTCTGGGCGACCCGCAAGCCGAAATTGCCGCGCAAGGGCGCCCCGAACAGCATGGTCTCAATGTCGGCCATGCCGTAACCGGCCAGGATGGTCTCGTCGATCTGGTAGGAGTTGCGCAGATCTCCCCGCGACAGCGGCGCGTCCAGATCGGCCTGGGTGATCTGGCGCAGGAACCGCGTCGGGTTCGGCACGACCCAGCTGCGCGGCAGTTCAGCCCCGACCTTGGACAGGAAGTCCCTCTGCGAGAAGGGCTGGAAGAAGTCCTGACCCAGGGTCACGCCCGAAATGCCGCGCGTGATGTTGAAATCGCGACGATTGTAGTCGCGCGCACGATCGCGATATTTGGCGCCGAAGGCGACCTTGGCTATGGGCCCGAAGGAGACGGGACGGACGAAGTCCAGTTGGATTGCGGTCTCTTCGTCCAGGGTGTCGTTGACCCGATACTCCAGACGGCGTCCCGGCAGCGTCGAGATACTGTTCATGTCCGCGTCGAGAAAGCGGATCGAAGGGACGCCGCCGCCCGACCTGGGCATGTCGATCTGAATGCGCCCGACCGGGCCCTGAACGCGCGATCTTGTGATCGGGTCGGGCGTGTCGCTTGCGGCGCGGGCATAGGCCACGTCTCCGGACACGGTCCAGGCGCCGAGTTGCTGACGCAGGTTCAGGCCCACCGACAGGTTATCGTGATGCAGGCGCGAGACTTCATGACCGATCTGGCTGGTGCCGCCGTTGAAGGTTCCGCCCACCAAGGCGCCGTTCTCGACCTGCGCGGCGCCACGCACCGCATTCGCGACATTGGCGTCGGCCGAATAGGTCAGTTCGTCGTAATCGACCATCAGATCGGTGTAGGTGATGTCCAGATTGACGTCGGTCGTCGCGGTAGGCCGCCATTGCAGGGCGGCGTTCAGGCCGTAGCGCTCGCGAGCCTCCGTCTCCAGCGTAGGGCGCAGCGCCTGCGGATAGATGATGGAGCCGCTGTCCGACACGCCGTCGCCATTCGTGTCCACGCCTGCCGCATATGTGCCCCAGGTAACGCCGGTGATGCGGTCCTGTCGCAGGGAGCGCTGATCATAGACGGCGGCCAGCAGGGCGCCGAAGGTGCGATCTTCGTTGACCCAAGATCCCAGGGCGGACAGGCGCGGGTTCAGATCCCCGGCGTTCTCGGCGTAGTTGACTTCGCCGGACAGGGCCAGGCGCGACGTCTTCAGGTCCAGCGGACGGAAGGTGCGCACATTGACCACGCCCCCGATCGCCCCTTCGTCCAGCGAAGCGAGCGGGCTCTTGATCACGTCCACCCCCGCGACCAGTTCGGACGGCAGGGTGTCGAACCGGAACTGACGCCCGCTCTGTCCGCTGTCGCGGACATTCTCGTTCACGGCGGCGCTGCGGCCGTTCAGGGTCGTGATCTGAAAGTTGGCGCCCAGGCCCCGCACGCGCACGAACAAGCCTTCGCCCCGGTCGCGGACGATCGAGACGCCGGGCACACGCTGAAGCGCTTCGGCGATATTCTGGCTGGGAAAGTCGCCGATGTCCTCGGCGGTGATGACGTCGACGACATTGTCGGCGCGGCGCTTGATGTCCAGGGCCTGGGTCAGGCTGGAGGAGAAGCTGCCGGTGACCACGACCTCTTCAAGCTCGGCGAAGGTTTCCGCCTGATCCTCGGTCGAAACCACGCGCGACGCCGCCAGCGCGGCAGGCCGAGCTTGCGCGCCCCGGGTGATGACGACAGCGTCTCCGTTCAGGCGCCAGACCAGTCCCGTGCCGCTCAAAAGACGATCCAGCGCTTGTCCGGGCGTGAGCGTCCCCGACACCCCCTGAGTGCGCCGACCGCGCAACAGGGCCGGATCGGCGATGACCTGAAGTCCCGAAGCCCTCGAATATTGCGCCAATGCGGCCGACAGATCGCCGGCGGACGCGGATACCGCGACCGGCGCGCCCCCGCGGGCGGATGTCTGAGCCGAGACGGAACCGGCCGCCGCCAGCATGGCGAAGGCCATGACGGATGTCGTCGCCTTGAGGCGAGTAAGAGTTTTTGAGCTGCTCATTGGGCCTTGATCCCTTGAACCCGCCAGCCCCCTGCGGACGGTCAGAAGGCTAAGACGCAGGCGAGCCGGATACCGGACACGGATTTTTGCAAATCTTTCGCAACCGCAGCATGGCGAAGTCGCTAAGATTCATCCCTGTCCGGATCAGGATTTCGTGGCTGAAACGACGATCGAGTCTGGGCCGGCCCTCACCTGGAAACCGTGCACCACGGCAAGGTTTCGCAACTGTCCCTCGGCGTCGTCGAGACGAAAACGCCCGGCCGCCTCAAGGCTTTTCAGCTTCTCGTCCTGGAGGATTATGGGCCGCGTCGAACGCCGCGACAGCCGTTGGACCAACTCTCCCAGGGTGATGGCGTCTGTCTCGATCCAGCCGTCGGTCCAGACGGTTTCGTCCGGCGCGAACAAGGGAGCGAACTCCGTGAAGTCCGCGCCCGGCTCCAGCATCGGCCTTGGCCAGGTCTCGGGCGCGCCTTGATAGGCTAGGCGCAGTTCGCTGATCGTCGCCGGGCCCTGGACCCACGACATCGCCGCCCCGGCCGCCACGAACATCAAGACCGTGGCGGCGATGACGATCAGACTGTCTCGGATGGCGCTCAATACCGATACTTCAGCGAAATCCAGGCGTTGCGCCCCATCTGATAAGGCTGAGACGTGGTGTTGTAGTCCTGCTCCAGGACCGTGTTGAACAGGTTGTTGACCCGAACATCCAGCAGCGCCGTGCCCCATGAGGTGCGCGCCAGTTCCAGCGAGGCGGACAGATTGGCGCTGAAGGATGAGGCGAATTTCACGGTGTCGAACACATCGTAGCGGACGCCCCCGACCGTGATGTTCACGCCCGTGTCTTCTATCCGCTCGAAGCCGTCCCGCCAGCGTGCATTGACATTGGTCCGCAGCCGCCCTCCGAACCAGTTGGCGCTCCAGTCCGCGTTCAGAATCAGCGGCGCCGCATAGTCGACGAGTTGGTTCTCCGCCGTCACCTCCAGCAGCGGCCTGATCTCGCCCTGGTAATAGACCAGAACCTGATCGTACTCGGTGTCGTCCGCCAGGTCGAAATAGCTGATGTTGGACGACGAGGTGTGGGAGACATTGGCGCTGAAGGTAACCGCGTGATGGTCGCCCAGTTGACGGACATACTCCAGCGACAGTCCCTTGTACCGGGTCGAGCCGTCATTGGTGATCGTATAGACTTGCCGCGTCGATGTTCCGCCCGTTTCCCGGTCGTAGACCTCGCTGGTCGCGCGCGAACTGGCGAACTGGTCCTCGCCGTTCCTGGTGATCCCCTTCAGGCGGAAGTCGCCGCCGATCAGCGGCACGCGGCCCGTCAGCACCGCCGTCAGTTCGTCCGAATAGGGCGTCGCCAGATTGGCGTTCGAATATCTCGCCGTCTCGGAATGGTTGGTCAGATACCAGGTGTTCGACCATATCCGCTGCGTCCCGACGATGGTCGGCCGACGTTGATAGATGCGGTTGCCGGGATAGTCCTCGCGCAGGGCGTAACCCAGGAAACTGCGGCCGTAGTATCGGTTCGCCCCGACCGTCAGGTTCAGGGCCCACGGCAGATCCCGGCTGATCGACAGGCGGGGCGCCAGATTGTGATTGCCCAGGAAGGTCTCGTAATCGTAGCGCAACCCGGCCCGAACCATGAAGCCGCGCCAGTCCGTCTCGTATTCGGCCCACACTCCAGTACTGGTCAGATCCCTCTTGGTGTGGAAGGCGGTCGCATCATTGCGCTGGGCCAGGGCGTAGCGCCCGGTGACGCATGTGCCCGCCACCTCCTCCGCTGGATCGGCGCAGACGGTGTTTGGATTGATCTCGTTCGGAACCACCGGATAGGCGGTCGTGCTGACGTGGCGAAAGGCGGCGCTGTAAGGCTGCCCTTTTTCGCCTTCGATATAGGCGACCTGGAATCCCGCGCTCAGCGCGCCTCCCAGCAACGGCTGTTCCCATCGGCCCTCCAGACCGGTCTCGCTCTGGCTCTGCTCCAGTATGCCGGGCCCGCCCAGCGAGCAGCTGCTTCCCGAGCACCAGTCGATCCCCGACCCGCCGCCAGTGTTCACATTCACCGTTCCGGGACGATCGCTGTCGCGATCGTTGTTCGAGAAGGCGTGGCTGAGCTGCAGCTCCCAGCGCCGCTCGCCCAGTCGCCCCTCCAGCCCGATCTTGCCGGTGAAGCCCCCGCCGTTCAGGGTCACATAGTTGTCGATCCCGTTGGCGTGCGACGAACGGCTCTCATAGGGGCTCCAGACGAACTGCGACGTCAGCAGCAGGTTCGCCGACAGGCCCGCCTCGGCCTTCAGCATCACCGTCTCGCTGCGGCTCCTCAGCCCGTAATCGCCGTACTTCAGCCAGTTGGCGCCGCGATAGTTCGTCACCGTCACATCGGACAGGTTGTAGGCCAACAAGGTTCGAACGCGATCTCCGAACGGCAGGTCGACCGTCAGGCCATAGCGATGTTTCTCGTAGTCCGGCTCTTGAGGCAACGGCCCCGAGATCGCGTCCCGGACGCGATCCGACACCCGAAACTCCGCGAGACCCGGACGCGTCTCTCCATAGTAGGTCTCCGCCCCGAAGCGTCGTCCGGGCCTGCGCGTGGCGATCTCCAGCACGCCGCCGGTGAACTGGCTGTATCGCGCCGACACGTTGGAGTCGCGCAGGGTCAGCGATTCCACCAGATTGGCGTCCACCCACACCGTCTGGGCCGAGGCCGCCGTATTGCCCTCGATATAGTGCTGGGGATTCGTGCCCGACACGTCCAGGCGCGAGTTCACGCCCACGCCGTCGATGACGAACAGGTTTTCGTAGATCGACCCGCCCGAGATCGACAGATTCTCCGGCCTCAGATCCTGCAACTCCGTCCGCGTCGCGCGGCCTTGCCGGCTGGTGAACTGCACCGTCGGCAGCGCCTTGAGCACCTCGTTGACATCGCCTGATCCCGGCGCGCGGCTTTCGACCGAGCCGTGATCGATCTTCGTGGTTCCAGAGTCAACCGGATCGCCGAAGCGATAGACCGGCGCCGCCTTCTCGTCCGCCTCGACCACCACAGTCGGAATCTGGGCCTCCTGGGCGACGGCCGGAACCGCGATCGCCGCCATCATCACGGCAAGACTGGTGGTGTGGAGACTAAACATCCGCATGGCGGCCCTTCCCAAAACTGCCGGGCGGCTTAACGGCGAGGCCTAGATAATGCAAGCGATTCGCAATTGCATATCCGTCCTGCGTTTTCTAGGAGAGCCGTATGCGCGGACAAACCCTCCAGATTCCGCTGCGGGGTTTTGTCGTCCTATCTGTGACGGCCGCCCACGCGGTGTTGTTTCTTGCGAACCTCCCGCCCGAAAGGCCGGGGCAGCATGCGGACGGCGGCGCACCAGTCGTGAATCTGACGCTGGAGCCTTCCCCCTGCTTCGATGACACATCTTCGACCGCCGCCCAGGCCGCGACCACCGTACCGACGGCTTCAGCGAACCGGCCTGCGCCGCAACCGCCCAGACCCCGACGGACTGTGCTGCATCCCTTGGCGCCTGACACCGTGTCCGTGTCTCCAGATCCGACGCCGAACTCCCTCGCGCCAATGCGGACATCCTCCGTCGAAAGCGCCGTCTCCGCCGCGCCGGGGCTGACCTCGAACACCGACGTCCCACCCTCCCGCGCCGGCCGAACGCAGGGCGGCGGCGCCGGCACGCTAGGCGCGACCGCCACTCCTAACGAGGATCGTTACGCCGCCGAAGTGATCGCCTGGGTCGAGGCGCACAAGGGCCACGCCGCCGGACGCGCCACGGGCGTCGCCACCATCCGCTTCGTTCTGGACCGCCGGGGCCGCGTCAACGACAGCGCCGTATTCGCCACCAGCGGCGATCCGAGCCTGGACATGCTCGCCCTGGACGCCATCCGAAACGCCACGCCCTTCCCCCGCGCGCCCGCAACCGCCGACTGGCGCACACGGACCTTCCTGGTGCGGATCGACTATCGCCGCAGAGCCTAGGCGGCGTGGACAAACTGGATTCCCAAATCCTCTGATTGCTGATTCAAGGC